>CANQQW010000013.1 GCA_947626075.1 uncultured Clostridia bacterium
CCGCACGCGTCATGCTCAAACTGCGGGTCGTACATTCCCTGTTTTTCGGGCAGTCCGTTATACTCCATTTACCTCAATCCTTTCAAAAAATAAGGCGCTCCAACAAACACATATATGTGTGCTTATTGAAACGCCATTGTTTCATCATATCAATTATACCACCGTAACGCTGTTATGTCTACTGAGATATTTTACAAAATTGCCTTGATTTTTCCCATAGCTTTTATGGTATTTTCCTTTGTTGAGAACGCCGTGAGTCTCACAAAGCCCTCACCGCTCGGTCCGAAGCCGCTTCCCGGGGTCGTGACAACGCCCGCCTCGTCGAGAATTTTGTCAAAAAACTCCCATGATTTTAAGCCATTCGGCGTTTTCGCCCATATATACGGCGCGTTCTCGCCGCCGTATACGGTAAGACCCGCCTCGGTGAGCGCGCCGCGGATAATTTTCGCGTTTTCGAGGTAGTACGCTATCGCTTCCTTTGTCTGCTTCTGACCCGCGTCGGAGTACACGGCTTCGGCCGCTCTTTGTATAACATACGGCACGCCGTTAAACTTTGTACACTGACGGCGGTTCCAAAGCGAGTTAAGCTCCGTACCGTCAATTTTAAGCGTGTGCGGCACAACCGTGTACGCGCAGCGCGTACCGGTAAAGCCCGCCGTCTTTGAGAAGCTTCTAAACTCGATTGCGACTTCCTTTGCGTCCTCGATTTCATATATGCTGTGAGGAACGTCGGGATTTGTTATAAACGCCTCATACGCGCTGTCGTAAAGAATTACCGCGCCGTTTTCTTTCGCGTACTCGACCCACGGCTTAAGCTGTTCTCTCGTCGCCGCCACGCCCGTGGGGTTGTTCGGGAAACAGAGATAGATTATGTCAACCTTTTCCTTGGGAAGCTCGGGCATAAAGCCGTTTTCCTCGGTGCAGGGCATGTAGTAAAGGTTTGTCCAATGCTCGCCTATGTAATCGCCCGCGCGTCCCGCCATCGCGTTCGTGTCAACATACACGGGATATACCGGGTCGCACACCGCAACCTTGTTGTCTACGGAGAATATGTCGCCGATATTGCCGCAGTCCGACTTCGCGCCGTCGGAAACAAATATTTCACTGATGTCTATGTCAATGCCGCGCGACTTGTAATCGCACTCGGCTATCTTCGAGCGCAGGAAGTCGTAGCCCTGCTCGGGACCGTAACCGCGAAAGCCCTCTGCGGTACCCATTTCGTCAACCGCCTTGTGCATAGCCTCTGTTACCGCGGGCGCGAGCGGCTTCGTCACGTCGCCTATACTCATTTTGATAAGCTCTCTGTCGGGGTGCGCCGCCGCAAATTCCTCCGCCTTGCGCGCTACCGTCGAAAAAAGATACGCTCCCGGGAGCTTTAAGTAATTGTCGTTTATCTTTGCCATTGTTATTTCTCCTTTTTTTATATTATATTTAATTTTAATATCGTGGTATGTTGTCGTAGGGGCGACCCTCGCGGTCGCCCGTTAGCCTCCCTTTTGTAGGGGACGGCGCCCCCGACGTCCCGCAAGCCTCCCTATCCTACCTCAATCTCCCCGTCGAACACAAACTCGGCGGGTCCCGTCATATACACGTTGTTCTCATCCTTATCCCAGCGTATATGAAGCGTACCGCCCAACAGCACCAAATCCGCCTCATCGCCTACCAAGCCTGACAAATTCGCCGCGACAAGCGTCGCGCAAGCTCCCGTGCCGCAGGCAAGCGTCTCACCCGCACCGCGCTCCCAAACGCGCATTTTTATCGTATTTCTGTCCACGATCTGCGCAAACTCCGTGTTTATGCGCTTCGGGAACAGCTTGTGGTTCTCAAACTTCGGTCCAAGCTTTTCTATATCCAAGCCGTCAACGTCGTCAATATACGTGACCGCGTGCGGATTTCCCATCGAAACTCCCGTGACGCGATACTCCTTACCGTCAACCTCGACGAGCTGCTCGATAAATCTGTCAAGGTCGGAGTTTATCGGTATGTTCCTCGGCACAAGCTCGGGGCTTCCCATATTTACGCGCACCGTGTCCGCCTTACCGTTTTCATCAAGATTTAACTTTAAAATCTTGATACCCGCCAGCGTTTCAAGCGTGATTTCGGTTTTGTCCGTAAGTCCCTTATCATGCACATACTTGCCGACGCAGCGCGTCGCGTTGCCGCACATCTCCGCCTGCGTCCCGTCGCTGTTGTACATATCCATGCGGAAATCCGCCTTATCCGACGGGCAAATCAAAACAAGCCCGTCCGAGCCTATTCCGAAGTGGCGGTCGCTAACTTTCTTCGCCGTCGCGTTTATATCTTCAACCTTTTCCTCGAAGCAGTTCACGTATATGTAGTCGTTACCCGCTCCGTGCATTTTCGTAAATTTAAATTTATTCATATAACTTCTCCTTTCCGCCTGTCTTAAGACCGAGGAAAAATCGTTCGGATTGCCGTTTTGCAGTGAGGGTGCTGTACACTGCAGCGCCCCGAGTGAAAAACGGTGAGACGGGCGATTTTAACCGGTCTAAATGCCCAGTATCTGTCTTGCCGTGTCTATAAATCTCGCGCCGGTATCCATACTCCTCTTTTGTATAAATCTGTGCGCCTGTTCTTCGGTCATTCTGTGATTTTCAATCAAATACGCTTTTGCATTGGCGATTATTTTCTCCTCCTCCGGCGTCCGCCGTACTCTGTGTTTGCGTCTTTCGATGATACCGACAAACGTTTCAATCGAATTTATGAGTATTTGCCTGTTTACCGGCAGCGTCACAACAAAAATATCCTGATTATATATTTCGTTTTGCCTCTCCGCCCTTACTATACTCATCAGCTTCTGCCCCTCGCGCAAATCCTCGGCAACCTCGTCCGCAACCGCGTCCGGCAGCTTATACCCCATAATTATAAGCGTCTCATCCATATCCGTAACAGAACGCAGAAGCTCAGCCTTGGAATGACAGACCGCGCAGACTTCATACCCGCTGCCGTCAAGCATTTTCCTTACCTTTTCGGCGGCGGCGTCTTTTGAAAAAGCCAGTATAACTCGCTCCACCGCTGTTACCTCCCTCGGAAAATTGTTTAATATTCTATAAGATATTTCTCAATTTCCCACTGATTGATGGTGCGGCGGTATTCTCCGTATTCATGCTCCTTTGCGGCAAAGTAGCTCGACGCAAATTTCTCGCCCAAAAGCTCCGTTATAAACTCCGACTTCTTTCCTATGTTGATTGCCTCGTTAAGACTTATCGGCAGACTTTTTATTCCCAGATACTCTCTTTCCTTATCGGACAGCTTATAAATATTAACGTCGATACTCGGCGGAAGCGCCTCGTTGTTTTTTATACCCGAAAGTCCCGCCTTAAGGCACGCCGCCAAAGCAAGGTACGGATTCGCCGTCGGGTCCGGCGAGCGCAGCTCCACTCTGGCTGAGTTCCCGTCTCTTGTCGACGGCACTCTCACGAGCAAGCTCCTGTTACTCTCCGACCACGATATATAGCACGGCGCCTCGTAACCGGGTATAAACCTCTTGTATGAGTTTACCGTCGGATTGGTAAGACACGCCATATCCGGCGTGTACTTTAAAAGTCCGGCTATAAACTTATACGCCGTCTCCGAAAGCCTGCCGTTTTCACTGTCCGAACAGAACACGTTTTTCCCGTCTTTCAGAAGCGACATCGTAAGGTGCATACCGCTTCCGTTTTCGCCCTCCATAGGCTTTGGCATAAACGACGCGTGTAAGCCGTTTCTCTTCGCGATTGTCTTAACGACCGTTCTGAACGTTACAATTCTGTCAGCCGTTTTTAACGCGTCGTCATACCGAAACGTTATCTCATGCTGACCCGGAGCCATTTCGTGGTGCGACGCTTCAACGGCGTAGCCCATCTCCTCCAGCGTCAGGCAAATTTCTCTGCGGCAGTTTTCGCCGTTATCGAGCGGAGCGAGGTCGAAATAACCCGCGTTATCGTGCGGGTCGAGAACGGGGTCGCCGCGCTCGTCCGTATTAAACAAAAAGAACTCACACTCTGGACCTACCTCAAACGTGTACCCCATATCCGCCGCTTCCTTGATTGCATTCTGAAGTATACGGCGCGGGTCGCTTTCAAGCCGCGTACCATCCGGCTTATACACGTCGCATATAAGTCTCGCGACCTTACCCTGATGCGGACGCCACGGGAATATTGTGAACGTGTCAAGGTCGGGATGCAAAAACAGGTCGCTTTCCTCAATACTAACAAATCCCTTTATCGAGGAACCGTCAAACATACAGCGCCCGTCGAGCGCGTCCTTAAGCTTCGACGTGGTAACCGCCATATTACGCATCGTACCCAAAATATCGGTAAACTGCAAACGCACAAAACGCACGTCCTCTTTCTCGACCAAATTAAATATGTCCTTTTTCGTCATCTTACCCACGTTCCTTTCATAATATATACGTCAAAACACCATGTTACGTTTCGGAAAAAAAGGCGCTTCTCCCCCTTTGGAAGAAACACCTTTGCTCACGTTACATTTTAGCACAGCAAAAAAAGTTTGTCAAGACTAATATTTCCGTTTATGTAATTTTATTTAACTTTTCTTCTTACTTTCACGTCCGCGGCTCATAATTACGCCGTATCCGCCAAAATCCTCAATACCGTCTACAGTGAGTATTCCGTCCTCTGCGCGCGCGTTTACGCCGCCGTGCGAATATGTATCCGTTATAACCGCGCCCGCGCCCACATTTACGCTGATTTTTTCGGGCGCGTTTTTAAACGAGTGAATAACGCACAGAACGGTATCCTCGTTTTCACGCACGACCGCCTGGTACCCCTCGGGGTGACGGTAACTTGTTATTTTTGTACCGAAACGCCTCGATTTTCCATGCTTGATTACTGGTACTGCCTTTTTGTAAAAAGCTATACCGTCCTCGATTACGCGCCACTTATCGCGCGTAAGCTTTGTAACGTCGCCCGAGAGACACATTCGACCCAGAAACGCTGCCGCGACCGAGTACGCTATTCTTTTAAGGCTGTCGCTTTCGCGTACCACGCACCATATTTGACTTTGACGCGGCAGTACCGCCCTATGCAGATTAGCGGCTATGATAGGTATTTCCACGCACTCGTGCGCGTCCGAAAACGAAGCCATCGACGAAAGCGACATAAACATCGGCTCAAGACGGTTACCGCCCGACGCGCAGTTTTCTATTACAAGGTCGGGGATTTCCCTGCGCATACGTTTAAAATACTCTGCCGTACCCTCGATATTACGCCTTAACCCCTCTCCCAAGCTGTCTTTATCGTCGCAGCCTATACCAATCGTTTCGTTGTAATCTACCTTTACGTACCCGAAGCCGTTACTTTTCAGAAAATTTATAACGCGCTCGTCGAGGTAATTTATTACCCACTCGTCCGTCATATCCCAAAACCGCCTATTACGCGTGGTAAGCGTTACGCCGTCGCGCTTTAACAGATGCTCCGTGTTATTGTACGCGTCCGCCATACGCCCGACGTTTTCGATCTCGAACCATATTCCGGCGCGCATACCATGCGACCTTATGAGCCGCGCCGTCTCGCCTATACCGTGCGGGAACAGCGTCCCCGACGGCACGTAATCGCCCATACTGACGTCCCACGGCGCGCCGTCCGCCTTGAACCAGCCGCAGTCTATGACAAAATAATCTATACCCTTACCGTCTATCGCGTCGAGTATACCCGAGATATTATCATGCGACGGATTGCCCCACGTCGTACAGTACTCGTTAAATATTACCGGCAGCTCCTCCTCGCAGGGCGGCACATTAAGCGCGTCCTCCTGCGCTTCGACAAGACGCGCGCATATATCGTCAACGCCGCCCTCGCACACGCTGAGTATCGCCTCCGGTCCCTTAAAGCTTTCGCCGCGCTTTATCGTCTTAAGCCAGTGACCCATTTCCCTGTCGGCTTGACCTCCCGACAGACATACGCCGTCGTCGCCGCGCGTGACCTCCATCTGCCACGAGGACGGGCATCTGAGCTGCGCGCCCCAAATGACATGATTTTTAACGTCCTCCAACGCCATAAACGGAAAATATCCCTTTACCGGCATCGAGCCTACCTGTCCGAACCGCACGCTTTTTGAATTACCGTAGCACCAACATTCCTCCAGGAGCAGATCCTCAAGCGTCTCCGTCACAAGCCTGCCCTCCATGCTCCATTTCCCGCGCATACGGTGCAGCAGCATAGAGTTTTCGCCCGCGCCGTCAAGGTACGGGGAAATATCGCAGAGCGCGAAAGACGAAAGCATCTCAACTCTGATGTCGCTTTCCGTGCCGTTTATAAGCTCCGTTTCCACTGTTACATAACCGCGCCCGCTTTTATGCGTGAGCGTGTGCGCGGCGCAAAGTCCCCCGTCAGATTTCAAATATGTGACTATGCGCGTCCCGCCGCCGTCCGTATGTACCTCCTGACGGTCATATTTAAGCGACTCCGTGGTAGCGCTGTACTTCATAGACTCGCCCCCGAAATAGTCGCCGGGATAGTCGTCGCCTATTATTTTCACCTCCGCCATCGAGCGCGGAGCGGAGCGGCGGCGGCGGTATTTTTTGTCCGTAACGGGCAGCAATGTAAGTCCCGTGACGTTCCCGTCAGCGGGGCGGCTGTATATTACTTTCATACCGCCGAGCACGGCGGAGTATATTTCCTCTGTCATATCGTTCCTCCAACGCTTTAAATATTAAAAACATAATACCACAGCATAAGCGTCAAAGTCAACAGATAAAACGGCGGACGTAACGTTTCCGCCGCTTCATCGTGATATTTCATTTTGTATGCGTTCTATCGCCTTTTTCTCTATCCTCGATACCTGCACCTGCGACACGCCTATCACCTTCGCTATCTCCGCCTGCGTTTTACCGCGGAAATACCGCAGAACGATTATTTCCCTTTCGCGCTGCGTAAGGCGGCTCAATATGTCGTCTATCATAACCTTGTTTATAACGTCGTCCTCGATTGCGTCTCCCGCAAGCACGTCGAGAAGGCGTATCTCCTTGTCGCTGCCCGAGTAAACGCTCTCGTAAATGCTCTCGGGGGGCGCGGCGGCTTCAAACGCTTCGATAAGGCTTTCCGCGTCAATTCCGCACTCCTCGGCTATTTCGTTTATCGTCGGCTCGCGGTTCAGGGTGCGGCGAAGCGCCTCCTCGCTGCGTCTGCCCTTTATGGCGTTTTCTTTCAGCGTCCTGCTTATCTTAACCGCGCCGTCATCGCGCAGGAAGCGTTTTATCTCGCCCGCTATCATCGGCACCGCGTACGTGGAAAACTTTACGTTGAACGCCGGATTGAATTTCTTTACCGCCTTAATAAGCCCTATCGCTCCTATCTGCGTCAGATCCTCCGTATCGCAGCCCCTGTTCGCGTACCGCTTCACAATACTGTGAACAAGTCCCATGTTTTCCTCCACCAGCATATTTTCCGCCTGCTTGTCCCCCTCCCGCGCGCGTTCAATCAAAGCAGCGTTATCGCGCATTTCAATCCTCCGTTCCGCCGCGACTGACGGCATAAATTTCCTACTTCAATTTCTTGCTCATCATTATGCGCGTACCTTTGCCGACCTCGCTTTGCACGTCAAGCGTGTCCATAAACGTCTCCATAATGGTAAAGCCCATACCCGAGCGCTCCTCTTTTTCGGGCTTACCCGTAAAAAGCGGCTCGCGCGCGCGGCTTATGTCGGGTATGCCGACGCCGCTGTCCGATATTGTAAACTCCACAACGTCGCCGCAGATATTCCCCTCCATTGTGACAATGCCCTCGTCCTGCTCATACGCGTGGATTATCGCGTTCGTGACCGCCTCCGAAACCGCCGTTTTAACCTCGGAAAGCTGGTCTATCGTCGGGTCAAGCTCCAATATAAAAGCCGCGGCGACGGTCCTCGCGAACCGCTCGTTGTCGGAGTTGTTGGGAAACTCCACTTTCATGCTGTTTTTATACATTGGCTTCAACCTCCCTCATTCCTGCCTCCTCGCTGTCCGCGACAACGGCGATACTGTCTATGCCGGACATTTCGATTATCCGTTTCACGTCTCCCGACGCGCCGTATACTATGACTCTGCCTCCGAGCGCCTTCGTAATCTTGTACCGTCCCATTATCACTCCTATTCCCGAGCTGTCCATAAACGTAACCTTGCTCAAATCGAACGCCACATTGCGCGCTCCCGTGCGGCCAAGCTCCCTGTCCACGCTTTCGCGCACGCCTATAGCGGCGTGATGGTCAAGCTCGCCGTATATCTTTACTATGATAGTGTGGTGCTTGCCCGATAAAAACAATTCCATGATTTTTCCTCCCGTATTTTATTATCATTTATTATTTCCGCTTTCGGCGCGCGTTTCCCTTTGAAGAAATTTAAGAACCTTTGTCGAAACAAAAAAAGTATCAAAAAAACCGTGAAATAAACTCACGGCGCAAAAAATAAAAAACCCCGAAATAACCGTCTGCGAAGCCGAGTTTCTACCTGCCCATGCAGGTGGGTAACCTCCCGATTACTTTATATGTCCACTGGCAGTCCCTAAGGAAAGGAGGCGTATACGCCGCAATCGGAGTAGGAATCCCTTATAAGAATTGTTGGTAAAAAAAAGGCTTTTTAACGCGAAATCTCAGGGTAATAAGCTATTAACTTTTCTGATTATATGATAGCATATTATGAGAATAAATTCAATAGGTAAAACGTTTTTTTTACAAAAAAATTTTTACCTTTTGTCATTTTTCCTCCGCCATCTCCTCGTCTCTTCTCAAAAACTCATTGAAAGCTCTTTCAAGCTGAGCCTCGTCGTCCACCATGACAAGCTCCGCTTCCTCGTTTTCTATGTCGCCCTCCACCTGCATGATAAGAACCTCGTCGTTTTCCTTGTCGTCGGGAAGCACCTCCATAAGCGCGAAATACGTCACTCCCTCAAACTCAAAAACGTCGATCGTCTCAAATTCGATCATGCAGCCGTTTTCGTCCTCTAACATTATTATGTTATTTTCCATTATCAAATATTCCTTTCTTGTCTTTTCATTTATATTGTAATATATACCGCCGCAAATGTCAATATTTTTCAATTAATATTGTGCGAGTTGAGGTACCCCTCAAGTATTATGCACGCCGCGGCGGTGTCCAATACCCGCTTGCGCTTTTTCCCGAACGTGTTCGTTTCGGTAAGGTAGCGCTTCGCTCCGAGCGAGGACAAGCGCTCGTCGTAAAAGACTATCTCTCCCTTGTATATTTTTTTCAGCGCGTCCGCGAATTTATACGTCGCTTCGGCGCGGAAGCCTTCGCTTCCGTCCATATTTTTCGGGAGCCCCACAACTATCCTTGTCGGCTTGTATTCGTCCAAAATAACGCCAAGCTCGGAAAAAAGCTGCTTTTTCGAATTGTTTTTTATTGTTCCGACGCCCTGCGCCGTAAGACCCATAAGGTCGCTTACCGCCACGCCGACGCGCGCGTCGCCGTAGTCTATTCCGAGTATTCTCATATTATCCTCCAAACCGCGAATATATATTATCTGTATTTAATTATACATTAAATTTAGCCTTTGCGCAACATTTTTCTTGACTATGCCTCATCGGCATTATATAATATAGCCGAAACGCCGCGATTGGAGGTAAGAATATGCCAAAGCTTCTGTTTGTTTACAATCCGCGCTCCGGCAAAGGTCTTATAAAGAACCACCTGGCGGATATTATAGACGTTTTCACAAAATCCGAATATGACGTTACCGCGCGCCCCACTCAGGCCCGTCTCGACGCGTACAATTACATACGCGCTCACGGCGGCGAATTTGACCGCGTGGTTATCTGCGGAGGCGACGGCACTCTCAACGAGGGCGTAAAAGGACTTATGAGCTTTAAAAGGGACGAGCGCGCGCCTATGGGGTATATCCCTGCGGGAACCACGAACGATTTCGCCTCGACCTTAAATATACCGAAAAGCATGCCCGAGGCGGCGAAAGTAGCGGCGCTCGGCGTTCCTTTCGACTGCGACATAGGCAAGTTTAACGACAGGACTTTTAATTACGTCGCCGCTTTCGGCGCGTTTACCGACGTTTCCTACGACACGCCTCAGGAGTTTAAGAACCTGATAGGACACGCGGCGTATATTTTGGAGGGTATAAAGCGCCTTTCGTCGCTTCCGTCATACCGCGTAAAAATAAAGCACGACGGCGGCGGGATAGACGATGACGTATTCCTGTGCGTTATTATGAACGCCACTTCGATAGGCGGCATCGTGAGCACCGAAAAATTTACCGACGTAAACCTGTGCGACGGTCTTTTTGAAATGATTGTGTTCCGCCGGCCTACCAACCCGCTTGAGCTTCAGTCCGTGATTGCCGGGCTTTTAAAGGGAAAAATGTCGGGCAGCGGCTACAGTATAGTAAAATCCTCTCGTTTTGAAATAACGTCGGAGGATAACATAAAATGGACGCTTGACGGCGAGTACGGCGGCGAGGTAAAACACGCCGTAATAGACGTGCTTCCCTCCGCTATAACATTTATAGTCGGCAAGGACGCGCCGAGCATGTCGGGCGGAGAAATTTCTGATTGATTTTTATATGGGAGTAAGCTATGGATTCTGTTGTACAATCTATCGTAGACGCGTTAAGCGGAAAAATATCCAAGGAATTTATCGTATTTATCGTGTCGATGATTCCGCTTCTTGAATTAAGGGGAAGTATACTCGCGGCGGGATTTTTGGACGGTATGCGGTTTCTTCCCACATACATCGCGGCGGTACTCGGCAATATGCTGCCGATACCGTTTATACTTCTGTTTATCGAAAAGATATTCGACGCAATGAAAAAAAGCAAGCACCTGCGCAAAATACCCGAAGTTATCGAGAAAAAGGCTATGTCGAAGTCGGAGCAGATACAAAAATACGGCTATTTCGGTCTTTTCCTCTTCGTCGCTATACCGCTTCCCGGTACGGGCGCGTGGACAGGGAGCCTGCTCGCGGTACTGCTCGGCTTGAACCTTAAAAAATCGTTCCTGTTCGTACTTTTGGGCGTTATGACCGCGGGACTTATAATGTCTCTTCTGTCATTCGGAATACTGCAAGCAATATTTTAACCGTACAAAAAACCGTTCCGTAAATTTACGGAACGGTTTATTTTTTTAATTTTCCACCAGGTCAACCTGGAATCTCACCACGCCGCCGCTCAAAATGGTATAATCCGAGTACTCGACGTTTTCCATATTCAAGCTTGAAAGCATACCCGCGAAGTTTTCCACATTTACCTCGTAAAGTCCGTCGTCAACGCTGTACGAATAGCGTTCTATAACGCTCATCGCCTTTTTTTCGTTCGTCGATATACGGAGCTTACCTACCGCTATTCCCTCGTTTTCGGACGAAAACGCCGACGCTTCGCCGCCGTTTTCAAGACTGTACGCGTCTACCGGGTCAACGCCGCTTCTACCCTCCGGCGCGGCTGCGACTCTTACCGCCTCGCTTGCCCTGACCGGCGCCGCCGCGTAACCTGCGGCTGTATCGGAACTTACACTGTTTACGGACCTACTCGCCTCGTTTTCCGTAACCGTTTGCTCGGACGCGCTTTGCGCCGGCGCCGCCAAAGCGCCGTCACCGTCCGAGGACATATCGGCGGACGTATCCGACGCGCCTACAGCGCTTTGCGCCGTATCTGCCTTTGCGCTGACCTTTACCGCCTCGCTTACGCTTTTACCCGCGTTCGGCTTACCCGCCTCGCTTTTACTCTCCGCCGCGGCAGACTTACCCGCCGGCTTATCCGCGCCGCTTTGTACCGGCGGCGTTACTGCCGACGGTGTTACGACCTCCTGCGGCGTTACGGACGGTACCGGCTGCGCCGACGGCGACGCCGATACGCTTTCTACGACCGCGCCGTCTCCCGTATCCATACTATCCATAAACATTCTTCCGTTTACGGCGACAAACGCCGCGAGCGCGAAACACGCCGCCGCGGCGGCATACTGCCTGCGGTACGTACGTAAATTCCTTAAAATACGTCCTGACGCGCGGTTACTCTTTCTTTCCTCCGCGTTTATACGCTCATTTACCCTATCGATAAAATCTACGGGCGGCGTTATTCTCGGGAGAGACCTCGTGGTTTCGATTATCGACAGCATAAAATCAAGCTCTGCCTTACATTCCTCGCACCGCGACGCGTGGACGTTCATTTCGGCAATCTCGCTGTCGCTGAGACTTGCGTAACTGTCCAAATACTCACCGAATTGCTTACAATCCATACGATCTCCCCCTTTCTTTACAAATTTATTTCATTTTCATTTCACTATATTAGACGATTAAACGCTAAAAAAAGTTCCCTTTTTGAAAATTTTTTTCCTTACCCTACGCGCCCGAATAACCTACCCTCCCGCCTTACCTTTCGTACGATTTTTACTTGAACAAACGCGTAATTTGTTATATAATATACTTATACACGTTTACCGAAAGGAACCGCAATACGATTATGAGGAAGAACGATTACGTTTCAAAGGTCGAGCGCCTTTACCGCCGCCACCGCTCTCTTATATACTGGATCGCCTACGCGATTCTTGAAGACGAGGCGTGGGCAAAGGACGCTTCTCAGGAGACGCTTGCGCGTATGCTGAAATACCACGACAGACTAAGCTTCGATTCCCCCGTGGAAACCAAAAACTACATTGCCAGAATAGCGCGCAACACGAGCTTTGACATGTACAACAGACGCAAAAAATATAATACCCTCGCCGACGGGTCGGAAACCCTTCCCGTTACCGACAACCCCACCGAGGAAATGTACATAACCAAAGAGACCGTCAATGAAATAGTGGAGATTATACGGGACATGGACCCGAAATACAGCGACCCGCTGCGTTTTCACAAGTTCGACAAAATGACCGTCGAGCAAATAGCGGAAATAATGGGCGTATCCGTGCGCACCGTATATTACAGGATTGAAAAAGCTAAAGAGATAATCAAAGCCGAGCTTGGAAAGAGAGGTGCCGGTCATGAATAATAAGGACACGTTCGACAAAATACTCGACTCATTGCTGGACGAGGCGCTTCCCATCGTCGAATCCATGCCCGACAAAAACCTGCCCGAGGAGACCGAAGCGCCCTTTACCGAGGAAGATGAGCGCCGCTCTCTTGCCATACTCGCGAAAGAGCGCGCTGCCCTGCGCGCCGTGCGCGCGCGTACATACCTCAAACGCATAGCCGTCTGCGCCGCCGTGTTCATGCTCCTGTGCGCCATACTTGTAATGAGCGTCAGCGCCCTCCGCGCCCCCGTGCTGAATTTCGTTACCAAACCGGCTAACCGAAGCACGCAAATCCAATTAAACCGCTCAGACAACACCGATGAGCTCAGTGTCGAAGCTGTGTATGAGGAAGAAGGCTTGTATATCGGCTATATCCCCGAAGGCTTTTCATTGGAGCAGCGTACAATAGGTTCCGCCTCAAAAAGCACATTCCTACAATTTAAAAACGGAAGCGAATACTTTAATATAGACACATCGATATATCAAGAAAATACCGATATTACCATTGACACTGAAAATGCCAATGTGGAAAGAATGAGAATAAATGATAAACCCGCGCTGTACAGCGAAAAAGAAACAATCAAAATATTATTTATGTATGATGAAAACTACACATATACAATTGCGGGCAACATAGACAAAGATAATCTTGTGCAAATTGCACAAAATTTAAAAAAATACTAAATTTTTCAAATAAATATTGCAGAATTACCTCCTTTCCCCTGTTCCATAAGTATAAACAGGGCAGTGAAAGGAGGTGATTTTTATGCCGAAAATTTTTAAGCGCGCTGCGGCAATGGTTTTAAGCGCCTCTCTGGTGTTCTGCTGCGGCGCGGTGTGCCTTGCCGGCGAGGCGGAGCCTTGCGCCGCCGCCGATTCTGGAATTGCTCCCGCGTACATCGCAATCTATGGAACGCAAAACAGCTTGTCTCGTGAAGCTTACGGAAAAATGGTTTGCGATGCAAATACGCGTGTGACAGCCGGTTACATTGCCGAAGTCACGGCGGAGCTTCAGCAAGATAACGGCGGCGATTGGGAGACGATTGCGAAATGGACAAGCTCGGCTTCGAACTATGTAACCATTAACGAGTATCAGTACGTGCTGAGCGGCTATGGCTATCGTCTTAAAACGACGCATACCGCCTACACATCGAGCCATGGCTTCGTCGAATCTACGGTAAGGTACAGCAGCACCGTCTATTATTAACACGCATAACCACCAAAGAAAAAATTAATTAAGGGAAAAATCAAAGATATATTTGGATATATATAAGAAACCGTTTTAATGCGGAATATGGCTGTATTATTGACATTTTTTGTCTGTAATGGTATAATCTTATATACAAATAATCTATGAAAGGAGCGTTTTTTATGAAAAAGCCGGTGGCAATAATTTCAGCATGCGCAATATGCTGTATCGGCATTATCGGTATTATCGCGTTAAACACACCCAAGAAAGCGGAAGTATATATTAGTGATATTATCCCCGAAAAAAGCGAGGAAGAATTGATTTTGGACTCCGATTTAATCGTAACCGGCAGCGTGGCAAAAATTTTACCGTCCAAATGGAGCAATGAAGATTTAAGTCGCGGGGAAAATATACAAAATATTTTGCAAACCGATATTGTGGTAAATGTTGATAATATCCTGAGCGGAGATTGCGGAAATACCGTTACCGTCAGAATAGACAAGGGCGAGGACGAAAAGACTGTTGTTCACTCCGACGGCTATCCCGATTTCGAGAAAAACGAGCGCGTGCTCTTATTTCTCGCAAGAGATGACAGCGATGTGGCGACTGACGAAGATTATTATGTCCTTACGGGCATGAAACAAGGCAAATATGTTCTTGCGGAAAACTCCGACGCCAAGAGCACACAAGTCGGTGCGACATATCAAAATCGTGATAACGCCGCCGAAATTTCAAACCTTGAAATTCCCGATTTGCAAGAGAAAATTATCGCAGTAGAGAACGCCAACCAGAATTACCGCAGCGAAAAAGAAGCGCGTCAAGAGGAAGTAAAGGAAAATAATAAACAGTACTTCACCGACCTTGAATAGCGCAAGCTCTGCCTCCGCGTCCAAATTGCTTGACACCTTAGCAGCGCAATGATACAATATTTGTAATTAAAAATTCAATAAACGGAAAAGGAGCGTTTTTTATGAAAAAACTTATAGCATTAATAATGTCGTTCACCGTGTTTACCTCCGTAAGCGCGTTCGCGGCACAGCCGAGCGATGAGGTCGTTTCGGATCTCGCCAAATACAACATCATCTCCGACACTTCGGACCTGCGTCCCGACGATAACATAACCCGCGCCGAAGTCGTAAAAATGCTGTGCGAAATGGACGGATATAATCCCGATGTTCAAATGAACAGCATATTTACCGACGTTCCCGCGAGCCATTGGGCGGCGGTGTACATAACGGCGGGATATTACGACGGTATGATTAACGGCTACGGCGACGGAACTTTCCGCCCCGAGCAGAATGTTACGCAGAACGAACTGCAAACAATGATTGTTTCCCTTTTGGGCTATGACCTTTTGGCTGAGTCGGACATATTTGGCTACGACCCTATGACTATGAAAGCATACGGCTATCCCGACGGATACGCGACTGTCGCTCATATGCTCGGTATCCTTGAAAACGTGGACTTCGACGGGGACGCCCCCGCAACTCGCGCCGACGCTATGCAGATGATTTATAACGCATTGGACGTGCCGCTGGCAAACACGCAGGGCGCGTATATGTTCGGAAAGGAGCTGCCCTCGATTATTGTTGTTCATGACGGCTTAGGCTCTCCTCTCGAAACCTTTAGACTGGCTTTGGACGGCAAAATTGTGTTATAACCAAAACCCTAAAACGCAGAAAAAAACCGCGGCTCCTCGCCGCGGTTTTAATATTTCAATTTACTCTATCGACTCGATAATGGCATATTTGCCGTCGCGTCTTTTATATACGATATTCATTTCGTCGGTGTCCTGATTCTTGAATACAAAGAAGCTGTGTCCCAAAAGGTTCATCTGCAAAATAGCCTCCTCGCTGCTCATCGGCTTAACTGTAAAGCGCTTAGTTTTGACGATTTCAAACTCCTTCTCTTCCTCGCCGCCCTTGTAAGGCGCTCCGCTTATCAGCATATCGTCCAGCGCCGCGTCTCTCTTGATTTTCTTTTCCAAACGCGTCTTGTTCTTTCTTATCTGTCTTTCGATAACGTCCACTATCTTATCGATTGCGGCAAGAATTTCCCTGTCCGATGCCTCAGCCCTGTAAATCATTCCGCCGGCGTAAATTGTCGCCTCAATATAGTCATTGTCTTTAATGGTTCCGATTACCACTCTCGCCTCCGACTCGTCCTTGAAAAACTTATCGAGCTTGGAAAGCTTTTTTTGCGTGTAGTCCTTGATTTTGTCCGTAAGGTCGTATCTTCTGCCGATAATATTGAATTTCATATATCTCACTCCTTGTGCGTTTTTGGGGAGACCTCTCCCCGTTATTATATATATACCCTTTATCTCCCTGCTTAAACAAATTTTTCGGTCTTTTTTTTGCTTTTTACTTGCTAAATTACCGAATATATAGTAGAATATTTAACTGGAATAATATCTTTTGAGGTGAAATTTTAATGACTGGAATATTGCTTACCGTTTTCTTCACATTTTTGGCGTCATACGCCGTGTGGAATTACTGTCTCGCGCCCTCGATAGGCAAAAAAAGCTTAAAAAATGGCGGCAATGCCATGTATATAACGGCTATGACGGCGGCGGCGCTTATTCTGCGCCTAATACTTGCCGCCGTTTATAAGGGTCACGAAACCGATATGAATTGTTTCATAGCGTGGTCGGGCGCGGTGTTCGATAACGGCATATCAAAGTTCTATACTCTCGATATGTTTCACGATTATCCTCCCGGATATATGTATGTCCTCTATGTTCTGGGAGCAATAAACCGCGTATGTAATTTGCAGGGCGGCGCATTGTATATTCTTATCAAACTGCCCGCGATTATCGCGGACATAATTTCCGGCGTGATTATATATAAGATTGCGAAAAATAAACTGTCGGACGGCGTATCGGTAATTATCGCGTCGCTGTATTTCCTGAACCCCGCCGCGGTTTTAAACTGTTCCCTCTGGGGTCAGGTTGACAGTGTGTACACATTGTTTATACTGCTTATGATTTACTTCATAACGGAAAAAAAGGTGATTGTTTCTTATTTTATGTACGCGCTTTGTATACTCGTAAAGCCTCAGGCGTTTATCTTTCTGCCCGTCGCCGTCGGCGCGTTCATCGAAACCGTGTTCCTCAATGATTTCAGCGCGAAAAAACTTTTTAAACATATAGGCGCGGCGCTTGCGGCAATAGCCGTACTTGTTCTTTTGTCTCTGCCTTTCGGCATGGGTAACGTCGTCTCTCAGTACAGCGCGACAATAGCCTCTTATCCCAACCTTACGGTAAACGCCTTTAACCTTTGGGGGGCGTTTGGCAAAAACTGGATGCCGCTGTCCGTCTTTACCCAAATTATCGGCTATGGCTTTATCGCCGCCATATGGGCATACGCGCTGTATGTCATATTCAAAGGTAAGGATAACTCGAAATACTTTTTCGTGGGAGCGCTGCTTGCGTTCTTCACATATATGCTTTCGATAAAGATGCACGACCGCTACGCGTTCCCCGCCATGCTTTTGATGCTCGCCGCGTTCGCGCTGACCTTTAATTTCCATAACTACGTCATGTACGTGCTCATAACCGTGTCGCAGTTTTTTAACACCGCGTGGGTATTGTTCGTGTACTCGATTGATATTAACAAATATTACCAATCCCCCGTCGTAATTATAGCGTCGATTATAAATCTTGCGCTTCTCGTGTATGTCGCCTATCAATCTTATAATCTTTACGTAAAAAACGATATTTCGCACGTAATTACGGGTAAACTCGAAATGGTTACGGGCGCGGATGTCAAAAAAGGGGTGCGCCACAGCTCAAATAAATGGGGAAACACCTCAAATAAATCAAAAAACGGTTCAAATAAATGGAAAAAGAGTGCAAATAAATCGGAAAAGGACTCAAATAAAGTGCAAAAAAGCGTTATTTTCCCCAAAATAACGCGCTTTGACGCGGTAGCAATGCTCGCGATAACCCTGATTTATTCATGCATTGCGCTGTATAATTTGGGCGATATGCACGCTCCCGAAACGGAATATGACCTCTCAAACACAAGTGTTTATGTGGATTTGGGCGCTGATTACAACATAAAATCGATTAAATTTTTCCTCGGCGCGCGTGAGCTTAATTCCACCCGCTCCCTAACAATTTCCGCCTTTTCTCCCGCATATTCGCCCGTCTCAACCGCCTCCGACCCCGCCTCTTCTCCCACATATTCTGACACCCTAACCTCCGCCGGTGCCGCCTCTTCCCCCGCATATTCTGACACCTTAACCTCTGCCGACGTATTCCACTGGACAGAAATTTCCCCCTCGGAGCCTATGCGATACGTGACTATTTCCGGCAGCGGCTCGGAATTATTTGTGAAAGAATTTGCGTTTATTAATGAGAACGGCGAAATTATAAAACCTGTTTCCGTGTCACCCGACGCGGCAAACACCCTATTCGACGAGCAAAACGAAGTACCCGACAGATCAAGCTACCGCAACGGTACTTACTTCGACGAAATATATCACGCGCGCACGGGCTACGAGTTTGTACACAGCATGAGCGTGTACGAATGGACTCACCCGCCGCTCGGCAAAGTATTTATCGCGCTCGGTATTCTCTTATTCGGTATGTGTCCGTTCGGCTGGAGAATTGTTGGCACGGTGTTCGGTATTATAATGGTGCCTATAATATATATATTCGCGAAAAAACTTTTGAAAAAGTCATGGCTCGCGATAGTAACATGCCTCTTGTTCACGTTCGACTTCATGCACTTCGCTCAGACGCGTATCGCGACGATTGACGTGTATGTAACGTTCTTCATAATGCTGATGTACTACTTTATGTACAAGTACTATTCAACAAGCTTTTATGATACTCCGTTTCGTAAAGGGCTTGTCTACCTCGCGCTGTGCGGAGTTTGTATGGGCTTGGGCATAGCGTCAAAATGGCCTGCTATTTGGGCGGGTATGGGACTTGCCGTACTGTTCTTCATTACGATAGCAAAGCGCGGCAGGGAATACGATTTCGCGCTTCGGAATCCAAACGGCGAAACAAACGGCATAAGTCATAAATTTATTATAGAAAACTTTAACGGCTATCTTGTAAAAACGATTATTTGGTGCGTGATATTCTTTGTACTTGTACCGGCGCTTATTTACGGTCTTTCGTATATACCGTATCTCAAAGCGCCCGACCAGCACGGCATCAGCTCAATATTCGCGAACCAGTCGTCAATGTACAATTATCATTCAAACCTCGAGTCGCAGCATTCATTCTCGTCACGATGGTATGAGTGGATTATAATGAAGCGCCCTGTTTGGTACTACTCAGGAACGCTTGACAACGGTCTCAAAGAGGGCATCAGTTCGTTCGGAAATCCGTTTGTATGGTGGCTCGGTATTCCGGCGTTTATATACATGGTATACCGTATTTTCAATAACAGGGACAAAAACTCGCTGTTCCTCGTAATCGCGTATGTGATACAGCTCGTGTTCTGGATACCTGTCACAAGACTTACATTCATATACCACTATTTCCCCTGCGTGCCATTTTTGGTGCTTATGATTGGGTACTCGATACTCTGTATCTACGAGGGAGCGAAAAACAAGAAAGCCGTCATGTACGGCGCTTTCGGATATGCGGCGCTTGTGATAATACTGTTTGTAATATTTTACCCGGTGATTTCGGGAAAGCCGTGCAGCGTCGATTACGCAGATAACTGCCTGGAATGGTTTAATTCGTGGATACTTCTGTAAGGAGGAATTAATATGCGTGTGATTAACTCGGAGGAAATAGTAAACGCGGTAAGAGATATGTGCATAGAAGCCAACTGCCATATCAACGACGATATAAGGAACGCTCTCGAAAACAGCGTAAAAACCGAAAAATCCGAAATATCCCGCGGTGTTCTCAAAAACCTTTTGAAAAACGCCGAAATAGCGCACGAAAAGGAAGTGCCTATATGTCAAGACACGGGTATGGCGGTATTCTTTATAGAAATCGGCAGCGACGTACACGTTGAGGGCGCTGCAATCACAGACGCGGTAAATAAAGGCGTGGCAAAGGGATACACGGAAGGGTACCTCCGCAAGTCCGTAGTAGCCGACCCGCTTAACAGAGTCAATACAAACGACAATACCCCCGCCGTTATCTACTATGATTTCGTATGTGGTGATAAGATAAAGATTACATTTGCTCCTAAGGGCTTCGGAAGCGAAAATAAAAGCGCTCTTAAAATGCTCAATCCCTCCGACGGACTTAACGGCGTGATTGATTTTGTTACCGATACGGTCAGAAAAGCGGGCGCAAATCCGTGTCCGCCGATGGTTGTGGGAGTAGGAATAGGCGGTACTATGGACAAGGCGGCGCAGATTGCGAAAAAGGCTCTTACAAGGGATATAACCGTAAGAAACGCAAATCCGTTCTACGCAAAGCTTGAAAAAACGCTTCTCGAGAGAATAAACAAGCTTGGAATAGGTCCGCAGGGTATGGGCGGCACGGTGACGGCTCTCGCTGTCAACGTGGAAACGTACCCGACGCATATAGCCGGACTGCCCGTTGCGGTGAATATAAATTGCCACGCGACGCGGCACGCGGTTAAAGTGATTTGATTAAAAGAGGCTTCGGCAGGACATACAGTACGCCGAAGTCTTTTTTATTTTTACACATTTGCAATAATTTGGGCTTTTGAATTGTATTATATATGTATTTGCGAATACGGAAACCGAAGGAGGACTGATGAATTTGACGGAGGAGCAGACAAAATATTTTTCGCGCCTTTACGAAAAATACGCGGACGACATGTACAGACTCTGCCTTGTGTACCTCAAGCGCCGCGAGGATGCCGAGGAAGCCGTCACGGACGCTTTTATACGCGCTATGGAACGCGCCCCAAGCTTTGAAAATGAGGCGCACGAGAAAGGATGGCTTATGAAAACGGCTGTCAACATATGCAGAAATATGCTGCGCTCGGCATGGACGCGGTACGTCGTTTCAAACGACGAGGTTCTTTCATATATGGCAACGCCGGAGGAGATCTCCGTAATGGAAGAGGTGCTTTCGCTCCCGCCCAAATACCGCGTTATAATTTATATGCACTATTATCAAGGCTACAAGGCGGCGGAAATCGCGAAAATGCTCGGCATGAACGAGTCAACCGTTTTGTCAAGACTGTCAAGAGGCAGGCAAAAGCTTCGGGAAATATTAACTCAGGGAGGTGTTTCCTATGTATGAAGATGAAATTAAAAAGGCTTTTTCACATATAAAAACCGACGCCGACATGAAAGAGAGAGTTTGGAGGGCGGTTTCCGAGAGAGAAAAGAACAAGTATTCCTTTAAAAAAAGCAAATACCTCACGGTTCTTGCCGCGTGTGTGGCGGTAATCGGTATGACAAGCGCGTTTGCCGCGTCGCCCGCTGTAAAGGGAGTTATGAGTATGTCGCCCGAATATATGGGCGTTATATGGATAACGGCTATAGTCGCGTTCGTCATAGCGGAGGCGGTGACGTATCAGCTTGTGACCATATGGTTCGCAATAGGCGCGCTCGGCGCGCTGCTGTCTAACGTAGCAGGCGCGCCCGTACCGATTCAGGGGGCGGTGTTTATACTGCTCAGCGCGGCGGCGCTCATGCTTGTAAGACCGCTGTCGCTGCGCTGCTTAAGGCACCGGTCGGAAAAGACAAACGCCGCGAACCTTATCGGTATGGAAGTGATGATAACCGAAACGGTGAACAATATAACCGCCTCCGGACGCGGCAAGCTTCGCGGCATGGAATGGACGCTGCGCAGCGCGGATAACGTAGAAATTGCCGAGGGTGAAACGGCGGTTGTTGAAAGAATAGAAGGGGTTAAGCTTATAGTAAGCCGAAAGGAGAGTAAAAAATGATTTATCTTGCAATTGCAGCCGCGTTGGCACTCATTATAGTCATTACAAATATTAAAATCGTACCGCAGGCGCACGCCTATATCATAGAACGTTTCGGCGGTTACTGCGCGACGTGGGATGTCGGTCTGCACATAAAACTGCCGTTTGTGGACAGAGTGGCAAAAAAAGTCAATCTGAAAGAGCATGTCGCTGATTTCCCGCCGCAGGCGGTAATTACGGAGGACAACGTAACCATGCAGATTGACACGGTGGTGTATTATCAAATAACGGATCCGAAGCTGTACACCTACGGAGTAGAAAGTCCGATGATGGCAATTGAAAACCTGACCGCCACCACCCTCCGTAACATTATAGGCGACCTGGAGCTTGACGAAACGCTTACCTCGCGTGAGACTGTAAACACAAAAATGCGCTCCATTCTCGATGAGGCAACCGACCCGTGGGGTATTAAGATTAACAGAGTGGAGCTTAAAAACATTATGCCGCCAAAGGAAATTCAGGACGCTATGGAACGTCAGATGAAGGCGGAAAGAGAACGCCGCGAGAGCATCCTCCGCGCCGAGGGCGAGAAAAAGAGCGCGGTACTGCGCGCCGAAGGCGAAAAAGAAAGCGCAATACTCAAAGCTGAGGCGAAGAAGCAGGCGGCTATTAAGGAAGCCGAGGGTGAAGCCGAGGCTATTATCACCGTACAGACTGCTGTGGCGGAGGGTATACGCAGAATTAACGAGTCAAATCCGAGAGATTCTTACATAGCCCTAAAAGCCCTTGAAAGCTTTGAAAAAGCTGCCGACGGCAAGGCTACAAAGATAATCATACCGTCTGAAATACAAGGCTTGGCGGGGCTTGCCGCGTCGTTTAAAGGAGTTTTGACAGAAACGGAATAAACAAAAATATACTGTCGGTCAAATACCGACAGTATATTTTTTGTGCTGTACGCCAAAGATATGCGGTCAACCTATAAAGAGCTGCGACCAGTAGTATGTACTTCCGTTTTTATAGCAGCCTACGCCTATCTTCGTGTACGACGCGTTAAGAATATTCGCGCGGTGACCCGATGAGTTCATCCACGAATTAACTACCTGCTGCGGCGTTTTCTGTCCGTACGCGATATTTTCACCCGCCGCGCGGTACGTCACTCCGTACTCGGACAAAACCGTACTGAACTTCGTTCCGTTCGGACGCGTATGCGAAAAACTTTTAGTTGTCTCAACCGCTCGCTGCTGTGCCGCTTCCATAAGCGTCGAGTCGGCGGAGAGAGGGCTTAAACCGTACTTCGCGCGCTCATCGTTTACAAGCTCGATAACCTGATACGCATACGAATATTCGCCCGACGACGGCGCTTGAGTCGCCTCAGGAGTGGGAGTGGGCGTGGGCGGAAGCGTGGGCTTAGGCGTCGCAGTAGGTTTCGCCGTTACATCAGGTTTCGCGGTCGCTGTAGGCGCGGGCGTTACAGCCGGCGCTTTTGTCGGTTCCGGCGCGGTCGTAGGCGCGGGAGTTGGCGCAACCGTCGGCGCAGGTGTAGGTACAGGCGTAGGCTCAACCGTAGGTACGGGCGTTGGCGTCGGCTTAGACGCATCGGAGCCGCATGAGCCTCCTCCTGACGGCTTAAAGTAATTATTCAAAACTTCTTCAAGCGAAGCACAATTATCTTTTGTACAGAGCTTTGCGCCTATACCGCAAAGCGCGTCCTTAAGACTTTTCACACTCTCCGAGCATACCGTATTGCCGGTCAAGCAGTCCTTTACCGCGGCTGGCGCGGCGTTGCCGCAGCCGTACGAGCCGCACGACAGCGCAACGGAGAGAATAATTGATGGAATGATTGACATTTTCCATTCGCCCCTTTATTATAATTTTTCGCGGTTAAAATTTAAACCGCAACCGTATAATAGCACTTTTGAAAAAGACTTGCAATGGTAATGTGTTCCCTCATTTCCGTACTTTTTTTATTTTTCTTAAATTTGTTGTATATGGGAATTGAATATAGGAAATTTTTATGATAAAATATTTTAAACAGAAGCCATATGATACGGAGGTGACGGAATGAAAAGCAACTGTGAAATGTGCATGAACTATTACTACGATGACGAGTACGAGTGTATGTGCTGCGCCGTAGACCTTGACGAGGATGAAATGTACGGCTTTTTAACAGGCGGCAATTCGGACTGTCACTATTTCCGTCAAGGCGATGATTATACCATAGTCAGGAAGCAGAATTAACATGGACAGAACAATACTTCACTGTGACTGTAACGGCTTTTACGCTTCCGTCGAGTGTGTCATGAATCCCGCGCTTCGGGACGTGCCTATGGCGGTGGGCGGCGACGAGGAAAGCCGGCACGGAATTATACTCGCCAAAAACGAGAAAGCGAAAAAATTCAATATTAAGACTGCTGAAACAATATGGCAGGCTCGGCAAAAATGTCCCGAGCTTGTAATTGTCCCGCCGCGCCACGACCTGTACCACGAATTTTCAAAGCGCGTCATGGATATTTACAAGCGCTACACCGACCGCGTTGAAAGCTTCGGTCTTGACGAGGCTTGGCTCGACGTTACGGAAAGTAAAATGCTGTTCGGTGACGGTAAGCATATCGCAGACGAGCTGCGGCACGTTGTGCGCGAAGAAACGGGACTTACAATTTCGGTCGGCGTGTCGTTCTGCAAAGTATTCGCAAAGCTTGGCAGCGACTATAAAAAGCCAGATGCGACAACTGTATTTTCGCGTGAAAACTGGAAAGAGTTTATCTACCCGCTGCCCGCCCAAGACCTGCTTTTTGTTGGGCGCAAAACCACGGCGGAGCTTCATAAACTCGGCATAACCACAATCGGTCAGCTTGCCGCGTTCGATGAACGCTCGCTCGTGTCACATCTCGGTAAGGCGGGCGGTATGCTGTACCGCTACGCGAACGGTCTCGACGATGAGGAAGTAAGACTTGTGAATGAAAAGGATGATGTTAAGTCAATCGGTAACGGTATCACATTCAGTCACGATCTTACGGGCGAGGGTGAAATACGCGGCGGTATATACGCGCTCTGCGACTCTGTTGCGTCGCGTATGCGCGCTAGGGACTTAAATGCACCACCGTGCAGGTTATGATAAAAGATCCCAATTTCAAAACCATAAGCCGTCAAACAAAGCTTGCGTCACCGACGTGTACCTCGCGCGATATACGCGAAGCGGCTATGGCTCTTGTCAGGAAAGTATGGAATATAGATTTACCGATACGTATGATGTCGGTTACGTGTACGGGAATGGTCGGTGAAAACGACATATATGAGCAAATAAGTCTGTTTGAAGAAAGCAAAAAACATGACAAGAAGATAGAAAAATTTGAAAAAACCGTGGACAGCCTTAAAAACCGTTTCGGCGACGTTGTGTCGCTCGGCGGCAGCATAAATGAATATAAGGGAAAAATCAAAAAAGACTGTTAGGAGATTACTATGGAAAAATTCAGCTTAGACAGAGATTGGAAATTTCACAACGGCGATATAGCGGCGCCGCGCATAAATTCACATACCGAATCTTACATGGCGGCTAAGGCGGGCGGCGCGATTGGCGCGGCTTCGCCCGATTTTGACAAAAGCGACTGGGAAACGGTAAACCTGCCTCATGACTGGGCGGTATACGGTGACTTTGACGAAACATGGGGACCGGCTCAGGGCTATAAACCGCGCGGCAAGGCGTGGTACTCAAAGCGGTTCCGCCTTGAAGAAAGCGATAAGGATAAGCAGATTTTGATTGAGTTCGGAGGAATATCCTCGCACGCGGTAGTGTATTTAAACGGTTCGGTCATAGCGAGGAATTTCTGCGGTTACAATTCATTCGTTGCCGACGCCACCGATATGGCTCTCTACGGCGACCAAATTAACGACCTTACGGTGTTTGTGGACGCGACTGTAACAGAAGGCTGGTGGTACGAGGGCGCGGGCATTTACCGTCATGTAAACCTTTACAAGAAAAATCCCGCGCATATCGCGCATTGGGGCGTGTTTGTACATCCCGAAAAAAAGACCGTGGACGTATGGGACGCGCTTACCGATACCACGGTTGAAAATTCCTCAAATGATGATAAAAATGTGCGTCTTAAAACGTATATACTTGACATAAAGGACAACACCGTAGGCGGTGCGGAAACGGAGCTTCATATAAGCAGCGGGGAACGAGTGCTCGTTAAGCAAAGTGTGCTTACGTACAGTCCTCTTTTGTGGGACATTGACTCGCCGAATATGTACAGAATGGTAAGCGAGCTTTACGAGGATACTGTTTTAGTGGACAAGCAGGTAAATAATTTCGGTTTCCGCACAATCTCAATCGACGCGGACAACGGATTTTTCCTTAACGGGAGACGCGTAACGCTCTACGGCACATGCAACCACCAAGACCACGCGGGTGTGGGCATAGCCGTACCCGACAGCGTGAACGAATACAGAATAAAGCTGCTTAAAGAAATGGGTTCAAACGCGTACCGCGCGGCGCACGGAAATCCAAACGTTGAAGTTCTTGACTACTGCGATAAATACGGATTGCTCGTCATGGATGAAAACCGCAACTTCAATACAAGCAGCGACGGTATAAGTCAGGTGCGCGATATGGTAATGCGCGACCGCAACCACCCGTCGGTGGTAATGTATTCCGTATTTAACGAGGAACCGCTTCAAGGTACGCCCACGGGCAGAAAACTGACTGAGCGGCTTCGGCGTGAAATTAAAAAGCTTGACGATACCCGCTTCGTAGTCGGCGCAATGAATACCGGCGTAATGAGCGAAAGCGGCGCGTCAGGTGCGCTCGACATTACGGGCTTTAACTATATAACTCACACATACGACGATTTCCGTGAAAAGTACCCGCATATTCCGATGCTCGGCAGTGAAAATGACAGCTCGTTTGAAACGCGCGGCGTGTACAAGACCGACTACGATAAAAATGTCATCGACTGCTATGACAGTGAGGCGGCTGTGTGGGGTAACACCTACCGTGACGGATTTAAACAGGTTGATACGCGCAAGCATATAATGGGTCTGTTTATATGGACAGGCTTCGATTACCGCGGCGAACCTACTCCGTTCGAGTGGCCCTCAATAAGCACTCAATTCGGTATTATGGACACCTGCGGCTTTAAAAAAGACGCGTTTTACCTAAACAAAGCGTTTTTTACCGATGAGCCTATGATACACATTCTCCCCCACTGGAACCACGACGAGGGAAAAACGGTACGCGTAATGACGCATACAAACTGCACCGAGGCGGAGCTGTTTCTAAATGGTAAATCGCTCGGAAAAAAAGATGTTGACAAGTACGATATGACCGACTGGTATGTGCCGTTTGAAAGAGGAACACTAAAAATGGTCGGATTTATTGACGGTGAGCCTGTCTGCTATGATGAGGTAACAACAGCGGGTAAGGCAAAAAAAATAGTTATCACACCCGCTATGGATTTTGTATATGACGCTTCGGACGACGCTGTTATATTCAACATATCCGCTTGCGACGCGGACGGTCTTACTGTCCCCACGGCTGATAATCTTATTAAATTTACAGCCGAAGGCGGCGAGATTATCGGCGTCGGCAACGGCGACCCGAACTCGCACGAAGCCGATAAGGCGGATGAAAGACGTTTGTTTAACGGTCTGTGTCAGGTAATAGTAAAACAGACGGACGGCGCAAAAAGCATTGTCCTGACGGCAGCGTCCGACGGGCTTACAGGCGTAAGCGCTGAGGTAAAATCAGTGGAAAATAAAAATAAGCCGGTATATATACCGTCCGTAAACGAGCGGTATATATCAAAATGGCGGCAGGCGGTCGAGCTTAGCCCAAAGCGTCCCGACCCGTACAAAGAAATTATGGACAGCGACATGAATACTTGGGGCATAGTCACTGTTGGAAGCGGTCACGACGACAAATTTGACGGCGTTTCGGGTTACGTCCTTTATAAAACAACAGCCGATATACGTAAAAACGATAATTTTATCATTTTCCGCGAAATAACGGGAAATTTTGTTGAGATACACATAAACGGCGAAATGAGATTTGAAGACGAATGCCCGGGCGGCAGCACGGCGTATGTAAATGTATCGGATATAAGCGGCGCGGCGGAAATCGCGGTAATCATATATTCCGCGTCCGAAAAAGCCAAAGCGGGTATTTCAAAGCCTGTGGTAATAACCGATTAAAAGTTAAGGGGACACTAAATTTAGTGTCCCCTTTATTCTTTTCGGTTTTTCTCCTCTTTTTGATTTTTAATTTTACAATATCGTTTCCATAGTCGTACTCATGGGGCTTAGTCCGCACTTTTCGTAGAATTTTCTTGCCGCCTCGTTACACGCCCAAACATTTAATGTCACGTTGTAGCAGCCTATACTTTTAGCGTAACTTTTTACGTACTCGTAAAGCGCGCTGCCGATATGTTCTCCCCTGCAATTTTCATCGACGCATAAATCATCTATGTACAGCGTTTTCATATCGGTCAGTACGTTATTATTTTTACGTTCTTTTATTATACAGAATGCGTAGCCCTTAACAGTACCGTCATCCGCGACAAAGATAGGGCGCTTATCATCTTTGATAATTTCCGTAAGCTCCGTGTCCGTGTATTTGCGGCAGTTCGGTTTAAACAAGTCCGGCCTGCCGTTATGATGTACGGTAAGCACCTGTAAAAGGAGGTCGTCTATTCTTTTGATGTCGCTTGCTTCGGCTCTGCGTATATTCAAATTTATCTCTCCTTAAATGCTTTTTAATAGTCAATGTTCCGCCTTTAAACTTCATTTTTGGCAATTCCAAACGAAAGTCGGTTATTCGTAATGGACGTGGAGGAGATTGTGCGCCTCTTCCTTTAATATATCGTCGTATATGTAATTCATAATCGGGTTTTTATCGGAGAATTTTATCTGTATACGCTCGTCGGTATGGTAAAGTCCTCTCGCGCGCTTGTCGCGCTCGGGGCTTATCGCGAACGGCTGTCCCGCTCCGCCTATACAGCCCTCCGGGCATGCCATAATCTCAATAAGGTCGTAATACAATTCCCCGCTCTGCGTCGCCTTAATAATCTTCTCTGCGTTCGCAAGTCCGTGAACCACACATATTTTAAAATCTCTGCCGCCGGCGTGTACCGTGGCTTCCTTTATTTCTTCCCTGCCTCTCACGCCGATGAACTTGATGTCCTTTACCGCGCCGGAACTTTTATCGTCGCTGCACTGACGTATTACCGCCTCGGCGACGCCGCCGGTAACACCGAAAATAACGCCGGCTCCGCTGCCGCCCATGTCAAACGGCGAGTCAAGATACTCATTCTCAAGCTCTCCAAACTGTATGCCCGCCTCGCGTATCATCGTCGCAAGCTCCTGTGTCGTCAGCGACAACTCCACAATTCGCTTGCCGTTTTCGGTAAACTCGTTTCTCGCAACCTCGTACTTCTTCGCCGTACACGGCATGATAGCTACAGAAATAAGCTCGCGCTCGTCACCGCTTTGTTCGTGCCACTTCTTTATCACGCTTCCGAACATCTGCATCGGTGAACGGCAGCTTGAAATGTTCGTGTTTATAAGCTCGGGGTGCTTATTTTCCGCGTACCTGATCCAAGCGGGACAGCAAGAGGTATACATCGGAAACGTGCCGCCGTTTTCAACACGTTCCATAAACTCAGCCGCTTCCTCCATGACCGTCAAATCGGCGGAAAGGGCGGTGTCAAACACGCTGTCCACGCCCATCATCTTGAGCGCCTTAACGGTCTTGCCGAGCACGTTTTCGCCGTGCTCAATACCAAACTCGTCACCAAGCGCAACGCGCACCGCAGGCGCGATTTGAACAACTACGCGCTTAGTCGGGTCGTCAAGGTACTGCCACATTTTTTCCGTTTCGTCCTTAACCGTTATAGCACCGGTGGGACATACCGCCGCGCACTGACCGCAGTTTACGCAGTCCGTGTCGCACAGCTTCATGTCAAACGCGGGCATTACCTGAAGCCTCGAACCTCTGTGCGCGAAATCAATTACGCCAAGTCCTTGCTTCTCCCGGCACACTCTCACGCAGTCGCCGCATAGGATACACTTGTTCGGGTCGCGAACAATACTCTTACTGCTTGTGTCTTTCTCTTTTTCCTCCCTGTTGTTCTCAAAGCGAACACGCTTCACACCGAAACGAAGCGCAAGCTCCTGCAAGCGGCACGAGCCGTTTTTTGAACACGTTGTACAGTCGCGGCAGTGCGTTGCCAAAAGCAGCTCCAAAATCATCTTTCTGTGTTTTTGCAGTGCAGGCGTGTTCGTCTTTATCTTCATACCGTCGCGCGGGAGCGTCGAACAAGCCGCCTCAATACCGCCGCGCTCGTTCTCCACGACACACATTCTGCAAGCGCCGTATGTGGAAAGCTCTGAGTAGTAACAGAACGTGGGCATCTCTATACCCGCCTTGCGTATAACTTCAAGGATATTCTTTTCGTCCTCAAATTCAATTTTCATTCCGTCAATGTACATATATCCCATCGTTTATACCTCCTCTACCGCGCCGAACGGGCAAGCGCTCTTGCACGCTCCGCATTTTATACATTTTGCAGTGTCTATATTGAACGGACTCTTTATCTCGCCGGAAATCGCGCTTACCGGGCATTGGCGCGCGCATTTTGAGCAGCCCTTGCACTTGTCGGGATTTATCTTATACACCTTCAGCGCCTTACATTCGCCCGCCGGACATTTCTTGTCCACAACGTGCGCAACATACTCATCCCTGAAATATTTCAGCGTCGAAAGCACCGGGTTAGCCGCCGTCTTTCCGAGTCCGCAAAGCGCCGTCTTTGAAACAGTGTTCGCCAGTTCCTCCAAAAGGTCAATGTCCTCAAGCGTACCCGTACCGCCGACTATTCTTTCAAGTATTTCAAGCATACGTCTCGTACCCTCGCGGCACGGTACGCATTTTCCGCATGACTCGTTTTGGGTAAAGTTCATAAAAAATCTTGCCACTTCGACCATGCAGGTATGCTCGTCCATTACAACAAGTCCGCCGCTGCCTATCATTGCGCCGACTTTCTTTAAGGAGTCGAAGTCAAGCGGCAAATCTATCTGTCCCTCTCCGAGTGTCAGACAGCCGCCCGACGGGCCGCCTATCTGCACCGCTTTAAATTTTCGGTCATTCTTTATACCGCCGCCTATATCAAACACAACCTCGCGCAGCGTCGTTCCCATAGGCACTTCTATAAGTCCCGTATTCTTTACATTTCCCGTAATGGCGAACGCTTTCGTACCGGGGCTTGTTTCCGTACCGATGGAGCGATACCAGTCCACACCGTTTATTATAATGAGCGGTACGTTCGCGTATGTTTCAACGTTATTCAATACCGTAGGTTTGCCGAAAAGTCCCGCCTCGACGGTACGCGGAGGCTTTACTCTCGGCATACCTCTCTCGCCCTCAATGGACGCTGTGAGCGCGCTGCCCTCGCCGCACACGAACGCGCCGGCACCCTGATTTATATGTATGTCGAATGAAAAATCCGTTCCGAGTATATTATCTCCCAAAAGTCCGAGTTCTCTTGCCGATTGGATTGCGCGGTTTAAACGTCTTACCGCAAGCGGGTACTCGGCGCGGACGTATATATATCCCTCGTGCGCCTTGGTGGCTATACCCGCGATAATCATACCCTCCAGCATACGGTGGGGATTACCCTCCATTATACTTCTGTCCATGAACGCGCCCGGGTCGCCCTCGTCGCCGTTGCATACAATATAGCGCAGTGTTTCCGGCTGATGAAGCACCTGTATCCACTTTTTGCCCGCCGGGTAACCGCCGCCGCCGCGTCCTCTTAAACCACTGTCCTCAATCTGAGCGCATATCTCCTCGCTGTCCATCTCAAACAGCGCCTTTTCAACAGCTCTGTAGCCGCCGAAAGCAATGTACTCGTCAACGGAGTCCGCGTCAATCTGACCGCACTCGTCAAGAACAATTCTCGTCTGATTTTTGTAGAACGGTATGTCGAACTGTTTTTCGTACACGCCGGTGTCATCATGATAGAAAAGTCTTTCAACCTTTTCACCGTTTTTAAGAGTTTTTTCGACTATTTCTTCACAGTCGTCCGGCTTTACTCGAAGATATAACCAGCCCATCGGTTCAATCTTAACGAGCGGTCCCAGCTCGCAGAAACCGTGACAGCCGCTTTTTTTAATACCTATACCCTCGTGGCTGACTTCTTTTTCAAGCGTTATCTGCGCGTCAAGCCCTTTTTCGGCGCAAATCTCGATAAGACGTTTATATATATCAAGGCTTCCGCCCGCGACACAGCCGGTACCCGCGCATACAAGTACTCGTATATTCTGAGCGTTAAGAGCCTTTTCACATTTTTCGCGGTAAGCGCGAAGCTCTTCTCTGCTTTTTACCATCACTCCGTCTCCCCCTTTCTTACCGCGTCTATAAGTTCTACCGCCTTGTCGGGAGTCATCGCGGGGTACACTTTGTCATTAAGCGTCATTACGGGCGCAAGTCCGCACGCACCGAGACATGAAACCGTCTCGACCGTGAACATCATGTCGTCCGTGGTAGGCTTGTCGGCGCTGACGCCGAGTGTGCCGCGCACTCTTTCAAGAATGGGTATAGACTTTCTCACATGACAGGCTGTTCCGTCACATATCTTGATAATATACCTGCCTTTCGGGTCAAGAGAAAAGTTTTCATAAAAGGTAGCGACCGAATAAATCTTCGCTAAACTGATGTCCATTTTCGCCGCTATGTACTCAAGTACCTCCCTGGGCAGATAATGGTGCTCCGACTGCACAGACTGGAGTATGGTTATAAGATTTTTCTGTTCGCTGCCATACGTCTCCAAAATCTTGTCAATCGCGCCAAAATCAAATTTCTGCTCCATTTTACACCTCCGTATTTTCCGCGCCGCCTTTCACGGCGCATATATTGTAATTATATATCAAGAATACCATTTTGTCAATTTTTTAACGGAATTTTCGCAATAATAAAAACGGAACGCGGTTTTATCCGCGTTCCGCTTTTATTTAAAATGTTTATTTTACTTTTATGCGCAGTTTAAACGTAAATTCCTTTTCGTCAAATCTGTATTCCTCAAGCGGCAGAGGCCCGCAGGCGTTCTGACCGATACCGTCCTGCTTGTAATCGACGCACAGCACCGTATCGCCGCACGGTTCAAGCTCGAAATTGTGCGCCTTTTTCGTAAGCTCCTCCTGCGTGTAATGCGACGCATTGAACGAAAACGGCGTGTCGGAGCTTACGCGCAGCTTTTCCGTTTCAACGTACCGCGTACCAAAATGGCTGCCGTTTTCCTGCGGCTTTACGTAGTCCTCGTGCATATCGCCGACGGTCGTCTCAAACTCGCCGAGGTACGACGCCAAATGCTTGTCGCTGTAACTCTCGTACGGACCGTAGCCGTAGTAGCGCACGTTTTCGCCCTCGGTAAAGAACCGCAGCCCGAACCTCGGCAGCGGCGGCAGATCCTTGTTTACCTTCACGTCCGCCTTTAAATCTATAACGCCGTTCGCGTAAATCGTCCACTCCGCGAAAATATCGACTGTCTTTTGCAGGAACACGGGAATAAGCGCGCTGTGGCATTTTATCACCGCCGCGCCGTCCGACGCCTCGCACGATGCGTCATAGACGTAATTACATTCGCGGTCGTAACCGGCGCTTTGCCAAATATTCCTGATATTGCGGTCGTTATCGGTCGGCGCGCGCCACACGTTCCACTCTACCGCCCTCGTAACGGCATTGCCGAGCCTTGTGAAATTACCGACCGCCTTGTCAAACTCATATTCAAACCCCTCGCCCGAAACGGTAATGTAACGCTCCGTCTCGTTTATGCTTACGCTGCCGTCGGCGGTCACATTTTCGAGCGCCTTAACGGTGTCGTTTACAATAATCTGCTCAAAACCGACCTCGTACCCCTTTTCAGCCCACGGGGTATTGTTTTTTTGATACGCCTTAATCATCAGCGCGTCGCCGTCGGGCATCGGGAAACTCTTTTTGCCGCGCGGCGGCACGTCGAACCTGACCTTTTCGCCGTTTATCTCGAAATCGAGCATATCGTCAAGCTCCGAGAAATCGTATCTGTTTTCAACTATGAGAATTTTGCCGTACGACGTAATCTTAAACGGCTTTACCGCCTGCTTGTACTCCAAAAGACCGACGTGCGGTCTGCGGTCGGGGTACACAAGACCGTCCATGCAGAAATTACCGTCGTGGGGGAACTCGCCGAAGTCGCCGCCGTAGAGGTACTTGCCGTCCTTATAAACCGCGTGGTCGCACCACTCCCATACGAACGCGCCGAAAAAGCCGTCGTAGCGGTACATACGGTCGATGTACTCCTTAATGCCGCCGGGGCCGTTGCCCATGGCGTGTACAAACTCGCACTGCATATACGGCTTTATCTGCTTTTCGTCCTTTTCGGGTAAATCGATCCACGCGTGTTCCATGTCGTAGATACTGCAGTCGCCGTCACCGAAGTGCAGCACGTGCACGCCGGGATTTTTGAAGTATTCGTCGATCCACTCATACGACGCGTACATCGTGCTTATAACGTCGAGGTCGGTGAGGTCGTTTTTATGACCGCACGTCTGACACGACGCGCTTTCGTAATGCGTGGGACGCGTCGGATCATAGCTCTTTATCCAGCGCAGCGCGTTCTCGATGTTCGTACCGTAGCCGCCCTCGTTGCCCGCCGACCACAGACAGACGCACGGACGGTTCTTGTCGCGTATCACGCTGCGCTTGTTGCGGTCGAGAATTGCCTCGCCCCAGTCGAGGTCGTTCGCGAGAAGTCCGAACGTACTCTCCTGTGAACCGCCGTAAAGCGTGGACGTGCCGTGTATTTCGAGATCCGCCTCCGCTATGACGTAGAAGCCGTACTTGTCGCACATCTGCGTAAACCACGGCGCGTTGGGGTAGTGGCTCGTGCGTATCGCGTTGATGTTGTGACGCTTCATCATCATAAGGTCTTTTTTCGCCTGCTCGCGCGAAATCGTGTAACCCGTCACGGGGTCGCTGTCGTGACGGTTCACGCCGCGCATTTTTATCGGCTTGCCGTTCAGCAGAAAAATACCGTCCTCGATTTTTATTTCGCGTATGCCTACCTTATCCTTTATAACCTCGTTTTCCGTCACGATGTAAAGCGTGTACAGATACGGATTTTCCGCGTTCCACAAAACGGGCTTGCTGGGTCTAATCGTGCTGTCAGTGCCGCTGTATACGACCTTACCGTCAGCGTCCTCCAGTACAAACGACACGGCTGTGTCGGTCTTGACCGTCACAGTACCGTCAACTGCTGTCGTCACCGTGTAATCCGTAACGTGCGTTTCGGGGCGGCGCAGGATATACACATCGCGGAAAATACCGCTCATACGCAGCTTGTCCTGATCCTCGAGGTAGCTGCCGTCGCACCACTTCATCACAAGCGCGGCGAGAACATTCGCGCCGTCTTTGACAAAATCGGTCACGTCAAATTCCGACGTGGAGTGAGACACCTGACTGTAACCGACGAATTCGCCGTTTATCCACAGGTACAGGCACGAGTCCACGCCCTCAAAGTTCAGATACAGCCGCTCGCCGTCGCGCTTTTCCCACGAAAACTCCGTCACATACGCACCGCACGGCGTTTCGTAAGGCACGTAGGGCGGGTTGTACGGGAACGGGTAACGCACGTTCGTGTACTGGTGCGTGTCATAACCGTGATTTTGCCAGCACGACGGAACGGGTATCTTCTTAAATCCGTCCGTTTTGCCGTTTATAAAATCCTCCGGCACGTCGTACGCGCAGCCGTAGTACGCGAAATCCCACTCGCCGTTAAGCAGCGTTTTCCTGTCCTCATTCGAGCGGCGCGCGTTATCGATGTCCGAGTATATCTCATAATACGGACGTTCGCTTTCCGTATTCACATGCAGTGTTTTCAAATCGTTATGGTATTGATTAAGTTTCACAGTCAAGTATCTCCTTTTTTTCAAATTAAGTCAAGTATACTCTATGCCGCCCGCAATGTCAATAAAATTTTCAGTCTACAGTAATCGAAAATTCATAATCACCGTCGGCTGTAAACGTAAAGTCAACGGCGGTGATTTTCTCCGTCCTGCCGCCGTGCGCGCGGTGAGTGTATGTTTTTACCGTGACGGCGCACTCTCTGCTCGGCACGAGCGCGGCCACACGCTTACCCGAAGCGGTGATTATTGCCACGCCGTCCGATACTGCCGCGTCATGGCGCGTTATAAAACGCTCCGTCACCGTCGTTTCACCGTCAAGCGTGAACGCGTCGCTTATAACAGCCGTTTCACCGTCTAAGCGAAGCGTCCTCACGCATTTTTTAAGCGGAGCATACCCGTAAGCGCCGCTTATATCCGCTCCGGCACTGTGCTCTGCGGTAAAAAATTCTTCTGCACCGTATTGCGCGCCTGTTTTCTGTTCGTGACCGTCCACAATCGGCACGCTGTGTCCCATAGAGCGGTTGCAGAAAATACCGTAGCGTCCGTCGGAGAAGTAGTCAGCGGTGTACTCGCCCGCGCCTATGTCACTTATAACAGCCGTTTTGTTCTTTACCACAATTATGCCGCCCACGTCGTTATGGTTGTGCGGCTCGCCGTTATTACCGCCCTTAAACGCCGCGCTTATGTTTTCGCCGCGCAGTATTGCAAGGTTCGCGTCGGGGAAAAAAGTATCGTCCGCTATTTCGCTGCCAAAAGCGCCGTTTGCCCACGCTATGTCACGCGATGCCTTGCACCATCTGCCGCACTCGTCGCCGTAAAACAAAGCTGCGTATTCTTTCGGAACGGTCGGCGAGCCGTACATTTCGGCAAGCTTGCATGAAAGACCGCGGTAAATTCTGCCGCGCTCGTAACCGTCGGAAAAGCTTATCGTAAATCCGCCGCCGAGGCAGCACTTTGGAGCAAAATCAGCCGCCTTTTTGAGTTTTTTTGCGTCTATCGGGAAATCCGTTCCCATGCGCTGCTTGTAGAGGTCAAGGAACGCGGTAAGATACATCATTCCGTAGTTGTGGTAGTACAGTCCTTCGAGGCATGCGCCGTCGTCCGAGAAGCTTTTAAGATAGCTCGCGAACGCGCCCGTAAGGCTGTCGGTTATTTTTCTAAGCTCCGTGTCACTTTTAGTCAAATATATAGCGGTCATGCCTATACAGCCGCCGCATACGGCACTCCAGTTGCTTTTTGCGCTTTCCCAGCTATACGGTTCGTTTCTGTTTATAAACTGGTCAAGCACTCTGCGCCTTACCTCGTCTATACATCTGTCCGCAGCAATCTTTGGAAGCGCGCCGTGAAGCAATGATACCGTTTCCGTCAGCGTGTGCGCCGTTTCCGCCGCGAAAAGGTCAATAGTCGTCACGTCGTTTGCGTCCTTTAAGTGCGCAGGCAGCGCCCAGGTGCGTTCTTCGCATACCGCTTCCAATACTTCCGCAAGGCGCTTTAACGCGCGTTCGTCGCCAATCCACGCTTTTAGCGCGAAGTCGCGCAGCATGGTTCGGCGGTGAAAGTAGCAGTTTTCGTACGCGAGTCGGTTACCGCTTTTAAAATATTCCCTAAACGCCGAAAGGGACAGCGCCTCAATGGGCTTGTCCCTAAACGTTTCGTATTCTTCATTTAACTGCGCGAGATATTTCTTCGTGTAATCGCTGTCCGACGCGAGAAAGGAGGCGCAGCTCAGGTTGGATTTAAATATGTACATATTTATTTTATAACTACCGTTTTAATTATTTGATTTTCAACGGGAACATCGTCCATACGTCCGTTCTCCGTTTCCACCGTGTGAGTTTCTTTGGACGCTATATCGTCCACGTATTCAATACCGCTCGTCACTCTGCCGAACGCCGCGTACTGACCGTTAAGCGACGGAGTATCGTGGTGCATAATAAAAAACTGACTTGACGCGCTGTTTAAATCGTACTGAGTGCGCGCCATAGAAATAGTGCCGCGCTCATGCGGTATCAGGTTGAAGCAGCCGTTTACGATAAATTCGCCCTTGATTGTGTCAGCCGCCTTTTGATTAAGACTTTGTTCAAAGGCTCCGCCCTGTATCATAAAATCTTTTATTACGCGGTGGAAAATAAGACCGTCGTAAAACTTTTCATCCGCGAGCTTAACAAAGTTTGCAACCGTTTCGGGCGCTATGTCGGGATACAGTTCCAGCGCAATAACGCCGCCGTTTTCAAGCTGTATCTCGGCGTTTACGATATTGCCGCTGTGGTCGGCATAGCCGCAGTATGCGCCGTACATTTTGTCAAGCTCCGTTTCGTATGTCTGAAATTCTGCGGCAAGTCCCTCTGTTACGTTTTTCTTTTCATAGCTGATCGAGACGGTGGAGTTTGCCGCGTCGTAGCCAACTTCGGCGCCGAATATTTCCGACACGACTCTTACGGGAACCATTGTGAAGTCGTTTATTATCATAGGCGGAGTGTCGAGAATTACTGTGTTTTTAAGCTCCGTGGACGTGGTTTCAAACGCGTGGTCACGCCCTATCCATGTAAAGAACAGGCTTTCGCCGTCGGTTACGGTGACGCCGCGAGCGGCGCTGTCCCAGGAAACATCGCAGCCGAGCGCGTCGCTTATCGCGCGCAAGGGTACGAGTGTGCGCTCATTTTCAATCACTGCCGGAGTTTCGGTTTGCAGCTTTTCACCGTTTACAAGAATCGTTATATCTTCCGCAAAAGCGCTTTGCGGCAGGGCTAACGCCGCTAAAAGCGCAAATAAAAACATTCTTTTTCTCATCGCTAAACCTCCAAATTTTAATTTAATCGGATATTTTATCATGTACAAGTACCGTTATATCTTCGCAAAAGCGCATTGCGGCAGGGCTAATGCAGCTAAAAGCGCAATTAAAAACATTCTCTTTCTCATCGCTAAACCTCCAAATTTTAATTTAATCGGATATTTTATCATGTACAAGTACCGTCATATCTTCGCAAAAGTGCATTGCGGCAGGGCTAACGCCGCTAAAAGCGCAATTAAAAACATTCTTTTTTCCATTTTTTAGCGGTTAAATGCACCCTATTTGCTGCTATTATGTACCTTTTTCCGCTTTTAAGATTACGTTTATGCGAATATTTTATCATATTATTACGAATTTTTCAACCAAACTTGCAAATAATCTATATACAAATCCGTTTTTTTGTGATACAATGTATGTAATTAATACAGAAAGGTATTGGAATTATGAACAAAAACGACCTTAAAAAAATCATCGCGGTAAGCGCGGTGACAGCCGCGGCGACCGCAGCGGCGATAATCGTAATTTCACGCTGCCGCAAAGCGCGGGAGGAGCGGTCGGAAAACGAGTTTATGCTTCAAGGTAAAAACGCGTACATCACGGGCGGAGGTCTGAGCGCGTTCGCCGCCGCGCTGTATTTGGCGCGCGACTGTAAAATGGAACCGCGCCATATTCACATATTCGCCGACTGCCGTTACTCTTCCGGGAATGAGGAGAACGGGTACATCTGCCGCAGAGGTAAAATAATCGACGACAAGTCCATGAATTTGTTCGACCTTTTAAGCGGCGTACATTCCGTTGACATACCCGACCTTACGGTATGTGATGAAATTCTGAATATCTACAGCGCAAACCCGGTTATGCGCCCGATAACGTTCATAGACGACGAGGAAAATGTGATAGACATTTCGGATATACGTCTTGACAGAGAGCAGAGAAACGCGGTAATCTCGCTTTTAAAGGAGAAAAAGGAAAAGCTTTTGCAAACTCCCTTATGCGAGGCTCTGCCGCACAGCTTCTTCTCGTCATATTTTTGGAAGCTCTTAAGCGCATCTTACGGCTTCTCTCCCTATTCGGGCGCTTATGAGTTCGTGAACGCGGTAACTCATATAGACGATATGCTTTCCGGCACTCTGCCAGCCGACTTTGACAGGCAGGAGGAAATAATCGAGCCGCTTAAAGCGCACCTTAAAGGGCTGGGCGTGGATATACGCGAAAGCGCTAAGGTTACGGACATGGATTTTGACAATGATTCTGTATCGGCGATACACTTCACCGACGACGGCGTGCGCAAAAGCGTTTACCCCGGAAACGATGATATATGTATATTCCCGACGGATGAGATGGCTGAGTGCGCTTCATACGGAGATTTTAACGAAAGCGCGCCGAGAACATTCTCCGCGCCTTATGAGCTTTGGAGCAAGCTTGCCGAAAAGCACGGCGCGTTTAAAAATCCCGCGGCGCTGTTCGCGGACGACGATGAAAATATGTCGGAAGAGTTTACCGTTACGCTTAAAAACCGTATGCTGCCGGAGCTTATAGACAAGGTGACCTGCGGTGCGCTCGGTCTTGACGGAGTTATAGTTCTTGACAACTCAAACTGGAAAATGACGGTATGCGCCGTTCCTCCGTCGCATTTTAAAAATCAAAGCGAGGACACCGCCATACTTTGGGGTACGGCATCGCATCCCGACAACGAGGGCGAAAGCTGCGCTAAGGCTATGACGGATTGCTCCGGCGCGGAGATTTTATACGAGCTTATATCCTGCTTCAATTTGCAGGAGGCTTGGGAGGATATACGCGATACCGTTATTAACGTTATTCCGTGCCACAGGCGCTATGACAAGTCGTACCTCGCGCCGACGGCATCAAAGCTTGAAATTATCCCGACGGGTATCTCAAACTTCGCGATATCGGGTGATTTTGCGGAAAACGACGGCGGAACGGTGTTCGCCGAGGAATATGCCGTGAGCACCGCGCGCAGGGCAGCCTATACGCTGATGCGTTCCGGCAGGAAAGTGTATCGGTCAAGACCGATACCGCCGCGCTCGGTAAAGAGGGCGTTAAGGCATTTGGCAAGATGATGTGATTATAAAAAACGGACGGTCGGTTGATATGCACCCCAAATGTTAGACACATTTGGAGGTGCATATTATTATGGGTAAAAAA
>CANQQW010000014.1 GCA_947626075.1 uncultured Clostridia bacterium
CCGATAGGAATATCGTTCGCGGGCGGACTTTCGGGACTGGGGTTCTTAGCGAAAAACATGGGGCACATATGGCCCTACTCGCTTATGTCCTACGGCATGAACTCGAATGCGCCGCAAAAAATCGCCGAAAGCGGCGGATACGCGCGGTTTGCCGTTGTGTGCGTTGTGTATATCGCGATATTTACCGTGATCGGAGCGGTTACGGCGGCGAGGAGGGATATATAAACTTTCCCGCTGAGAGGTATACGCTTCCGTTAAAAAGACTTAAAAATATGTTGGTGATAGAGGTGATTGCAAATGCATAATTGCCAAGCAAATTTTGCTTGATTAAAAAGCGGTATGTGAGAATATTGGAATGCCTAATGTCACCATTTAAGCGAAATCTTACTCAAAAAAACCCGCATAAAACCTATGTTTTTCAAGATTAAAAGTACCAAAATCAGCATACCTTGTATCGTTATATTACCGTACCCCAAAAATACGTTTTTATATGTCTACGGAGCGAATTTTTAGGTATAGATTAAGAGCCGCTTTTCCATTCGGAAAACGGCTCAATCTTGCATAAATAAACGATTTAATTCCATTTCCCGCATTTGTCGAGCTGACGTTTTTAATTTTCATAAATATGTTATTCTGTTATCGTTTTTTCCTTTATATGGTATTGTATACCGTTATTCTCGCAAAATGTTATAACTTTTGCTGCCATTAAATTATAAAACTCCTTTTGCTGCTTATACGCAGACACCTCTTTGCAATAATTTGTGCGACCAAATATTATTTTATCTGTAAACGCTACAGCTGTTAAAATATTATCTAAATTCTGATTTATCAGATTAGGTGTCGGATAAGGTTCTATGCTAATCCAAGTTTTGCAGCCCGCTTCATGCAAATTTTTTAATGCTTCGAGTCTGTCGCTGTAAGGGGCCGTTCCCGGTTCTATTTTTTTTCTATAATTTTCATCTAAAGAAACAAGCGTTATCCCATATTCATTTTCATTTGAGAACTCAGCAAGTTCAATAGGCAGTATTCCTTTTGTAAGAATACAACATTTTATTCCTGCCTCATTTAATTTCTTTATTGCTTGAATACTCATTGCAGCAATGTCGTCGTATCCATACATAAATGGATCGGTGGTAAAACATAATTGAACAGATTTAATTTTATTTTTTAATTTAGGTATTTCTTTATCAAGAAGTTCTAAGGTATTTGAAACTAAGTGCGGTTCAATCCATTCTTCGTAAGAACTAATCTGCCCAAAACGTTTTTTCATCATATAGGCATAACAAGGGAATTTGCACCCATGTGAACAGCCTAATACATGATTCATAGTATAATCACCATATTCTACACCTGTCTTATATAGCATGGACTTGCGTTGAATATATCCTTTTACGGCACACATTATTTTAGCCTCCATATGGTAATAGTTTTATCCCTGTCTTCTTCCCAAAATCTTGATATTCGTCTAGTCGGCGTATGTGATGGTTGTCTTTCGATACGGATAATGCCGGATTGTTCTAATTTTTCCAACGCATTGTATATTATTTTAAACTCACATATTAAACCGTATGTATTTATAAAAGACGCAATAAATGATGTTAATCGAATAGGTCTTGTCAATTTTGTGATTTGACTATATACATTGTTTTCTATTTCATATATAGAAACAGTATCACCCTCTACAGATGTAAATTCTGTGTCGCTAACATCAAAAAGAGAGATTTGTCCGCCCTGTTGGATATTTATAAACAATTCTTCTTTCCTTTTTAGCATATTTTGAGCCATAAGGAAACATCCATCCTCATGATTGCTGACATGCATCATACGATATTTGGGTCTTTGACTGTGTTTTAATCTTATTGGCATATTTAGCACATACTTATACAGTTTATTTAAATATTGTTTATACCCTAACGAAATTTCCAGTTCTGCTTGATAGCCATCTATTTCTCCGTTGTTATATCTCATTATAATGGGTTTCCAATATTCTCCTCCCACTATATCTGTTAGCATGCGTTGAGATTGCTCACTTGCTGTAAATTTGGTGGGTTCATATTCTACCAACTCGTCTAATCCTTCAATATCATTACGGTAATTCACTTTTAAAGCTTTACAGGCGTTTCTAAAAAAACCAAATGAATTGAAATTAATTAGCATCTCAAAAGTACCAAATCCAAACTCTTTAAATCTATCAAGTCTTGCGGTACTTAAAGACTTTATACCGTAAGGATCAACGTATAAAAACACATTATAATCTTTTTTATCGGCAAGACATGGCTCGATATTATCTTCGTATTTTCCTTTAATAACCTCATAAGTATTATTTGTAGGAAATAATAACTGGATATTCTTAATAAGTTCATCACCGTGCGTCTTTTCTATAAAACAAGTTTGAATTGAACTTGGTCTTCGTGCAATCCTTGATGCTTTTAAACACTCATCTCTTATTTTTAGAGCTATTAATGGGGATCCATCTTTTCCGTCTTGAAATCTGCCTTTCCCGGCAAAACAATCAACATAATATATCGGATGTCCACTCATTAACAACTTCTGAAAATATGGTTTTAAATATCCGCCTAACAACTTGTCTTTGATTACAGACCATTCATTTTTTTCTTTAAAAAATTCTGCATTATTTTTTGACATGATACTCCTCCCATATAGTATGCACAGGTTTATATAACATAAATAATAAAATTTACACACCGTGTTTTTCCTTTTTATAAACCAAAAACTGACAATATTATATTCTATTTAAAAGATAAAATCAATAGAAAATTGAATTTGTTTTCATCTTTTGACCTATAACAGTCATTAATTCTAAACATAGAAGCGCTTCCATATAAGTACAGAGTATTTTTAGTAAAACTTTTTATGATTCTTGACCGATGAGCACTAGTGTTATGTAGGAAGTTTAATCCACAATGTTGAAGATAGGAACATAAACATAAGGCGTATACGGGTTTTGACATTTTTGCCGTTAAAAAAGTAAGTATTTATGCGGATTTCATAACTCTAAATTTCTTATAAATGGTGACATATGCAAAAAAGGCATATCGCTTTACACGATATGCCTTTTTCTGCACCCTGTCCGACAGTCTGTCATAAAATTATTGATTATACTGTCTTATGTCATACCATCATATGGCTGTCTTTTTAAATTGCAGCGAGTACGCCAACACTCAGTATTTTATATTTTACATAAAAAACGTCAATATATCCACTCTCCGACGGAGCCGCCGGTCAGGGCGCTTATGTTCCCGTCAAAATCCGACGCGTAGAGGCGGCGGCTCGTATGGTCCGTAAAAAACACTATGTCGTTCTTCACGGTAAGTCCGTCTACGTCTCTGTCGTATATTTCAGTCTCGCCGGAGCCGTCCTTGTCCGCGATATAAACTCCGTTATACGACGCTGCCATTTTTTCCGAGCCGAGCGCTATATCGTCAGCGTAGCAAACGTAACGGTCGTCGGAGCCGTCGAGGTTCACGCGGTACACCTCCATTCGCATCGGGTGCTTGTAGTACACTTTATCGCCGTCCCGTGCCGCTATTTCTGTATTGAGCCACGACGGGTCGCCTTTATGAACAAGGTGATCGTCGCTGCCGTCAATGTTTACGCAGTAAATATCCTGTCCGTTGTCGGGGCTTATATATACGATTTTATCCGACGGTTCCGCGTTTTTAAACAATATCGAATTATGTTCCGTAAGCGTGCGCACGTCGGCGCCGTCAAGATTTACGCGCGTAATGTTTCCGTACCACATACCGTTTTCTATGAGTATGTAATCTCCGAAAAATACACAGTTAAACGGGTACAGCTTTGTGTACGCGCTGTCCCCTATGTCTATAGCGCTCAAAGATTTACCGTCGCGCGTGAGCGAGTATAAGCTGTTGTCGTTTTCAAGGTTAAAGTACAGTCTGTCACGGTAAAGGCGCGGATACTGCACGGCATTATCCGTCAGCCGCTCGGTCGTGCGCGTTTCCGTGTCAATGCGGTAAAGCGCTCCGCTGTCCGTCTCGCGGTAATAGGCGTAACCGCCGTCCACGGCGACCTTATCGACGCTTTTATCCAAAACAAGTTCTTCCCCGCTCTTAGCGCTCGCTCTGTATAAATAACCGTTTCCGTCAGATATATAGTATACGTAACCATCGCACATTTCAAGATCCCGCGCCGCCGCGTCTGACAGCTTAAGCGTTTCGCCGTCGGGCGTGACCGCGTACAGCCGTCCGTAGTCGGAAAGTGAGGTGTAGTATACCGGCTTATCGATATTCTTCGCGGTTGTAACCGTCACGGAATTGTTTGATGCGTTCCAATAGACCGACGCGCCGAGCGCTTCCGATACCGCGCGCACCGGCACGTATGTATAGTTGTTTATAATTTTCGCCGGCACGTCGAGAGTTATATTGTCAACCGGCACAGCCGCGCCGTCAGAATTGAAAACTCCGACGCTCAGCATGGGGCTGTCTATTGTAAGCTCGGTAAACGCGTCATCGCGCTCGGCGTACACCGAGCGGGCATCGCCGTCCCATGTTACCTTTGCTCCCAGAGCTTCAAATACCGAGCGCATAGGAACAAGCACGCGTCCGTCAACGTTAAGCGGCTCCGCGCCGCTAAGCGCTTCACCGTCAACGTAAACTCCAATTTCGCCGCTCGCCGACGCGCCCGCGCAGGTGATAAGCGCGAATAAAAGCGTTAGCGCGATCGTAAGCCTTTTCATTTTATAAAAACTCCTTTATGACCGAATAAATATCCTCGTGTATGCTTTCAAGGCTTCTTATTTCGCCGTTTTCTACGCATGAAATACGCTTCCAGCCGCAGCGTTTGGCGACATACAGCGCGTTATCGTAGCTTTTTTTGAGGTATGTCAAATCGTTTTCGTGTATGTCCTTTTTTTCGGTGCCGTCAGCCTTGTTCGCCCTGTTCTTCATGAGCGCGGCTCCGTATTCCGGCGGCATATCGAGGAATACCGTCACGTCGGGACGCGGCAGCGAGTATATATTATGCTCCAAATTGTCAAGCCAGTCGATAAATATGTCCTTTTCCTTTGTCAGCTCTATTTTGCTCGCCTGATGAATCAAATTGGAAGAAACATACCTGTCGGCAAGAATAACCGCGCCGTTTTCGTAGTCCTTTCCCCAGTCCGTCCTGTAAGTCGCAAAGCGGTCCGCGGCGTAAAAGGTGGACGTTGCGTAAGCGTTTACGTCGGACGGGTGCGCGCCGAAGTCGCCGGCAAGATACATTTTCACAAGCGCTGACGAAGGTTTATCGTATGCGGGGAACGAAACCATTCTGACTTCCCTGCCCTCATCGGCAAGGCGCTTATACAGAAGCTCGGACTGCGTTTGCTTGCCGCTCGCGTCAACTCCGTCAATAACAATAAGTGTACCCATAATATCTCCTAATTCTGTTTATATTTTCTGCCTTTGGCTATAACAGTAGCCGCGAATTTGGGCAGCTCCATCATTCTGCCTATGCGCCACGGCTCCTTGCAAAGCCTGTAAAACCATTCAAGTCCCGTTTTGCAGAAAAAATCCGGCGCTCTGTCAACGCGTCCCGCGAATACGTCAAGACTGCCGCCTATACCCATAGCCACGCGTATACCGAGCGCGTCACGGTTACGGTCAATCCATTCCTCCTGTTTCGGCGCTCCCAGACACACAAACAGCATATCCGCGCCGGAGGCGTTTATCTCACGTACAATTTCGCTTTCTTCCTCGGGCTTAAAGTAACCGTTTCTCATGCCGACAATATTAAGATTCGGGTAGTCCTTTAAGAGGTTGGCTTTCGCTTCCTCCGCCACACCCGGTTTGCCTCCGAAAAGGAACAGCTTATGTTCGGATTCGTTCATCTTGGTAAGCACAAGCCGCGCTATATCGTAGCCCGCGGCGCGCTCCTTTATCGGCTTTTTCAGTATCTTCGACGCGTAAACGACGCCTATACCGTCAGCCGTAAGAAGCTCGGCGCGGTTTAAAAGGTCCGCGAACGCGGGATTTTTGTACGCGTGCATTATAATTTCCGAATTCGGCGTAAATACGGCATGGAATTTGTCCTCTTCCATAAATTCCATTATTATGTCCGCCGCCTGTTCTATATTTACCATATCGACATGCACGCCGAGTATATTTACCTTATCCATACGTTTCTCCTTTTAACGTTTATCTATTTCCACATACTTCTTGGTTTTGAGCATCGACTTATACGCGGGACGTATTATCCTGTTGCAGCCTATAACCTCCTCGAGGCGGTGCGCGCACCAGCCGACAATTCTCGAAACCGCGAAAAGAGGCGTGTACATATCCGCCGGTATGCCGAGCATTTTATATACAAAGCCGGAATACATATCCACATTGGCGCACATTACCTTTTCGCTGTGTTTGACATCAGCGAACACTTTCGGAGTAAGACGTTCAACGGCGCAGTAGAGATTAAACTCTTTTTCAAAATCGGGGTTCTTCTTCACAAGCGTCTGCGCCTTTTCTTTCAGGAGAATACATCTCGGGTCGCTGTACGTGTAAATGGCGTGACCCATACCGTAAATAAGTCCCGAGCCGTCAAACGCTTCCTTGTTAAGTATCTTGACGAGGTAAGCTTTTACTTCGTCGTCGTCCTCCCAATTTCTTACGTTGGCTTTTATATCCTCCATCATGCCCATAACCTTAGCGTTAGCGCCGCCGTGTTTTGGTCCCTTTAGGGAGCCTATCGCCGCCGCAATCGCCGAATATGTATCTGTATCGGAGGATGAAATAACTCTTGTCGTAAACGCCGAATTGTTTCCGCCGCCGTGCTCCGCGTGTATCATTAAAAGCACGTCAAGCATTTCCGCTTCCTCGCGCGTGTATTTATTGTCGGGACGGAGCATATAAAGCAAATTTTCCGCCGTTGAAAGGCGCGGCTGCGGCGCGTGCAGGTAAAGGCTGTTGCCGTCGTGGTAGTGGCTCTTTGCCTGGTAGCCGTAAGCCGCCATTACCGGCAGACGAGCTATAAGCTCAATCGACTGGCGGATTATATTACCCGCCGTTATCTCATCGGGGTTCGGGTCATATGAGTATGCCGCAAGCACGCTTCTTGCCATTTTATTCATTATGTTCGGGCTCGGCGATTTTAAAATCATATCCTCCGTAAAGCCCTCGGGCAGCGGACGCTGATTTCCGATAAACCGCGAAAAATCGGAAAGGGTTTTCGCGTTCGGCAGATGTCCGAACAGGAGCAAATACGCAACCTCTTCAAATCCGAATCTGTTTTCCGTTTCACAGCTTCGCACTATGTCTGAAAGGTCGTAGCCCCGGTAACGAAGGTGTCCTTCCATCGGTATTTTCTCGCCGTCCTCGATATAATATCCGATTACAGCGCCGATCGATGTAAGACCCGCCATTACTCCGGTGCCGTCATCGTTTCTCAGTCCTCTTTTTACGTGATATGTCTTAAAAAGCTCCTTTGAAAACGGTTTATACACTCCTATTGCCTTTTGCTGAAAAATTTCCTGCAGTCTTTCTCTTTCTTCCTTGCTAAGCATATTTGCCACTTCCTTTCCGCCCGCGCCGGACGCGGGTCACAATATTAAATAAGACTCAGCTGCGCGTCGCCCTCCTTTAGGAACGCTCCCGCCGCGGGGATATTCTTTGTCCTGTATCTGTCGGGTTCTTTAAGTCCGCTGTCTGCGCCCGTCCTTACCAGCGCTACCTTGGCTCCCTTTTTCTTTAACGTCATAGCCTGCACTCCCTGCGTGCTCTTTGTAGCCTTTAAGGGTATTTTCTCCGTGTTAAGGCACAGTACCCTGTTGTTGTCGGACATCAGAACAACGTCAATATCCTCGGATATAAGACGTATATCGCATACGGGCGACTTGTCGCTGTACGCGCCCACAAGCTTCTTTCTGTTGGTCTTTGTCTCGTAATTTTTTAGCTCTACCTTTGCCATTTTGCCGTTTTCAAAGGTGAAAAGCATATTGCCGGCGTAATCCGCCGTAACAACAGTATATAATATTTTTTCGTCTTCTTCAAGTCCCAATATTCCCGGAAGATACTCGCCCATAGTGCTGACCTTTGCGTCGGCAAGGTCATAGGTGCGCATTTTATACGCGTTGCACTTGTTTGAGAAAAAAATCATTTCCGATTTATTCGTCGTTTCTATAGTCTGCAAAATCTCGTCGTTTTCCTTTAGCTTATGCTCCGTTGTGCTTGACCTTAGGGACACGGCTGAGATTTTTTTGATATAGTTCTCGCGCGTAAAGAATATGGTAAGCGCGTAATCGTCTATGCTTTCCTCGATTTTGTACTCCGTCACGTCCTCGCCGGATATAAGCGTGGTTTTCCTCTCCTGTCCGTACTTTGCGGAGATTTCCTTAAGCTGTCCCGATATGAGCTTCTTTACTTCCTTGTCGTCGCCCAAAATCCTGTTAAGCTCCTCCAAGTCCTCAATAAGCTTTTCTATATCCGCCGTGCGGTTCAAAATGTACTCTTTATTAAGATTTCTCAGTTTTATTTCCGCGATGTACTCCGCCTGTATCCTGTCTATCGAGAAGCCGTCCATGAGGTTAGGCACAACATCCGCCTCTCTCTCCGTATGGCGTATAATGGAAATAGCCTTGTCTATGTCAAGCAGTATCTTTTTCAGTCCCGTCAGCAGGTGAAGTCTTTCGCTCTTTTTTTCTATGTCGTACTTGATGCCGTTTTTTACGCACTCCATTCGGAACTTAATCCATTCAAGCAGTATATCGCGCACGCCCAGTACCATTGGGCGCGCCTTTATAAGCACGTTGAAATTACAGCTGAAGCTGTCCTCGAGCGGCGTGAGCTTGTACAGCTTAGACATGAGCGCGTCGGGGTCTGTGCCGCGCTTTAGGTCAATAGCTATCTTAAATCCGTCAAGACCAGTCTCGTCGCGCGCGTCGCTTATTTCCTTAAGCTTGTTCGCTTTCACAAGCTCCATAAGCTTACCGATAATCGCCTCTACCGTGGTGGTGTACGGTATTTCGTTTATCTCTATACAGTTATTCGGCTTATCGTATACGTATTTGGCGCGCATTTTGAAGCTGCCTCTGCCGGTTTCGTAAATCGCGCGCATTTCCTTTTCCGAATATATTATATCCGCGCCCATTGAAAAGTCCGGCGCGGGCATATACTTTATAATATCCGCCTTCTCGTTTTTAAGAAGCTCGCGCGTCGCCTTGCATACCTCGGTGAGATTAAACGAGCATATGTTGCTCGCCATACCTACCGCGATACCTTGATTGGGGTTTACGAGTATGTTCGGGAATGCCACGGGCAGAAGAGTAGGCTCGCGCATTTCACCGTCGTAGCTGTCAACAAACTCCACGGTGTTTTTGTTTATGTCGCCGAAAAGCTCCCTGCATATCGGCTCCAGCCTTACCTCCGTGTAACGCGGAGCGGCGTATGCCATATCGCGCGAGTACTGCTTGCCGAAGTTGCCCTGCGACTCTATAAGCGGGTGCAGAAGCGCCTCGTTTCCGCGCGTGAGACGTACCATGGTTTCGTATATAGCCGCGTCGCCGTGAGGATTCAGTTTCATAGTCTGTCCGACCACGTTCGCGGATTTTGTGAGCTTGCCGCCGAGAAGTCCCATTTTGTACATGGTGAATAAAAGTTTTCTGTGCGCCGGCTTCAGTCCGTCGATTTCGGGTATAGCTCTTGACACGATTACGCTCATGGCGTAGGGCATATAGTTTTTTTCAAGCGTTTCGGTTATAGGCTGCTCGTCTATCGGCGCGTATACCGTTTCTGCCGTTTCGTTTTTTTTCTTCCTTGCCATCTATAAAAAATTCCTTTCGTTCTTATTGCCGAGGTTAAGACAAATCCAGCATTTCCATATAGTCTCCGCCGTTCTCGGCAATATAATCCTTTCTGTCCTGTATATTGTCGCCCAGAAGCACGTCAAACATTCTCGCGGTACGCTCGGCGTTTTCCGGCGTGACGCGTATAAGGCGGCGCGTCGCGGGGTGCATTGTCGTAAGGCTCATCATCTCCGGCTGGTTCTCGCCAAGTCCCTTGGAGCGTTTTATATCGTAATCGTCATTGTCCTTTGAGAGACCGTCCTTTGTTAAGCGGCGAAGTATTTCCTCTTTCTCTCCGTCGGTATAGGCGAAGTACTTTTCACCTTTGCGCTTTGTTTTTGTCACCGATATTTCGTACAGAGGCGATTCCGCTATATATACCTTGCCCTTTTCTATAAGCGTCGGCATAAGGCGGTAAATCATCGTAAGCACAAGAGTTCTTATCTGGAAGCCGTCCACGTCCGCGTCGGTGCATATTATTACCTTGTCCCACCTCAGATTGTCGAGGTTAAAGCTTTCTATGCCGCGGTTGTTCGACGTTTTTATCTCCACGCCGCAGCCCAGTACCTTTACGAGGTCCGTTATAATATCGCTTTTGAAAATCCTCGGATAGTCGGCTTTAAGGCAGTTCAAAATTTTGCCGCGTATAGGCATGATAGCCTGGAACATCGGGTCGCGCGCAAGCTTGCACGAGCCTAAAGCGCTGTCGCCCTCGACGATGTACACCTCGCGCTTCGTAACGTCCTTTGTGCGGCAGTCCACAAACTTTTCCACTCTGTTTGTTATGTCCATATTGCCCGTAAGCTTTTTCTTTATGTCAATACGCGCTTTTTCCGCGTTCTCGCGGCTCTTTTTGTTTACCATGACCTGATTGGCTATTTTTTCCGCGTCGGCTTTATTCTCTATAAAGTACACCTCGAGCTGCGCGCGCAAAAACTCCGTCATGGCGTCCTGTATGAACTTATTGTTTATCGCCTTTTTCGTCTGGTTCTCATAGCTCGTCTGCGTCGAAAAGGAGTTTATTACGAGCACAAGGCAGTCGGCAATATCGGTAAACGTAATCTTTGTGTCGTTTTTGTTGTACTTGTCGTTTTGCTTTAAATATCGGTCAATCGCGTACACGAACGCGTTTTTCACCGCCTTGTCGGGCGAGCCGCCGTGCTCGAGGTAGCTTGAATTGTGGTAGTATTCAAGCATATTTACCTTGTTGGAAAAGCAGAACGCGACCTGCATTTTCATTTTATAATCTTCCTTATCCTCTCTGTCGCGTCCCTCTCGCTCCGTCTCCCACGTCTCCACAGTCGTAAAGCCGTTGTCTTCGACAGCCTCCTTAACGTAGTCCACGATACCCTGCTCGTAGTAATACTCAAACATTTCAATGCCGGTTCCCGTTTCGTTGTAGAGGACAAATTTAAGTCCCGCGTTTACCATTGCCTGCTTATTGAGCACGTCTTGGTAAAATTCAAGCGGAATGTCTATGTCGGTAAATACGTCGGTATCGGGCCGCCATTTCTGCGTTGTACCCGTCTGTATACTGCGCGTTTCCTGTTTTTTTAAGCCGCCTATGTTCTCGCCCTTTTCAAAATGCAGCGTGTAAAGCGTCTTGTCGCGCACTACCGAAACGTCCATGTACTCGCTCGAATACTGTGTGGCGCACGCTCCCAAGCCGTTAAGTCCGAGACTGTATTCATACATGCCGCCCTTATTGTTCTCATATTTGCCGCCCGCGTACAATTCGCAGTAGACAAGCTCCCAGTTATAGCGTCCTTCGCCCTCGTTGTAGTCGAGAGGGATACCGCGTCCGTGGTCCTTTACCTCTATCGAGCCGTCCATGAAGCGCGTTACCTCTATAAGGTTGCCGTAGCCCTCGCGCGCCTCGTCTATCGAGTTTGATAATATTTCAAAAAATGAATGTTCACAGCCCTCAAGTCCGTCAGAACCGAATATTACGGTGGGACGCTTTCTTACTCTGTCCGCGCCTTTTAGACTTGTGATACTGTCATTTCCGTATTCCTGTTTCTTCTTCGGCATTAATGCCACCGTTCCTTTCCGTGTTATCTATCAATATATAGAAGTTTTATTCTGTATTCTAATAATTATACTACCATATATGATGTTTTGTCAAACAAAGGCGTTTCTCTTTTATGTTAAATGATTGTTACAATTACGTTATAAGGGTAAAAAAAATCATTTTCCTATTGTTTTAACGATGAAAAGGTGATAAAATACTATCAAAATATATGTAAAAATCGTTTTATATGTGAGGTTTAGTATGAATACCGCGTATGTTTATTTACAACTGTACAGACTTTTTGACGAGGTTACGCCGATAGCGGCGGACTGCGGTATGCTTTGCAAAAAGGCGTGCTGTAGGGGCGACGACGCCGGAATGTTCCTTTTCCCCGGTGAAAAGGAGGTTTTTAAGCTGCTCAGTCCCGACTGGATACGCATTGAGAAAACGGATTTTAACTATATATATGACGGCAGGAAGTACAACGTCCCAATAGCCTTTTGCAATGGACGCTGCGACAGGTACCAGAGACCTCTCGCATGCAGGATTTTCCCGCTTACGCCGCATCTTGACGCGGACGGCAGGATCGAGGTTATTACAGATCCGAGAGGCAAAAGTATTTGTCCCTTGGCAAAGGCGTTTTTCCTTGACGATTTTGACGGCACGTTCCTTAAAAACGTTAAAAAGGCATTTGTTCTTTTGGCGAAAAACAAGCAGTTTTACGAGTTTTTAAAGGAATATTCAAGCTATTTGGACGAGCTTAGACGATTTTACGACTGAGAGGAAGGGTAATTTCTATGCGGGAAAACAGTACCATAAACGAAAATACGGATAACGGCGGCGTGAACGCGCAAAGCGAAGCGGCGGCTGAGGAAGTTACCGCGGACGCGCAGGTAAGCGAAAGCGATACGGTAAGCGAAGCGGACGAATATGACACGTCCGAAAAAGGTGCAGACGACGGTTTCTTCACGGGTGACGGTTCAGACGACGGCGACGACTTTACCGGCGAAAATTTTGATGACGGCGACGATTTTACAGGTGAAAACTCAGACGGCGGCGAGGATTTTACCGGCGGCGATTTCGATAGCGGCGCAAGCGATATTGACGATGATGATTTCAGTAACGATACGCGCTTTGACGAGATATTTGACGAATACTCGGGTACGGATGAAAAGAAGCTGCGCAAGGAGGCGGCTAAACGCCGCAGGCAGGAGAGTATACGCAATTTTTTAAGGAAAGCAAAAAAGCCGTTCTTTATAACTCTCGCGGCTCTTTTACTTATATTTATCGCGTTTTTCGTATACGCTCTGAACACTATCGCACCTGACAGAATTATGAAAAACGTCTATGTGGAGGAGCTTGACGTGGGCGGTATGACGTATGACGAGGCGGTCGCGGCTATAAGCACGGCTTATCTGTTTGACAATACGGAAATCAGCGTTGTAAACGGTGAAAACACGTTCACAATTAACGGCGCGGATATAGGTTTGAGCGCAATACCCGAGCAGACAGCCGACAAGGCTATGAGCTACGGCAAAACCGGCAATTTTCTGCAAAACGGTTTTGACGCTATGAAGCTGATATTCCAAAGTCATGTTATAGTCCCCGCTCCGCAGTTTGACACGGCGCTTTTGGACGCTAAGCTCGGCGAGTTCGCAAACACCGTGCTCGGCGAGCGCAAGCAGCATTATGTGGAGCTTGGCGACGACGGTATGGCAACTATATACTCGGGGCAGACAGGCTACGACGGCAATCCGGAGGCCGCGAGGGAAGCGGTGATAAACGCCGTATCGAACGAGCAGTTTACAAATATAAGCGTTTCATTTAACTCGGCTCCGCCCGATGATATGACGCTTGAAGCGTTTGACGCGCTCGTTTACAAAGACCCGGTGGACGCGCGGTATGAAATAAACGGTAACAATGTGAGCGTTATCCCCGGAGATACGGGCAGGTACATAAACAAAGAAGAAGCGGCTCCGCTGCTGCAAAACGTATACGAGGGCTGCGAGCCGGTAAAAATACCGTTTTATGTGTCACAGCCGGAGAAAACGTCCGCGCTTTTAAACGCAAAGCTGTTTGAAACAACGCTCGCCACCTACTCCACCTCCTACGGCACATCCACCTCTAACAGATGCGCCAACATAGCGCGCGCGGCGAGTCTCATAAACGGCACTGTGGTAGCTCCCGGCGGCGTGTTCTCGTTTAACGATACCGTTGGCAGACGTACCGCGGCGAACGGCTTCTACACGGCTACGGAGTATGTGGACGGCAAGAGCGTCGAGGGTATCGGCGGCGGCGTGTGCCAGGTTTCGAGTACGCTCTACAGCGCGGTGCTCTGCGCCGATATGTCTATTGTCGAGCGTCTTAACCACATGATGACCGTGGGATATGTACCGCTCGGTCAGGACGCAACAGTCTCCGACGGCAGCGTGGATTTCAAATTTAAAAACAGCAGCGATTACCCGGTAAAAATATCCGCGCGCACGAGCGGGGCGACAATTACCGTAAGTATCATAGGCGGCGCATGGGAACCGCCGCGAGACGTTAAAATAGTGAATAATACCTCTACGGTCGGAGAAAATACCGTTGTACACTCGACGCGATACGTTTATTCAAACGGCGAGCTTGTATCCACCGATACGCTCAATACAAGCACGTATATGCCGCATAAGAACCAGGAATAAAAATTAATTTGTAAATTTCTAAATTACCCCTTGCAAACATTTTGAAAGTGTGGTATATTATATAAAGGTATACAGCAAAGACGTTGTATGTCAGAATTTATTTTCTGCCATACCGCGTCTTTTTTCTGTTTATACCTTAAAATTTATCGAAACGGAGATAAACGGCTATGTTTAATTCAGAACTGACAAAGCATCTTGCGGAGCTTTCCAAGCTTGAGTTTACGGACGAGGAGCTTGACAAGATGACGGAGGACATGACAGATATTATCGCCATTATGGATAAGGTCTGCGGCTTTGACGTGTCAAAGCCCGCGTATGCTCTCGACGCGGTAGATTACAACGATTTGCGTCCCGACGCGCACGCGGATTCCTATCCCACGGATAAAATTACCGCTAACGCGAAGAATGTTAAAAATAACAGCTTCGTCGTGCCTAAGGTAGTGTAAAAATCTAAGAAAGGAACGGTTTTTGTAAAATGGCTTTGAAAGAACTTCGGGATATGCTCGATAAAAAGGAAATAAGCGCGGTTGAGCTTACCGAGCAGTATCTTGATAAAATCGAAAAGGCGGATAAGAGTATAAACAGCTACATTACCGTTTGCGCCGAAAGCGCTGTATCCGACGCAAAAAGGGCGCAGGAGAAAATTGACGCGGGCAGTGCGGACGCTTTTACGGGTATTCCCATATCGGTAAAGGACAATATATGCACAATGAACGTAAAGACTACCTGCGCGTCCAAAATGCTGGAGGATTTTGTGCCGCCGTATGACGCAACGGTTATGGAGAAATTAAAAAAATCAAATATAGTAATGCTCGGTAAGACGAACATGGACGAATTCGCAATGGGCGGCTCGTCTCAGACCTCGTACTTCGGCGGCGTTAAAAATCCGTATGACTTGTCGCGCGTAACGGGCGGCTCGTCGGGCGGCGCAGCGGCAAGCGTGGCGGCTGATTTATGCGCTGCGGCGCTCGGCTCCGATACGGGCGGTTCGGTGCGTCAGCCGGCGTCTTTCTGCGGCGTTACCGGTCTTAAGCCTACATACGGCGCAGTATCGAGGTGGGGGCTTATAGCGTTCGCTTCGTCGCTCGACCAGATAGGCGTAGTCGCGAAGTCGGCGGCGGACGCGGGGTATTTGCTTAACGGTATATACGGCAGCGACATAAACGACGCGACATCGAGCAAAAAAGCGGCGGGCGGTTACACATCGCTTGTCGGAAGCGATATAAGCGGTATAAAAGTCGGCGTACCCAAAGAGTTTTTTGGAGACGGACTTAACGATGAAGTTAAACAAGCGGTGCTCGGCGCGGCGGAGTATTACAAAAAGCTTGGCTGTGAAATGATCGAGGTATCGTTGCCGTCACTCGAGTACGCGGTGTCGGCGTACTATCTTATTTCGTCGGCTGAAGCCGCGAGCAATCTCTCGCGCTTCGACGGTATTAAGTACGGCTACCGCTCGGGTCTCGGCGAAGATTACAGCGATCTTATCAAAAATTCACGCCGTGAGGGCTTTGGCAACGAGGTAAAGCGCCGGATAATGCTCGGCAACTACGCGCTCTGCTCCGGCTACTACGACGCGTACTACAAAAACGCGACGCGCATAAGGACGCAGATACGCAAGGAATACGCCGATATATTCGATAAGTGCGATGTTATTTTAACGCCTACAGCGCCGACGACGGCTTACAAAATAGGCGAACAGGAAAACGACCCCGTTAAAATGTATCTCGCGGATATATACACCGTAACGGTAAATATAGCGGGTCTGCCCGCGATTTCAACGACGTGCGGCTATGACAAAAACGGTATGCCGATAGGTATGAGCCTTATCGGACGCGCGTTTGACGAAAAGACTATAATTTCTGTATGTGACAGATTTGAGCGTGATTTTGACAGAAAGGAGGCGGCGCTATGAGATACCAGCCGGTAATCGGTCTTGAAATCCACGCGGAGCTTCTTACCGACTCAAAGGTGTTCTGTACATGTCAAAACGAGTTCGGCGGCAGCGAGAATACGCGCGTATGTCCGCGCTGCAGCGGTATGCCCGGTACTCTCCCCCTGCTTAACAGGGGCGCGGTGCGTCTCGCGGCAAAAGCGGGTTTCGCTACGGACTGTACCGTAAACAACTATTCCGCGTTCGACAGGAAAAATTATTTCTACCCCGATCTTCCCAAAGCGTACCAGATTACACAGTTTGAGCATCCGATATGCACGGACGGTCATATAACGGTCACGGGCGGTAAGGATATACGCATAAACCGTATACACATCGAGGAGGACGCGGGCAAGCTCGTGCATGACGATTACGAGGGCATTTCCATGGCGGATTACAACCGCTGCGGCGTACCTCTTATCGAAATAGTGACGGAGCCGGATTTTCGCTCCGTCGAGGAAGTGCAGGATTTTGTGGAGCAGATAGCGCTGCGTCTCAAGTACGCGGGCGTATGCGACGCGAGAATGGAGCAAGGCTCGATGCGCGTGGACGTAAATATATCCATAATGCCCGTAGGCTCGACGGAGTTCGGTACGCGCGCGGAGCTTAAGAATTTAAACTCGTTAAAGGCAATCGGACGAGCGATTGAGTACGAAATAAACCGTCAGGCGGAAATACTTGACGCGGGCGGCAAAGTGGTGCAGGAAACGCGCCGCTACAACGATAACCACGGCGACACGAAGGCGCTCCGTTCCAAGGAAGAGGCGCACGACTATCGTTACTTCCCCGAGCCTGATATTCCGCCCGTGCTTTTAAGCGACGCGGATATGGCTGAAATTAAAGCGTCCATGCCGGAAATGCCTCAAACGCGTTTCGCGCGTTATACGAAAGAGTACGGTCTGCCGGAGGATGATTCAAGGCTCATAATTTCAAACAAGGAGTTTTCGGATTTCTACGACGAGTCGGTAAAGGTAAATTCGGACTACAAGCAGATTTCAAATATTATGCTGGTGGAGCTTATGCGTCACCTTAACGAGTCTGAAAAGTCTGTAAGCGACCTACTTTTCTCGCCCGCCGACTTGGCGGAGCTTGTTAAAATGTCAACCGACGGAGTAGTATCGAAAAACGCGGCGAAAGACATTTTAAAAATCATGTTTGACAGCGGCGCAAAGCCGATGAGTATCGCGAAAGAAAACGGATTTATTATGGATAACGACGCGTCGGGACTGGATGATATTGTAAGCAATGTCCTTGCAGAAAACGCCGACAGCGTGGAAAGCTACAGAAACGGCAACGAAAAGGTTTTCGGCTTCCTTATGGGTCAGGTGGTACGCGCCGTCGGTAAAGGCGCCAATCCTAAGCTTATAAAGGATTTGCTTACCGAAAAATTAAAGTAATCGGAGGAATTAATTATGCGGAAAATAGACGGTTCACAGCTTATAAGCGAGCTTACCCTCGGCGATTTGAAAAAGGCGGAAGGCGCTTCTCTTTCTTTCTGCGCCTGCGTTCACAAGCTGAGAAATATGAGCGGATTTTCATTTGTAATTCTCCGCACCGCAAGATACGTGCTTCAGTCCGTTTACACGAAGGACTGCGACGGCGACTTTGACGCGCTCACCGAGGGAGCTTATGTAAGCGTGACGGGTACGGTAAAGAAAGAAAACCGCGCAAATTACGGCTACGAGATAATTCTTACGTCATTTGAAATTCTTTCAAAGCCCGCGGCGGAATATCCGCTGCACGTTTCGGCAAAAAAGCTGGGCTGCTCGATTGAAACAAGTATGGAGTACAGGAGCGTGGCGCTCCGTCACCCGGAGCAGCGGGCGGTATTTAAAATTGCCGAGGGCGTGGTATCGGGTTTCCGTGAGTTTATGCTTTCGGAAAATTTTACAGAAATCCACACGCCGAAAATCGTCGCAGCGGGCGCGGAGGGCGGCGCGAATATATTTAAGCTCAAGTACTTCGACAAGGACGCGTATCTTGCGCAGAGTCCGCAATTCTACAAGCAGACATGCGTCGCGTTCTTTGACCGCGTGTTTGAAATCGCGCCCGTGTACAGGGCGGAAAAGCATAACTCGACGCGTCACTTAAACGAGTATATCGGTCTTGACTTTGAAATGGCGTTTATAAACGATATGCACGACGTAATGGCTATGGAAACCGCCATGCTGAAACACGTTATGAGGTATCTTGCCGAAAACTACGCTCACGAGCTTGAAATGCTTGAAGCGACACTGCCGGTAATAGAAGATATACCCTCGGTCACATTCTTTGAGGCGCTTGACATTCTCGGTAAGTCGCATAACCAGTTTGACCTCGACCCAACGGACGAGGTAAGGCTGTGCGAGTGGGCAAAGGAAAATCACGGCAGTGAGTTTATATTCGTCGAGAAATTCCCGGGGCTTAAGCGTCCGTTCTACGCGATGGACTCGAAAGATGACCCGAAGCTTGCCGAAAGCTTTGATTTATTATTCCGCGGTCTTGAAATAACAACGGGCGGTCAAAGAATACACGATTATAACGAGCAGATAGCCAAGTTGAAGCGTTACAACGTCGAGCCGGAGGACTTGGGAGCTTACCTTGATATTCACCGTTACGGCATGCCTCCGCACGGCGGGCTAGGTATCGGTCTGGAGCGCATAGTAATGAAGCTTTTGGGTCTTTCCAATATCCGCGAGGCAAGTCTGTTTCCGAGAGATATACATCATCTCGATCCCTGACAAAAAATTAAGGAGCGGCGCGTATGCGCCGCTCCTTTAGCAAATAAGGGGGTTATTAACCGATGACATCGGCTTTTGTAATGTATTTTGTGAGGTCATTTATAGTTATTTCCCCTTTTCTCGTTTTTATACAGTTTTTTTAATATTTTACGTTTGCCGCCGTCAATCGAGATGGAAAAGCAGGTCTAAATCCGTTGACACGGGGCTGTTATCGGGGTTGGTCTCCATGATGTCCGCCATAAAATCCCACCATTTACGGTTTATCGCGGTATCCGCGCCCTTTGCCCACAGTTCCTCGTCCTCAATCTCTATGTAGCCGAACAACGTCAGCGTTTCCTTGTCAAGGTAAATTGAGTAGTTTTTTCCGCCGTGCTCGTGAATCATATCTTTCATTTCCTGCCACAGCTCGTTATGGCGCTTCTCATACTCCTTTTCCTGTCCCGGGTACAGCTTCATTTTAAAACCTTTGTGTATCATGTTTATTCCTCCTTAAATTTTATTTTTTGTTTTAAATTATGATCCTTAATAGTGTATTGATGGTGTCGCTCTGCGGGCGAACACGGTTCGCCCCTACGTAAACGGGCTGTCGAGGGCGCCAGCCCCTACGGCGCAAAATTTCAAAATTACGGGTATAGGGGCGTCAGGCTCGTCCCTCACGGCTTCACCTTATCCCAGCTTTTTGTGCGCCTCAACCGCTATCGCACATTCAAGGCGTTTTTTTTGAAATTCACAAGCAAGCTCGTAGGGCTTATTTATATCCTTATTGAAATTATACGCGTTCGCGCTGCAGCCGCCGCTGCAGTAAAACTTTGAGAAGCAGTCCGCGCACTTAGGCTTAGTGTACACATTGGAGCGTTCAAAACGCTTCACAATATTTTCGTCAAGCGTGTTTTCCTTAACGTTGCCCATGATAAAGTCGGTATTCCCCACAAACTGATGGCATGGGTATATGTCTCCGTTAGGCGCTACCGCAAGGTATTCATGACCCGCGCCGCAGCCCGACAGGCGCTTTATCGCGCACGGACCTTGGTCAAGGTCTACCATAAAGTGGAAGAAATTAAAGCCCCTGCCTTCGCCAAAACGTTTCACGTATTCCTCCGCAAGCTTATCGTACTCGGCGCATACAATGTCAATATGTTCTTTTTTCAGCGCGTAATCCTCAGTTTCCGGCGCTACCACAGGTTCCACGCTCGTCTGCTTGAAGCCGAGATTCGCAAGATGTATAACGTCCTTTGCAAAGTCCGCGTTATACGCGGTAAATGTGCCGCGCACATAGTAATTATCCTGATTTCTGCTTTCGGCAAGTTTTTGGAACTTAGGCACTATCGCGTCGTATGAGCCGCTGCCGTCCACGCGGCAGCGCACACGGTCGTTTGTTTCCTTTCTGCCGTCAAGACTAAGCACAACATTCGACATATTTTCGTTTATGTACTTCATAATGTCGTCGTTCAAAAGTATGCCGTTTGTTGTTATGGTGAAGCGGAAATTCTTGTCATGCAGTTTTCCTTGTTCTTTCGCGTACTCCGTTATCTCCTTTACCGCTTCAAAATTCATAAGCGGTTCGCCGCCGAAATAGTCAATCTCTATATTATGCCGCGTCCCGCTGTTGTTTATAACGAAATCAATCGCCTTCTTGCCTATATCGGCGCTCATAAGACTTCTGCCGCCGTGAAATTCACCCGTATCGGCGAAACAGTACTTACAGCGCAGATTGCAGTCATGCGCCACATGAAGGCACAGCGCCTTAACCACAGACTGTTTGTTCCAGTTCTTGGCTATATCGGCGTAGCAGTCCTCCGTAAAAAGCTGACCGCTTTCCGCAAGCGCACATATTTCCGCGTAGCTTTCCTCTATGTCGTCATCGGCGTACTTCGCTCTAAGCGCCACCTTTATATTTTCGGGACACTTGTCCGCCGCCGTAAACGGCTCGTTTATATAGTCAAGCATATCAAACATAATATCGTCCACAACGTGTACCGCGCCCGAATATATGTCCATGACTATATTAAGCCCCAACTGTTTATACTTATGTATCACTTAAAAAAACTCCCTGAATCAATATTTTTCTGTCATTGTATGAAATTAGAAGAAAATCACCGACCATAAAGCCGATGATTAACTCTAATGTTCATTTATCCGGCAAAACAATCAGTTTGCTTGTTCACATTTTTGGTTTGCAACCGTGCATGACGTTTTGCAAGCCGACTGACATGAAGTTTGGCACTCGCCGCAGCCGCCGTGCTTCGCTGAATTCTTTAAATTAGCGCTGTTTAGTGTCTGTACGTGCTTCATTGCTAAGTCCTCCTTGTATGTATTTCATCTTTAACCATTGTATCACACTTTATTGAAAAAATAAAGGGGTTTTTTACATTTTTTTCTGATTTTTAATCATTTTCCTATAATCAGTCCGAGAAAGCCCGCCGCAAATGTGCCGCAGACTACCGCGAAAAAGTGAGAATTGAACGCTATGCCCTTATTTATGAGCGCCGATATGCCCACGAGTACCGCGAGGTATATAAGGCATACAAGCATAACGTGGATAAACGCCTTCCCCGCCGCCGCACGCGATACCGCTATAGTACCCAGTAATACGCCCGCCGCCACCGACGCGTAAACGCAGGCGCTTACTACCGTTTCGCTTATGCCGGTAAAATAAGACAAGAGCGAAAGTATGAATATAATCAGCATTGTAACAAGAATTGAGAATATGCTCCCTTTTATCACGCCTTTAATATTGACAGACATAAAAATAACCTCCCTAATATTTTATTATAAATATATTAAGGAGGTTGTTTTTTTATACTAATTTAATTTTTTGCGCTTTCCACCGAACGAACCGCGTCCCTCTCCATTTTTATGACGCTCTTTTCGTCCTGAGTACCGATATTGCCTGTTTCTATCCAAACAAACTCGTCCTTTATTTTGCTGACCTTACCGCATATGCCGCCAATCGTTACGACCTTATCGCCGACTTTCATCGCGTTAATCATTGCCTTGGTTTCTTTCTCACGCTTTCTTTGCGGTCTTATCATCATAAAATACAGAAGCACAATGACCAGCACAAGCGGCAGGATTGTTACTATCGTGCTCATAACCGGATTTGCCGGAGGATTCTGCGCCGCTCCGGCGGCAGTTCCCGCAGCAGTACCAGAAGCCGTTCCCGCAGCGCCCGTTGTTCCCTCGCCTTCCGCGAATACAACCGTTTCTAAAATATTCGTCATAACAGTTCTCCTTTTAATTATTTATTTTCCATACGTATTATACTATGCTTATCCGATTTTTTCAATACTTTTTTGCCAAATTTATGTAAGCTGCTTTATTTTTTCGGTCATTTCAAAAAGTTTTGTACCTTTTGCTATAAGAGTGCCATGCTCCTTTATGTAAGTAATCTGCATGGGATATATGGATCGTTTCGCCGAAAATTCAAGCATAATATGAATACATTTTTTGTGACACGCCTTGTTTGGGATAGTAAAGCAATAAGTGCTGTTCAGACGATACAGACCGGCGGAAATAAGCGATGCGTCCTCAATCCGAATGAGCGCGCCGCACAAGTCCGAAAAGTTTTCAAAATAAAATATTTCGGTCTTTTCCTTATGCTTCGGCACCGCCTTTATGTTTGACGCGGTATTAAACTGCCGCTTTGTAACGCGTTTCGCCGCTGTGTTCAGGCGGCTTACGGTTATGCTCATGCCGTCCCTTGAGGGGGAGGCCTCTACTATAACCTGTCCGTTGTAGGGATTAAATCCCGTTTCCTCCCGTATGGTTTCCATTATATGAAACAGGAATGTGTGCAATTCGCGCGAGTCGGGAGTTAGCTGTTCCATATCTATGTCAAAATTCATCAAATCCGCGGTTGTAAGAGTGACTTTTACTTTGTCGCTGTTAAGCCGTTCTATTCTCACAACTGACCACCTACTTTCTGTTTATATAATCTATTATACTATATATTTTTCAATTTGGGAATAGTGTTTTTTATATTTATTTATTAAAATTTTTTCCATGCGGGGTATAATCGAGAAAAATAAGGAAACAATACTAAATACTACAACAAAACATTGGAGGACTTAATATGAGTAAACAAAACCAAAAGGAAACAAAAAAGCTGCCGGGCTTTTACATAGCACTGTGCTGCTGTGTATTGGTAATCGGTATAGCGGGATATTTTACGGAGAAACAGACCGACGACTCGTCGCCGGCGGTTAGCACCGAAGTGAGTGAAAATGAAAATTCCGATCTGCCGGTATTCTCGGACGAAGTGGAAAAGTACTCCGAAACCGTAATCCCTACCCCTACCCCCGCAGTCTCGGTCGAGACGCAAAGCGAAGATGTTACGGACGGCGCGGATAGCGAGAATGTTCCTGTAATGGCGCAGGATGAATACGTCATGGACTACGCGGTCGACAATCCCGACCTTGAAGAAGGCGCGATCACGGTCTCTTCACAGGAGCCGGTATTTGTAATGCCGGTAAGCGGCGAGGCGCTTGAAGCCTTTTCCGACGGGCTTGTATACAACTCCGCGCTTGAGGACTGGCGTACTCACAACGGCGTTGATATAGCCGCCGAAACAGGATGCAGCGTTCAGTCCGCGGCGGACGGCGTTATCGATAAGATAACCGATACAGCCATGGGTACAAGCGTGCAAATATCGCACGCGGCAGGCTTTGTGACAACGTATACCGGTCTTGACAGTGTGGAAAACCTGACCGAGGGTAAGGAAATACACTCGGGCGAGGTAATAGGCACTTTGGGCGAATGTAAAGGTGAAAACGTAACGCAGCCGCATTTGCACTTTGAAATCAGCAAAGACGGCGAGGCTGTAAATCCTTCCAATTATCTTCCTTATTAACCCCTTAAATATATCCGTTGCGCTTTTGGCGCAAAAAAACAGCCGTCCGTTCGGACGGCTGTTTTTTGCGTAAAGCTTAGTTTTTGGCTAAAAAGTCGTTAATTTTATTAACAAGCTCGTCGGGGTCGATACCATGCACCGCGCAAGCGTCGCCAATCGACTCCGCCTGTGACGCGGGGCAGCCGAGGCAGTGCATACCTATTCCCATGAGTATGGGGGCTATCTCTCTGTTCATCTCCAGCGCCTCGCCTATTAGCGTATCCTTAGTTACCTGCATTTTCGTTTCCTCCTTTTTCTATATTAAAACATTCCTCAAATTCCGCATTGTCTATGGTTTCCTTTTCTATAAGCTTTTCGGCTACCTTTGTAAGTACTTCCATATTGTCTGTTAGAATTTGTTTTGTTTTAGCGTATCTCTCCACGAGGATTTTCTTTACCTCGCTGTCAATTTCGGCGGCTGTCTTTTCGGAATACGGCTTTGAATGAGCGAAATCACGTCCTATAAACACCTCGCCGCCATCGTCGTAGGAAACGGGTCCCACAATGTCCGACATACCGTATTTTACAACCATCTGCCGCGCTATCTCCGTAGCGCGGTTAAGGTCGTTGGACGCGCCGGTGCTTATATCGTCAAGCGTTAAGTCCTCAGCCGCTCTGCCGCCCAAAAGCTCCATTATACGCGTAAGCATTTCGTTTCTCGACGTATACTTCTTATCCTCCTCCGGCACAGACAGCGTAAATCCGCCCGCTCTGCCGCGAGGCATAATGGAGACCTTATGCACATGCGTATCGTCCGAAATAAGCCGAGTAATTACCGCATGCCCCGCCTCGTGATACGCGGTAAGCCTCTTTTCCTTGTCGCTTATAATCTTTGAACGGCTCTCCGAGCCTATCATTACCTTTAAATTGGCATCCTCTATATCACGGCGCGTTATTTGCGTATGGTCGCGGTTCGCCGCGAGTATTGCAGCCTCATTCATAAGGTTCTCAAGATTCGCTCCCGAGTAGCCTATAGTTGCTTTTGCAATTTCAAGCAAATCCACGTCCGGCGCGAGCGGTTTGTTTTCGGAATGGACTTTAAGTATCGCCTCACGTCCCTTTAAATCCGGCATATCCACAACAACCTGCCTGTCGAAACGTCCCGGGCGCAGCAGTGCCGGATCGAGCACGTCGGGACGGTTTGTAGCCGCGATAATAATTATACCGTCATTGTCGGCGAAGCCGTCCATTTCCACGAGCAGCTGGTTCAATGTCTGCTCCCTTTCGTCGTTACCGCCGCCGAGACCCGCGCCGCGCTGTCTGCCTACCGCGTCAATCTCGTCTATAAAAACAATACACGGCTTGCATTTTTTCGCCTGAGCGAACAAGTCTCTCACGCGCGACGCGCCCACTCCGACGTACAGCTCCACGAAGTTGGAACCACTCATGGTAAAGAACGGCACGTCCGCCTCGCCGGCTACCGCCTTTGCAAGCAGCGTCTTACCTGTACCGGGAGAACCGACAAGCAGTACTCCCTTAGGTATCCGCGCGCCGAGCGCGGTGAATTTGGCGGGATTTTTCAGGAACTCAACGACTTCCTCCAATTCCCTCTTTGCCTCGTCCGCACCCGCCATGTTTTTAAACGTAATTCCAGGCTTGTCATAAACAAGGCGCGCGGTGTTTTTCGTAAAACCGCCTCCGCCGCCGCGTCTGCCGAGAAGTATTACCATGAAGGCAATCACAATTATCGTTGACAGTATATTGCTTATGGCTATCCATGATATATTGGATTCGTGAGCCGTCTGGCGAAGCGTGCCGTCGGACATCTGTTCGTTTATTTCCTTGCCGATGTCCTCCTGCATCGTTTCAAGAGACGGTATCTCTACCTCCGCTTTTCGATTGTCCGTAAGCTCCGCTGTCACGTTGTTGCCGGTTATTGTCATCGCCGTAACCTGACGCGTCTTTACCGCCTTCACAAATTCGGAGTAATCCATGTCCGGCGTCGCCGTTATAAGGTTCACGGCTATTGAATAAATAAGATATACGGCTAACATAAGCGCCAGCCATACTCCTATTCCCGTAAATCGCTTTTTCAATCCTCTACCTCCAAAGACTTAAATTCTATTTTAACTCCGCTGTCGGTAAACAAAAAATTTCTGTCCACTCTTTTGCCCACCGCCGCTATAACGCCGTTAATCACAATTATGGGTACGGAGTTACGCTTTTCCTTAGGTATTTTTTTGTTTATAAGGTATTCCTTGACTTTCTTGCTGCCCGTCATGCCGTATGGGTAAAATCTGTCACCCTCGCGCCGGCTCCTTATAACGATTTTATCATCGGCGCCGCACGCGAGATATACCGCGCCGCCGCTTTGTCTTTTTACCGCCGCCGTAACGGTGACGGTCTTTGAAATTTCCTTTATGAAAGTCGTTTCACCCTGTCTTACCTCCGCAAAAAACGGCTGTATCGCCTCCGCTTCGCGCTCAATCACAAGCTTGCCGTATTCGATGCGCGCCGTTACGTTATCCGCGAGGTGTATTTTTGTGCCGCTTTGTTTCGCCGCGAGCGAAAGAATGTCGCGGACGTATCCCGAGGTGACATCGTTTAATCCGCCGTATACATCGCGGAGCATATAACGTATGATACGTCTCGCCGTTGAAGGCGGCTCTTTAAGCAGCGCTTCCGCGGCAATGGCACCGTCTTTCACAAGAGACAGATAGCTTTCTTTCGCCGCGTTTTCAAGATAATCACTGTCATCCTTTATAAGCAGCGCATTGTCCGCGGCGGTATTTATAAAATTAGCGTTAAATTCTTTCTCGATAAACGGCAGAAGCGTATGACGTATTTTATTCCTTGTGTAGCCGTCGGTATTATTTGTGCTATCCGTCACATACGAAAGACCGTTTTCGGCGCAGTAGCGCTCGATTTGCGTCCTGTCGGCGCAAAGAAGAGGGCGTATTATATTGCCGCGCTTTGCGGGTATGCCGCAAAGTCCCGCAATAGCGCTGCCGCGCATGAAATTCATCAAAATCGTTTCGGCGTTATCGTTTTTGTTGTGCGCCGTTGCGATTTTTGTTATATTATATTTTTCACACAAGTTATTAAAAAATTCATACCTGTATTTTCGTCCCGCCGTTTCCTCGCTTATTCCCAGTTCGCGTGAAAGCGCCGGAATATCGGCTGTTTCGGTAAAGCATTTTATTCCCAGCATTTTTGTAAAATTTTTCACAAAATTTTCGTCGCGCTCCGCTTCCGCGCCGCGTATGCCGTGATTTAAATGTGCTGCGTAAACCGTAATCCCCAATTCATCGGAAAGCGCGCATAGCGCATGGGTAAGGCATACGCTGTCCGCGCCGCCGGACAGTCCGACGAGCACGCCGTCGCCCTTTTCAATCAGATTATATTCCTTAACCGCGCGTTTAATTATATCTAATATCATTCTTCTTCCCTGTACACAAGATTAGAAAACTTTGTATACTCGCCTCTCCAGCCGAGTTTGAATGTGCCGGTCTCACCGTTTCTGTTCTTGGCTATAATACATTCCGCGATATTTTTTTCGTCCGTGTCCTTTTTATAGTAATCGTCGCGGTATAGGAACATTACGATATCCGCGTCCTGCTCTATCGCACCCGATTCGCGCAAGTCCGACAGCATCGGGCGTTTGTCGCTCCTGTTTTCGCTCGCGCGTGAAAGCTGGGAAAGCGCGATTATAGGCACATTAAGCTCCTTTGCGAGTATCTTTAACGAACGCGAGATTTCCGCGATCTCCTGCTGTCTGTTATCTACGCGTCCGCTCGACTGCATAAGCTGCAGGTAGTCTATTACCACAAGTTCCAGATTCTTTGTCTGTTTCAATCGTCTGCACTTTGCTCTTATTTCCGCCACAGTTATAGAAGCGGTATCGTCTATATACATCGGCGCTGTCGCCACCCTGTCTACCACCGAGCTGATTTTTTCCCAGTCCTCACCCGTCATATCGCCCGTGCGTATCTTGCTTAAGTTCACATACGCCTGTGAGCAGATTATTCGGTTTACAATCTGTTCACGCGGCATTTCAAGGTTGAAAACGGCTACAGTTTTTTTATCGAAAATGCTTAGGCTTTCCGCTATATTGACCGCGAACGATGATTTGCCCATACCCGGACGACCCGCGATAAGCACAAGCTCGCCGCCGTGCAGACCGCCCGTGCGCCTGTCAAGCTCGGTAAAGCCGCTCGATATGCCGGTTATGCCGCCCTCGTTCATAGAATCTTCTACCAGTTTCTGATAGCTGCCCATAAATATATCGCTTATAGGCAGTATTTCTCCGCTTTCACGCGAAGCGGAAACATCAAAAATAAGCTGCTCCGCGCGGTCAACGACGCGGTCAACCTTATCCTCCTCGCCGTATGCCATATCAGATATGGCGTTCGCCCTCTGTATCAGCGAGCGCAGCGTTGATTTGTCTTTGATTATATTTGAGTAATACGTCACATGACGCGTGGTGGGAACGTTTGTCGCGGCGTTTCTCAGATAGGTAACGCCGCCTACGGCTTCCAGCTTATCTTTCTGACTTAAACGGTTTGACACTGTAATGAAATCTATCGCAAGATTTTCATTAAACAACTCCAGTATCGTTTCGTATATTTCTCTGTTCTGATAGAAATAAAAGTCAGACGGTTTCACTATTTCCGCAGATTCCGCCACGCTGTTGGAGTTCGTCAGCGCGCTGCCGATAACGGCAAGCTCCGCGTCCTGACTGTACGGCAGTTCTCTGCCCATTACATCAACCGTGTTTGATGCTTCCGGCATATTTACCTCCCAAATTTACAGCTTTTCCACTACTACCTTAAGCTTACCCGTAACGCCCGTATGAAGCTTTACGTCAACAATCGTCTCTCCGAGCGATTTTATACCCTCGGGCATTACAAACTTCTTCTTGTCAAGCTTTATATGGTGCTGGCTCGTCAGCGCCTCGCTCACATCCTTTGACGTTACCGAGCCGAACAGCTTTCCGTTTTCGCCCGCCTTCGCTTTTATATTAACCTGTATGTCCTTCATTTTTTCGGCTACGGCGTTAGCCTCGTCAAGCTCCTTTTTCATTCTGTATTCCAGCGATTCCTGTTTACCCTTTAACGCGTTTATATTCGACTTGCTTGCAACCTCGGCAAGTCCTCTCGGCAAAAGGTAATTTCTCGCGTACCCGTCCGATACGTTTACCATCTGACCTTTCTTACCTTGTCCTTTTACGTCCTGTTTCAAAATAACCTGCATTGTCTTACCTCCACTCTAATTTCCGTTATTTGAAAGGTATTCGCTCACGGCGTTTATTACGTCGTCAACTACCATATCAACATTTTTGTCCTTTATCTGCGCTCCCGCGACGGTACTGTGTCCGCCTCCGCCCAGTTTTTCCATAATAAGCTGCACATTCACGTCTCCCAGCGACCTCGCGCTTATTCCGACGCTTCCCTCAAGCGGATATACTACTATAGACGCGTATGTATCTCCTATATTAAGCATTTCGTCAGCCGCCTGCGATGCTACCACCCTTATATTCGGTATTTTCCCGTAGCAGTGCGCGACCGCTATATGCGGAGCGATAACTTTTGATGTTTTGACTATATCGGCTCTGTGGTCGTAATCAGCCTTGCTGACGTTAAACAGCTTTTTTATATCTATTGTGTTAAGTCCGAGCCGTCTCAAATAAGAAGCCGCGTCAAACGTCCTTACGCCGGTTTTTACAAGGAAGTTCTTTGTGTCCATAAGTATGCCGGTATAAAGACATTCAGCCTCTTTGTTCGTGAGCGAGCTGCCTATGTTCATGTACTCCAAAAGCTCGGTAGCCATCTCGCAGGCAGACGAAGCGTAAGGCTCGTGATAAATAAGCGAGCATGGGTTTATGAAGTCGGTTGAGCGTCTGTGGTGGTCTATGAGCACAGTCTTTGCCGCCCTCTGCACAAGCTGAGGGCATGGCAGCATGGACGGTCTGTGCGTGTCAAGAATTACCACAAGCGTATTCGGTGTTAGCTCCTGAAGCGCTTCCTCCGCGCTTATGAACATCCCCTTATACTCCGGCACATTCCGAAGCTCATCATAAAGCTCTCTGATTGCCGGAGAGTTATTATCGTAAAGGATATACGGCGTTTTGTTCATGGTGCGCACAGCGCGCTGAAGTCCCATTGCCGCGCCGAAGCAGTCATAGTCCGCGCCGGAATGTCCCATAAATATTACCTTGTCCGAGCCGTTTATAAAATCCTTGAGCGCCAGCGCGAACGCGCGCGTTTTAACTCTCGTGCTGCGCTCGTAGTCACGCGCCTTGCTGCCGTAGAATTTATACTGCGTGTCATCCTTGACGCTTACCTGGTCGCCGCCGCGTCCGAGCGCCATGTCGAGCGCGTTTCTTGCGCTGTTCTCATTTTCGAGTACGCCCTCCGAAGTGCCTATGCCGATACTCACACTGAGCGGCATCTTTATCTGCTCGCCTACAGCGCGTACCTTGTCCAAAATATCAAACTTGTTTTCTATATATTTTTCAAGATACTTATGCTCGAACACAAGGAAATACCTGTCGCGGTCGGTTTTTTTAACCATCGCGTGTCCCTCGGCTCCCCATTCGTTTATAATGGTTCGTATCTGCGAATTTACCGACTGTTCCTCGATGTCCGTCACGCGCTGCAAAACCTCGTCGTAGTTATCTATGCTGATTACAGCCACGTCCGCGCGTTCGCTTTGGTAAAGCGTTCTAAACTCCGTTTCATCCGTCTTGTCGAAAAGGTACATATACACCGAGTACTTGTCCTCATCGCTGTCCGATACAGACGTTTTTTCTTTTACAAGTCTGCCTATAATTGTATAAAACTTTTCATTAATACGTATATTAGCCTCGATTTCCGCGCCTTTTTTTAGAATTTCACCCCATTTTAGTTCGGGAAATATACTTTCAACAGTGGCTCCAAACAGGTTTTTATCCGTAAAAAGCTCGGAAAAAAGCTCATTATACCACCCTATTGTACCGTCTATATGCGCCATAAGCATTGGCGCAGGGAAGCTTGAAACAATATCAGTTGCCGCCGCGCCGGAGTCGCTGCGCACGCTGTGCAAAAAGTCCGTCATCTGTACTTTTCGCATTTTCCCCAAAACCGAAGCCGTCACAAGCGCAATAATACCCGCGCTGCATTCAACCGCTCCGACATAAATGTCAGCGGTGAAAAACGCGGTGAAAATACCGCACAGTGTAAGCGCCGCAGCAACACATACCGACAAGGCGGCGTAATAGCGCACAATCCTACCATATCGCTTCTTCATATAAGCTCCTCCAAAGCGCCGAACGCGCGGCGCGTCTTATTAACGGTTCTTTAAATATTTCTTTAGTTCGGACATGTCAGAAAATTCAATCTCCAGTTCATGTCCGCTTTCCTCGCCTATGGTAAGCAGTTCGGAAATTTTATTGTCTATACCCGAAAAGCTTACGCCGAGACGTCTCGCAAGTATGTAATCCATCGCTATAACGGTAGCGATTTTATTTGTAATGCTGTCATACTCGCCTATCTCGTCATAGTCAGCCAAAGCCTTGTAAAGATTGGCTATCTCCGAAAGGATTTCGCCCTTTATCATGTCGATTGCCCTTAGATTTGATGAAATATTCATAACGCAGTCCTCCTGATGCTTTAAAATTGTGTAGTCCTATCTGAGTTTATATTCTATCACAAAGTTAATATCAAGTCAATATAAAGAAATAATTTTTCCAAGATATGTAAAAATCTCTTGAGGCTTAATTCCCCAAGAGATTTTATCTTACAATTTTTCGGCTATAAGCCTTGCCATTTCCTTTGTTCCGACCTTAGTCATACCGTCGGACATTATATCGCCGGTTCTGTATCCCTCGTCGAGTACCTTTGAAACAGCCGCTTCAATCGCGTCCGGCTCGTCTTTCATGTCAAGCGAGTACCTGAGAAGCATTGCGGCAGAAAGGATCGTCGCTATAGGATTTGCTATATCCTGTCCCGCTATGTCGGGCGCGCTGCCGCCCGACGGCTCGTACAAGCCTAATTTCGTTTCGTTAAGGCTCGCCGAGGGCAGCATACCTATTGAGCCTGTTATCATCGAAGCCTCGTCGGATAAGATGTCGCCGAACATATTTTCCGTAACCATTACGTCAAACTGAGCGGGGTCTTTTACGAGCTGCATGGCGGAGTTGTCAACGAGCATATGCTCAAGCTCTACCTCAGGATAGTCCTCTGCGACCTCGTTTACTATTTTTCTCCAAAGTCGTGACGAGTCGAGCACGTTCGCTTTATCGACGCTTGTTACTTTCTTTCTGCGTTTCATAGCAACCTCAAACGCCTGAACCGCTATTCTGCGGATTTCGTTCTCGTTGTATGTAAGCGTGTCAATCGCCGTCATAACGCCGTCGATTTCCTCGGTCTTACGCGCGCCGAAGTAAAGTCCGCCGGTAAGCTCGCGCATGATGAGCATATCAAAGCCTTTAGCGCTTATTTCCTCTTTTAGAGGACACGCTCCGCTAAGCTGCGGGTAGAGTAAGCACGGTCTTAAATTGGCGAAAAGTCCGAGTTCCTTGCGTATGCCGAGAAGTCCCGCCTCGGGGCGCAGGTTCGCCGGAAGCTTGTACCACGGCGATGTTGTGGTATTGCCGCCGATTGAGCCCATTAAAACCGCGTCGGACTTTTTGCATATTTCAAGCGTTTCGTCCGGCAGCGGCACGCCGAATTTGTCAATGGCGCAACCGCCCATGTACACTTCCGTAAAATTGAATTTATGTCCATACTTAGCCGAAACAGCGTCAAGCACAGTGACAGCCGCCGCGACAATTTCGGGACCTATTCCGTCGCCCGGAATAAGGGCGATATTGTATTCTCCCATGATTATTTTCCTTTCTTTTATGCCGCTTTTGTGTAATCCACTACGGCAACGTCGTTTATAACCTGTTTAAGCGTCATTACAATTTGTTCGAGGCGTTCAAAAACCTCGTCCGAGTAATACGCCTCACCGCATGAGCAGATATATGCCGGCACGTTTTTTATAACTATCACGCAGTTTTCAAGATTTGCAACATACGTTTTGTTCTTCATAATCATTTCTTTTCCGCATTCAGCACATTTCACAGCGTATTCCTCCTTGTTTTGAAATCGTTTTCCCATTTAAAGAGATTAGGCTCGTAAGCGGTAATAATGTAAATATATCCGTTGTCCATGCTGCACACAACATGAACAGGTTTGCCCGCTTTGGAAAATCCCAGTACAAGACAGCTCGGTATCGGATAATCTTCGGAATATTCCTCGATTATCTCCCCTTGCATAACAGACCGAATAACCTCACTTCTTAATATCCCGCGTTCAAGCATCCTATCCGCCGCATGTTCGCGCCATATAATACGCCTTTGTTCACATGCGGTTCTCAATTCTTTTATAGTATATGGCAGCATTGACACTTCTACACCTATTACCTTTAACCGTTATTCTTCTTAATATACTCAACCAAACCGCCGGCGTTGATGATTCCCTGCATGAACGGCGGGAAGGCTGCCGCCTGGTATGTAGCGTTCTTTGTCTTGTTTGTGATAACGCCGGTGTCGAAATCTACCTCTACCTCGTCGCCCGCGTCAATGTCAGCCGACGCTTCGGCACATTCGAGTATCGGGAGACCGATGTTTATCGAGTTTCTGAAAAATATTCTCGCGAAATCCTTTGCAATCACGCACGAAATACCGCTCGCCTTGATCGCTATCGGAGCGTGCTCGCGCGACGAGCCGCAGCCGAAATTTGCGCCGCCTATCATTATGTCGCCCTTGGAGTGATTATTTACGAAATTCTTGTCTATATCCTCCATGCAGTGTGACGCTAATTCTCCCGGGTCGGTCGTGTTCAAATATCTCGCGGGGATTATTACGTCGGTGTCTATATTATCGCCGTATTTTATGGCTTTTCCGTTTGCTTTCATAGTCTCATTCCTTTCGCAAATTATTATTTTATATACGCGGCGGGCCGAAGTGAACAACACGCTTGCGTGTTGTAGGCATAGGGCTTTGCCCGTATGCCTTAGCAAATGCAGCCCGCCCTACAATTCTTATACAACATCTTCGGGTGCTGTTATTTTGCCGGTAATCGCGCTTGCCGCCGCAACCTCGGGGCTTGCAAGATATACCTCGCTTTCGACGTGTCCCATACGTCCCACAAAGTTTCTGTTCGTGGTCGAAACGCATCTCTCGCCCTCGGCTAAGATACCCATATGACCGCCCAAACAAGGTCCGCAGGTCGGCGCGGAAATTACGCAGCCCGCCTCAACTAGAGCTGCGAGCGTTCCGTCCTTTAACGCTTCGAGATAAACCGCTTGAGTAGCCGGGAACACGATAGCGCGTATACCTTTCTTTACCTTTTTGCCCTTTAAAATTTCAGCGGCGTGTCTTAAATCGGAAATTCTTCCGTTTGTGCATGAGCCAATCACAACCTGGTCGATTGCGACATCGCCCCAGTTTTCGGGAGTGCGCGCGTTTTCCGGCAAGTGCGGGAACGCAACCGTATGCGGAACCTTTGACAAATCTATATCTATGACCTTAACGTATTCCGCGTCCGCGTCGGCTGTGAATACCTTGTATTCTCTGTTTGAATGAGATTTCATATACTCAACCGTGAGGTCGTCAACCTCGAAAATGCCGTTCTTCGCTCCGGCTTCGATCGCCATGTTCGCTATAGTGAAACGGTCGTCCATCGTGAGTGAGTGCATACCCTCTCCCGTAAACTCCATTGACTTATAAAGCGCGCCGTCAACGCCTATCATGCCGATTATATGCAAAATCAAATCCTTGCCGCTCACATACTTGTTGAGCTTGCCCGTGAGATTAAACTTTATCGCCTCGGGAACCTTGAACCACGCCTTGCCCGTAGCCATACCGGCTGCCATATCCGTCGAGCCTACGCCCGTCGAGAACGCTCCGAGAGCGCCGTATGTACAGGTGTGCGAGTCCGCGCCTATCACAACGTCGCCCGCTACAACAAGTCCTTTTTCGGGAAGAAGCGCGTGTTCGATTCCGACCTCGCCTACCTCAAAGTAATTTACGATGTCGTTCTCGTTAGCGAATTTGCGTACCTTTAGCGCCTGCTGCGCCGATTTAATATCCTTGTTCGGCGTGAAATGGTCGGGTACGAGCGCGATTTTCGCCTTGTCGAACACGCCGCCGCCAATCTTATCAAGCTCGTTGATAGCTACCGGCGATGTTATGTCGTTGCCCAGAACCAAATTCAAATCAGCCATAATCAAATCTCCCGCCTTGACGGACTCCTGTCCCGAAGCCGCGGCGAGAATTTTCTGCGTCATTGTCATTCCCATGTAAATATCACCTCTAAGTTTATAATTGTTATTATTTTATCACTTTTTTTCAAATCTTGCAATACGTTTTCATGATTTTTTACTCACGCAGTATCCGCTTGCTGCGCGCGGCGAACATTACCGTTGTGGTGCAAGCCGCTATAACGTCGCTTACGGGTTCAGCCAAGAGCAGTCCCCACACGCCCATGCCGCCGATTTTGGGCAGTATCAGCGCGAGCGGGAAAAGAAGTATTATTTTTCTAAGACACGCCAGAAACATTGATATTTTCGCCTCGCCGAGCGCAAGAAACGTCTGCTGACACGCGCTCTGCGCGCCCATTATCGCCATACCCGCCAAAAATACGCGTACGCCGCCGCGTCCTATATGTATAAGCTCCGCGTCGCTTGTAAAAAGCCGCAGGAACAAATCGGGAAAGGCTTCGATTACGCCGATTACCGCGACCGAAAATATCACGCTCGTTATGAACAGAACCTTGAACGCCTTTTTCACTCTGTCCATATTCTTTGCGCCGAAATTGTAGCTTATGATTGGCTGCGCGCCCTGCGAGAAGCCCTGCATCGGCATCCAGATAAGCTGCGTCAGGCTGAACAGTACCGACATAAGCGCAACGTGCAAATCGCTGCCGTATTTGAGCATACCGTTGTTGAACGTTAATTGTATCAAACATTCCGTTGCGTTCATCACAAACGGCGAAATTCCGAGAGACAGCACCGACAGTACTACCGCGCCGCTAAGTTTAAGATTTTTAAGCCGTATTTTAAGTATAGTCTTTTTGCCGGTCAGGAATTTAACGACCCATACGCACGACACCGCCTGCGCTGTTATCGTCGCGAGCGCCGCGCCCTTTACTCCCATATGTAACGCGTAAATAAAAATCGGGTCGAGAATTATGTTTATCACCGCGCCGATACAGACCGTCGCCATACTGATTTTCGTAAAGCCCTGATTGGTGATGAACATATTAAGTCC
>CANQQW010000015.1 GCA_947626075.1 uncultured Clostridia bacterium
TGAGTCCGGTACAATACCGAACTCATTACCGATTAATTTAATATTAAATTTTGTCTAAACTTTGGGGTTCACTTCAGGTGACCGTCCGTTTTTTTGTTGGGTGGGGGGATGTCATTTATGGGATTGGCAAGCGGAGCTGGAGCAAGTGGAGCAGCCACCGGAGCAGCCACAGGAGCAGCCGCACTCTCCCCTCTTTCTTTTTCTTATTCCGTTCGCTATAATCGCTATGACGGCGGCGGCGATAAGCGCCGCAATTACTATTGTAGCAATCATGAAAATCACCTCACGCTTTTACACATTAACGCTTTTAGCGTTTGTTTTGAGCGTATCGCTCTCCTTATACGGTCTTACGAGCAGGTATATAAACGCAATCACAATGAGCAAGGCGACCGCCGTTCCAACGCCGAAGCCGCCGCCCGTAAAGAGCGAGCCTATCTGATAGATGCATAGCGCCACGCAGTACGCGAACACGCACTGATAGCCTATCGCGAACCACGTCCATTTAGCGCTGTTCATTTCGCGCCTGATCGCGCCCATTGCCGCGAAGCACGGAGCGCACAGGAGGTTGAACACGAGGTACGAATACGCCGCAAGCCGTGTAAATTCCATTGCGAGGTTATTCCATACCTGATAACCGTTTTCGGCTACCTCGTCAAAGCCGCCGTACAAGATGCCGAATGTGCCGACAACGTTTTCCTTAGCGATAAGTCCTGTGACAGCAGCGACAGCCGCTTTCCAGTCGCCCCAGCCGAGCGGAGTGAATATAGGAGCGATCACAGCGCCTATTGCGGCGAGTATGGAGTTATCCATATTCTCTACCATGCCGAACGAGCCGTTCTCAACACCGAAGCCTTGGAGGAACCAAATAAGTATTGTGGCGAGCAGTATAATCGTACCCGCTTTCTTTATAAACGACCAGCCGCGTTCCCACATGCTGCGGAGCACGCTGCCCGCCGTCGGCATATGGTACGCGGGCAGCTCCATTACGAACGGAGCGGGGTCGCCCGAGAACATCTTTGTCTTTTTAAGTATTATGCCCGACACGATAATAGCGCACACGCCCACGAAGTACGCGCTGGGCGCTACCCACCACGCGCCGCCGAACAGCGCGCCCGCGATAAGCGCGATGATAGGGAGCTTCGCGCCGCACGGGATAAACGTCGTAGTCATAATGGTCATGCGTCTGTCGCGCTCGTTTTCTATCGTGCGCGACGCCATTATTCCCGGTACGCCGCAGCCCGTGCCTATAAGCATCGGTATAAACGACTTGCCGGAAAGACCGAATTTTCTGAATATTCTGTCCATGATGAACGCGATACGCGCCATGTATCCGCACGCTTCGAGGAACGCGAGGAACAGAAACAGCACGAGCATCTGAGGTACAAAGCCCAAAACCGCGCCAACACCTGCTACTATGCCGTCGAGAATAAGACTGTTTAGCCAGTCAGCCGTACCGAGCTTTTCCAAAAGACTCTCGATAAGCACAGGGATACCCGGAACCCATACGCCGAATTCCGACGTGTCGGGAGCTTCCTCCATTGCCGTGTCCACAACCTCGGAAATGTCGCAGCCGCCTTTTATAAGGTCCTCGCTGTACATCGAGTATGCCTCGTCAAACGCGCCGAAGTCTTTATCGTCAATAGCCGCGAGTACGTCCTCCGCGCCGCTTACGCCTTCGTCCGCAGCTTTTGAAACTGCCTCGTACACGTCGTCCGTCCAGATATTATCCGCAGCGTAATCCGTAACTGCCTCCTCGTACCGCGACGAGCCTATGCCGAACAGGTGGAAGCCGTCGCCGAATAAGCAGTCGTTTGTCCAGTCGGTTACCCATGTTCCGACCGTGGTTACGGATATGTAGTACACTATAAACATTACCGCCGCGAAAATCGGCAGCGCCAAAAAGCGATTCGTGACTATCTTGTCTATCTTATCGGAAAGCGACAGCTTTTCACGCGTCTGCTTCTTATAGCAGCCGTCTATAATCGACGTTATGTAATTATATCTCTCATTTGTGATGATGCTTTCGCTGTCGTCGTCAAACTCCTTTTCGGCAGCCGCGATTATGTCCTCGACGCCGGTAACGGCTTGAAGCTGCGGGGCAAGCTTGTCGTCACGCTCGAAGAGCTTTATCGCGTAGAAACGTTTTTGCGCGTCGGGAACAAGTGAGCCGAGCGCGTTTTCTATTTCGGTGATCGCGCTTTCCGTCGTTTCGCTGAATGTGTGCGCCGTCGTTTGCGTTTTGCCGGCGGCTGCGACGGCTTTATCAGCCGCTTCCTTTACTCCCTCGCCTTTGAGCGCCGAAACGGAGACCGCCTCGCAGCCGAGCGCCTTTCCAAGCTTTTCCGTGTCAATCTCATCGCCGCGCTTGCTTACGACGTCCGCCATATTTACCGCCATTATGACGGGTATGCCGAGCTCCGTAAGCTGCGTCGTGAGGTACAGGTTTCTCTCCAAATTTGTGCCGTCCACGATATTTAAAATCGCGTCGGGACGCTCGTTTATAAGGTAGTTTCTCGCCACTACCTCCTCGAGCGTGTACGGCGAAAGCGAGTATATACCGGGCAGGTCGATAATCGTAACGTCCTTATGCCCCTTAAGCTTACCCTCTTTCTTTTCTACAGTTACTCCGGGCCAGTTTCCGACAAATTGATTTGACCCCGTGAGCGCGTTAAACAATGTCGTCTTTCCCGAGTTGGGATTTCCGGCAAGCGCTATTTTTACAGACATTTGCATTACCTCCAAAAAACTTTAATTACCTATGGCTAACCTAATGTCAAAAAATTTTAGGCAAGCTCAATCATTTCGGCGTCGGCTTTTCTTATGGAAAGCTCGTAACCGCGCACATTTACCTCTACGGGGTCGCCCAAAGGCGCGACTTTCCTTACGTAGACCTGCACGCCTTTCGTTATTCCCATGTCCATAATCCTGCGTTTTACGGCTCCGCCGCCGCTCACGCGCGCCACCGTCACGGTGTCGCCGATTTTTGCGTCGCGTAATGTTTTCATATTTTACCCTCCTTACACTATAATTCTGTTCGCCATTGAACCGTCGATGGCGACGCGTGTTTCCTTTATGTGAACTATCAGATTGCCGTTTATGCGTGAAACGACAGTGACCTCGGCTCCTTCGACAAATCCGAGGCTTTCAAGAAATTTCCTTATTTTGTCCCTGCCGGAGACGTGCAAAACGGATTTCGTCTCTCCGACATTCATCATTGACAAAGGCATTGTTTTCCCTCCTTAATTTCGGTTTGTGTGGTATATCGTTAGTTGTATATTGCTTACCACGGTTACCATTTTACTACTTTTATTTGCTTATGTCAATAGGTTTGTCGGAATTTTTTTGTTTGTGCCTTTACAATTGTGTTAAAATATGATATATTATATTTGCTACACATCTGAATAATTTTAACCAAGTAGGTTTACGCTATGAAAAAAGCGTAAGCTTTAGTTTATCATACCCTGCTTGGTGAATTATAGGTATTGATGATGTGTAGCAACTGAAATTAAAGCTGCGCTTTTATTGACCGTGACGGCGCACGCGGGAAGCGGTATGTGCGGCGACAACGTAACATGGAATTATGACGGCGCGACGCACACGCTCACAATAGGCGGGTCGGGCGATATGTACGATTACCGCAGTGATTTGCCGCCGTGGGAGTACGATGACGATATGGGAAACAGGAATAATGTGGAAACGGTTAGGTTCGAGATGGGCGTTACGTCGGTCGGTGAATACGCGTTTGCGGGCTACCGCGGACTTACGACGGTCGATTTGGGGTATGTAAAAAAAATCGGTATCGGGGCGTTTAGAGGCTGTATAAGTCTTGAAAATATCGAAATGCCGTCAACGATTGAATATATAGGCGACTACGCGTTTTGGAGATGCGAATCGCTCACGAGTATGAAGATCCCCGCCAATACGACGTATATCGGTGACAGCGCGTTTGAGCAGTGCAGAGGTTTGCAGGAATTCGAGGTCGATCATTTCAACTCCTCGTTCACGGGCGTGGACGGCGTTATATACGACAAGGATATGAAGGAACTTGTCGCGTACCCGACGGGCAGAGATATACAAAATTACGCAATTCGCGGCGGTACGGAAAGTGCGCGTTACGGCGTGTTTGGCGGCGCGGCGATCGATACGCTTACAATTCCGTCCAGTCTTACGGACGCGAACGGCGCGTTCATTGGGTGCGAATGTTTAAAGTACGAGGTGGAGGACGGTAACAGCGCATACACGGCGTCGGGCGGCGTGCTCTTTAACGCGGATATGACGGAGCTTGTCGCGTACCCGGGTGCGGCGTCGGGCGCGTATGAGGTTCCGTCGAGCGTGACAAAAATATGTGATGGCGCTTTTTGCGGCTCGGGCGGACTTACGCAGGTCACAATTCCGGGAAACGTTAAGGAAATAGGGTATGAGGCGTTTTTGGAGAGCGTCAGTCTGAGCAGCGTCCGAATACTTGACGGCGTTGAGAAAATAGGCGATTACGCGTTCGACCTTTGTGAAAGTCTTCGTACCGTCGAAATCGCGGGAAGCGTGGAGGAAATAGGCGTTTCCGCGTTTGATTATTGTACCTCTTTGGAAAACCTGTCGCTTAAAAACGGTTTGAAAACGATATGGGGCGGTGCGTTTTACGGCTGTGAGAGGCTTGAAAGCGTTGAGCTGCCGAAAAGTCTTGAGTATATCGGAGATGATGCGTTTGGCGATTGCTCTTTGCAGGAATTGACGATTCCGTTAAGTGTGACGTACATCGGTCACGCCGCATTTAGCGGTTGTCCGCTCGATAACGTGTATTACCAAGGGACTCGCGGTGAATTTGAGGCTTTGACGTCTCGTTCGGGTATAGATAATTACAATCCGCTTGTGCATTGCGTTGAAATGAGCGCCGGAAACGTAGGCGGGAACTTTGTCGTGACGGTTACTTACGATAAGCCGCTCGATAAGTCCGATTACGTTCTCTACGCCGCTCAGTATGAGTATGATGAAAATAACGATTGCGGACGTTTAAAAACTTTAAATATCGGTACGGCGGCGGATACGGAGGGTGGTATGACCATTAGTGTGCCGTATCCAGAAACGAACAATGATGACTACCGTATCATGCTGTGGAACGGTAATATGAAACCGATAAATATAGAATATTAAGAAAAAGATTTGACGTAAATTGTATGCGCGGCTTATTGTACAAGTTACTTCATATGCAAAAGGGACACTAAATTTAGTGTCCCTTTTGATTTGAGGTTATACCGTTAAGATTCCTTCCTCGGATTCAATCAGAATAAATATTTCCTCCTCGCGTCCGTTCTCGGCGTTGACGTAGATGAGGAAGTTTTTACCCGCGAACGCGCCTTTAAACTCATAGCAAAGCACCTCGCGCATACTGTCCTTAGGAACGAGAGCAAGCTTTGTTGCCGATACTTCAAGCTCAGTGGAAATTCTTTCCTTTGCTTCGTCAACCGTGAGCGCAGGCGCGGAAAGCTCTCTCTCGCAATGGTTCATTATATATCCGTTCGCCTCAAGACCGACGATATCTCCCGTATCGAGAGCGACGCGCACCTTTACAAGGTCGCTGTAGCAGGTGACGTTATCCTGCACGTAAGCGAAGTTTATCGTCGCAATGCCGCCAGATTTTTCATAGTAGCTGCTCTGCATACTGTAAAAACCTTTTTCCTGCAAGAACCGCGCCGCCTTATCCGTCGCTTCGTCAACCGTCAATTTTTCCTCGCCCGTCATGCGGCTGTCAAGGTAAGAAAGTACATATCCGCCTTTCTTCGTCACGTTCACGGTGACCTCGCTTTCGTCTGTACCGCGTATAAACGTATACGTCGGTATGGCGGTGTTCTCGGACATTCCCTCCAAAGTGAGGGATGCGCCGTCAAGAAAGTCCTCCGCTTTCTTTCGCGCTTCCTCCTGGGATATTTCGCTCTCGTTTTCAAGCATTACCGGCTGCCTGTTCTCTATGTGCTCGGAGAACGGTCCGTCATATATAAGCGACGGATAACCTTCAAAGGACTTTTCTACGTTCTCCAAATCCTGAAGTATTCCGCCGTCCGCCGCATCCGCCACGGTGCCTCGGCTTTTTTTGCCCGTATCGGAAATACGCACCTCGCCGCTGTAAATTCTGTTTTCAATCTCGGAAAGAGTGTCGCTCAAAGTCGCCGCGTACTCGTTCAAGGACGCTAAGTTATCGTAAGCTTCCTGGGAGATTTCCTCGCCGTTTATCATAGACTGCGACAGTACGTAGGTATAATCGCCGACTTGCGACAAAAACTTTGAGGTGTTATCGAGCTGCACCTCGTTGGTCGGCAACTGTCCGAGACACGATTTCGCTTCCGCGCTTTGGCGGAAAATATCGCTTGACAGCTTGGCAAGCTGCGCGGGGCTTTTTGTAAGCTGCGCCTTGCTTAAAAGCGCGTCGATATTATCCACATACCCGGCAAGCTCATGGAACGCTCTGTTATATTGGTTCTCGTTTGATATTTCAAGCGCCTGCGCGTTCTTCGACGCGGTAAATCCCCATATCAGCGCGGCGATAATACCCGCCGCAAGGGCGGTGTATATCCATACGTGTATACTTTTTGTTTTCTCCATTATTTCTATTTCCTCCTAACTGCAAAATCTGTGTTTGCCTATCTGTACTATAAGCGGACGTGACCATATCCATTCGTTTGTCGCGGTGTCGGGATTGAAATAATATATCGCGCCGCCACTGGGGTCCCAGCCGTTAAGCGCGTCCGTACACGCCTTGTACACCGTTGAGTTTGGGTCTATCGGCACGTTTATCTGTCCGTCGCTCACGGCGGTAAACGCGCCGGGCTGATATATAACTCCCGAGATAGTATTTGGGAACGACGAATGGCGCACCCTGTTCAGTATCACCGCGGCTACCGCCACCTGTCCCTCGTATGGCTCGCCGCGCGCCTCGCCGTTGACGGCTCTCGCGAGAAGCTGCTTGTCGTTATTAGTCGCGTTCACGGCGAGTACGCGGGAATGGGCGCAGTACATTGCCGAAGCGCACAAAATCACGAGCGCGAGCGCGCCGGAAAGTATTTTCCTCATCAATACTTCCTCCTTGTTGAATTTTTACTTAGTATTTCCTTTATTAATCGAAAAATATGTATTGAAATCGAAAAAATGTTAATACTTAGAAATGAAAATACATAGAAACGAGGCAAAAAAGTATGAATAAATTTATAGCGGCGGCAGCGGCCGCGCTTGCCATGACGATTATCGTATCGTCATACTCGGACGGAGTGCAGGCGGATTTGCGTGATAATATTGTGCGGCTGCATATAATCGCCGACAGCGACAGCGGCGCAGACCAAAGCGTGAAATTAAAGGTGCGCGACGCGGTGCTTGAGGAAATGCGGGAAATGCCCGACATCTCCGCCGAAAAAGTAACGGAAAATCTTGATAAAATAGAGGAAACGGCGAACCGCGTTCTTCGCGAAAACGGCTTTGACTACGCCGCGCGCGCGATGTACGGTAAATTCCCTTTCCCCGAAAAAACGTACAAATCCATGACGCTGCCTGCCGGCGATTACTACGGCGTGAGAATAGTGCTCGGCAGCGGCAAAGGGCATAATTGGTGGTGCGTTATGTACCCGCCGCTTTGCATGAGCGAGGACGGCGATATGACGCTTAGCGAGGAGGGCGCAAAAATGCTGCGCGAAACGCTTAACGCCGACACTTACGATATAATCACGCAAAAAAATAACGAGGTCACTGTTAAATTTAAAATAGTGGAAATGGCGCAGGAGATAAAACAAAAAATCACATCAAAACAGGGACACTAAATTTAGTGTCCCCTAAATTTTGCGTCTATTCAGTTTCCGCCCTATATACCTTTATCCAAAGTCTCGGCATATCGATATAATGTATACCGTCCTTGGATTCTTTTGTTTCCACATCGTGCGTTACGCACTTCATTTTTTTTATGCCGAATCTCGCCACGTCCACGCGCACGTGTTCCTCGCTCTTGCCCATGTTCGCCATTACGAGGTAGCGCTCGCTCCCGTATGAGCGCACGAAGCCGTACACGTAACCGATTTTATACACACATTCAAACTCGCCTATCGAGAACGCCTTTGACATATTGCGCAGCGTTATCATGTTCTTGTAACGCGTCCGCACAAGTCCGTCGGGGTCAATCTCTTCTATGCCGTCCCACGGGAATGTCGCGCGGCAGAACGGATCGCCGTAACCCTGCATACCTATCTCGTCGCCGTAGAAAATGCACGGCACGCCCGGGAGCGTCATTTGAAGTCCCAGCGTCAGCGTCGCTCTCTCCTTTGCAAGCTCCAAAGCGTAACCGTCCAGCTTAAACTGCGATTGATAGTCCTTTGAAACGTCATGACGCGACGGAGCATCGCCCATAATTGTCATAATGCGCTCCACATCGTGGCTGGTTACCATATTAAGAAGCGAGTAGTAAGCGGGCGCGGGGTAATTTTCCTTTAGGCTCATAAGGCGCTCGTCAAGACCCGCGGCGTCTATTTTGCCCAATGCCGCATCTATAAGCGCGTTGCGCATCGGGTAATTCATTACGCTGTCAAGCTCGCGTCCCAAAAAGTACTCGCGGCGCTCGCTATACGCGCTCTTATTGGACGCATCCTCCCAAACTTCGCCGATAATTACCGCGTCCTCGTCAACGCTCTTTACGTTCTCGCGAAGCTCCTTTACGAAAAATCCCGGCAGTTCGTCCACAACGTCAAGTCGCCAGCCCGACGCGCCGTTTCGTATCCATTTCTTCACTATGGCGTCCTTGCCGGACAGAAGATATTTGCGATATTCCTCGCTGTTCTCCTCCACCTGCGGCAGCGTCGTCATTCCCCACCACGACTCGTACACGTTTGGCCAGTCCATGAAGCGGTACCACGTGTAATACGGCGAGTCCTGCGACTGGAACGCGCCCACGCTGTCATATGTGCCTTTTTTGTTGAAGTATTTGCTGTCCGAGCCGGTGTGGTTGAACACACCGTCAAGAATTACGCGTATACCGAGCTTTTTCGCCTCGGCGCACAGCTCCTTAAACGTCTCCTCGTCGCCAAACATCGGGTCTATCTCCTCATAGCTGCCGGTGTCGTACTTGTGATTAGAATACGCTTTAAATATGGGGTTCAGGTAAATAACAGATATTCCCAAATCTTTGAGATACGGAAGCTTTTTTATCACGCCCTTGAGGTTCCCGCCGAAGAAGTCGTTCGCAAGGTACTCGCCGCCGAATTGCTCCGCCTTGTAAAAAGGCTGTTCGTCCCAGCCGCGCTTTATTATGTCCGTTCTGTCGCCCAAAAACGAGCCGTCCTCGCTGCCGTTGCAAAATCTGTCCACAAAAATCTGATACACGATACCCGTCTTAAACCATTCGGGGGTTTTGTAATCCTTACTGTAAACGGTTATCTGATACGAATGCGCGGGCGGATTGAAGCTAAGCTCGCCCATGCCGCCGAGATTGCGGGAGTTATTGCCGTAGTATACCATGCCTCTGTCCGTTTCAAGCTCAAAATAATACCATACAAGTCCGACGGTATCGGGCATTTTCACCGTTACGGCGTAGACGCAGTGGTCGCTTAAATCAAACATATACGACATATCCTTGCGTACTTCCTCGCCGCCGTCGCGCTTTATTACAAGGCGTACCGCCGACGGTATGCCCACACCCGAAACGGAAAGACGGAAGCGTACCTCCGTTCCGCACGTCACCGCGCCGAACGGGCGGCGGTAAAAGTCTTCTCTTGAATTATGCTCTATATCCATAAAATCCTCCAAATGTAATCAGAAAACAGATATTACCAAAACGTAGGGCGGGATGAAGGCATCCCGCCCTACAAATAATATTTTTAACAATTACTTTATCGGCTTTAAGTGCCAAATTTGCTCGTTGTACTCTTTAATGGTACGGTCGCTGGAGAAGAAGCCCGACATAGCCGTGTTCATAATAGCCATTTCAAGCCACTTTTCTCTGTTCTTGTAGTCCTCGGAGATTATCTCCTGCGTCTTCATGTAATCCTCGAAGTCGCGCAGTACCATGTACGTGTCGGGGTAACCGTAGTCGCCGAACAGCAGCGTGTTGTAAAGGTCGCTGAATATCGTCGTGTTGCCGGGAATAATGCTGCCGTCTATTAGCATCTCGAGCGCGTGGCGAAGCGACGCGTTTGTAGAGTAAATGTGCTTTACCTCGTCGCTGCCGGGGTATTTAAGTCTCGCGGCAACCTCGTCGTCCTTAAGTCCGAAGATGTAGATGTTGTCCTTACCCACCTTTTCAGCCATTTCGACGTTCGCGCCGTCGAGCGTGCCTATGGTAAGCGCGCCGTTAAGCATAAACTTCATGCAGCCCGTACCCGACGCTTCCTTGCCGGCGGTCGAAATCTGCTCCGAAACGTCCGCCGCGGTAACGATTTTCTCAGCAATCGATACGCCGTAGTTTTCGATAAATACAACCTTTATCTTATCTTCAATGCGGCTGTCGTTATTTATAAGGTCCGCAATCGAGTTGATTAGCTTTATGATATTTTTGGCTCTCACATAGCCCGGCGCGGCTTTCGCACCGAAGATATATGTCTTGGGATAGAAGTCCTTTAAATACTTGGGATCCTCGAGCAGCTTGTTGTACTCCGCGATTATGTGGAGCACGTTCATCATCTGGCGCTTGTACTCGTGCAGTCTCTTGCACTGTACGTCAAATATCGAGTCGGGGTTTACCTCAACTCCGTTATGCTCCTTGATGTACTCCGCGAGCGCGACCTTATTGTCCCTCTTAATCTTGTCAAATTTCTGTTGAAATTCCTTATCCTTGGCGTATTTCGCAAGTTCTTCAAGCTTATCCGCGTCTTTGAGCCAGCCCTTGCCTATCTTTGAGTCGATAAGCTTTGTAAGCTCGGGGTTACAGTTGGCTATCCATCTTCTGAACGTGATACCGTTCGTTATCGCGTGGAAGCGGTCCGGGTCAAGCACGTAATAGTCGTGGAAAATGTCGTCCTTAAGTATCTGGGTATGGAGCTGCGACACGCCGTTTACGGCAAAGCAGCTCGCGAGACAGAGGTTCGCCATGTTTACCTGACCGTTCGCGATAACAGCCATCCAGTCGAGCTTGCCTTGGTCGCCGCCGTATACCTCGCGCAGCTTTTCCATAAGACGGCGGTTAATCTCGGAGACTATTTCGTATATTCTCGGCATAAGCGAGCGGAACATATTTTCGTTCCACTTTTCAAGCGCCTCGCTCATTACCGTGTGGTTCGTGTACGCGAACACGTGCGTTACAATTTCCCACGCCTCGTCCCAGCCGAGACCCTTTTCGTCCATTAACAGACGCATCATCTCAGGGATAGCAAGCGTCGGGTGAGTATCGTTTATATGAATTACAACCTTGTCGGGAAGCTTTGCCCAGTCGTCGCCGTTTCTTTCCTCAAACTCCTTTAAAATCCACTGCATTGTGGCGGATACGAGGAAGTACTGCTGGCTTAAGCGAAGTCTCTTGCCCTCGTCGGTCGTATCGTCGGGGTAAAGAATACCTGAAATTCTTTGCGCTATTGCTTTCGCTTCCATAACGCGGTTAAAGGTATCCTTATTGTAGTTTACAAAGTCATAATCGTTCGGAACGGTCGCACCCCAAAGTCTCAATTTGTTGACAATCTTTGAGTCGTAGCCTACCAGCGGAACGTCATACGGAACGGCGAGAACCGTTCTCGCGTTATGGTACTTGATTTCAGCCTTGCCGTCGTTCCATACCGTCTCGACGTTTCCGCCGAATTGTACCTTTACAGCCTCCTCGGGACGCGCTATCTCCCACGCGTTGCCGTTTTCAAGCCATGAGTCGGGAAGCTCCGTCTGATAGCCCTCGACTATTTTCTGACGGAACAGACCGTGCTCATAACGAATCGAGCAGCCGTAAGCCGGCAGGTCGAGCGTTGTGAGCGAGTCGATAAAGCAAGCCGCAAGTCTGCCAAGTCCTCCGTTGCCGAGTCCTGCGTCGTTTTCCATTTCGGCAATCTCGTTAAACGTGCAGCCGAGGTCGGCAAGCACGTTCTTGTATGTCTTTGTCTGCATCAGATTTAAAATGTTCGTGCTTAAAAGTCTGCCCATAAGGAACTCAAACGAAAGATAGTAAAGCTTCTTTGAGCCTTTTTCTCTCACTGTCTTATGCGACTTTGACCATTGCTCCATAATTTGGTCGCGGACGGTCAGCGCGCACGCGGTGTAAATCATGTGCGGAGTGGCGTCCTCCATGCCCTTACCGAAATGTCTTCTTACCTTACCGATGATTTCGTTCTTCAAAGCTTCCTCTGAAGCGGTGAGCTTTGATGTTTTAGCTTGTGCCATGTTTTCTACATCCCCTCTAATTTTCTTCTTGCTTTACGAAGTCTTGCCGCCGGACGCGGGTTTCTTCGCCGTTTTTGAGGCGGTGCTTTTAGCCGCGCTCTTTTTAGCCGTTCCCGACTTGGGAGCGGTTTTTTTCGTTGTTGTCTTTTTTGCGGCGCTTTTTTTCGGAGCGGTTTTTTCATCCTCGTCAAAAGGATTTTTTACCTCTACGACCTCCGGCTCCTTGGCGCTTTTTACCGCCGCCTGCGCGGATATTTCCGCGTCCGCCTTCAGATTTTCGTCAAACCGGCTCGTTTTGGCTTTCGGCGCCGCCTTTTTGCGCGCCGGTTTTTTTACCGGCTCATCCGTTTTTTTTTCGGGCAAATCGTATATTCCCGTAAGCTGTCGGTACATATCAATATACTTATCAGCCGAAACGTTCCATGAATAATCCACCGCCATACCGTTATCTATTATATTGTTCCATTCGTCTTTTCTGTTATAATAGATGTCCATAGCGTACCAAATAATCTTCATCATTTCGTCCGCGTTGTAGTTAGCGAATGAGAAGCCCGTACCCTCGCCGGTGTACTCGTTGTACGGCTGTACCGTATCCTTAAGTCCGCCGGTTTCGCGCACAATTGGAACAGTGCCGTAACGAAGGCTTATGAGCTGCGACAGTCCGCACGGCTCAAATCTCGACGGCATAAGGAACGCGTCGCAAGCCGCGTAAATCTTGTGCGACATTTCGTTTGAGAAGTAAATCTGCGCCGAGAAACGGTCGGGATACTTCCATGCGTAATGTCTGAACAAGTTCTCGTACTTTTCGTCGCCCGTTCCGAGCACGACTACCTGCAAGCCGCCCGCGCAAAGCTCCTCCATCTTGTACGCAACAAGGTCGAAGCCCTTTTGGTCGGTAAGACGCGAAACAACTCCTATCATCATCTTGTTCTCGTCCACGGGCAGTCCCAGCTCCGCCTGGAGCTTTTTCTTATTCTCAATCTTGTTCTTATGAACGGTTTTAGCGGTGTAATTCTTGTAAATCATCTTATCCTTGGCGGGATTCCAGTCGTCATAGGAAATACCGTTCACGATACCCATGAGGTCGCCGCTGCGCGCGCGGAGAAGATTATGCAGTCCCTCGCCGTACTCCTCGCTTTGAATTTCACCCGCGTAGGTCGAGCTTACCGTAGTAATCTTATTCGCGTAAACCATACCGCCCTTTAAAAGGTTCGCGTCGCGGTAAAATTCGAGTTTGTCGGGAGTGAAGTAGTAATCGCTTATTCCCATAGCGTCCTTTATCTTCTTGAAGTCCCAGCGTCCCTGGAATTTGAGATTATGAATCGTCATAACCGTCTTTATCCCCTGGAAGAACGGATTGTCCTGGAACGTGTCAAGGAACACGGGTATGGGACCCGTCTGCCAGTCGTTGCAGTTTATAACGTCGGGACGGAAATCAAGCGTCGGCAAAAGCGACAGCACCGCCTTCGAGAAGAATATAAACTTCTCGCAGTCAAGGTGGATATAGTCGTAGGGCTTGTCGCCGTTAAAGTAAAACTTATTGTCCACAAAGTAGAAAATACAGCCGTTATGCTCAAGCTCAAACACGCCCGCGTACTGCTTTCTCCACGCCATATCTATATAGATATGGTCAATGTATTTCATTTTATCCTTGTATTCCTGAGGTATACAATTATAAAGCGGCAGGATTACTCTCGCGTCAACGCCCTTTTCGCGAAGCGTTGCGGGAAGCGATCCCGCCACGTCGCCGAGACCTCCCGTTTTGACAAAGGGAGCGGCTTCCGAGGTGGCAAATAAAACTTTCATAATTTTTCCTTTCTCCACATTCTAAATAATATTACACTAAACTTCTGCTTTTGTCAATGTCAAGAATAAAAATACGTTAAATTTAACAGGGCTGCCTGCAAAAAGAGGCAGTCCTATTATGTATTTATTCTTAAATTACGGTACCCTTTGATATTGCCAGAGGATAGCTTTCCTGACCGATGAGCTTTCTGCCCTTGGTTATATAAACCTCCTTGTCGAATACGACATGGCTAAGCTCCACGTTCTCCTCTATAACGCTGTCCTGCATTATGATTGAATTCTTTATTACAGCGCCTTTCTTTACCTTTACGCCGCGCGAAAGAACGCAGTTTATAACCGTTCCCTCAATCATGCAGCCGTCGGAAACAAAGCTGTTCTGAACAACCGCTTCCGCGCCGTACTTCGTCGGCGACTGATCCTTGGTTTTCGTGTAAATCGGGTTGGCTGGGTTAAACAATTCCTCTCTGATGCTCTTGTCAAGGAAGTTCATATTGTTTCTGTAATACGACTTTAACGAGTCAATCTTATCGGTGTAGCCCGTATGCTCGTAACCGTATATACGAAGTCCCTGCATCTTCTTTACAAGCGCGTCCTTTACAAAATCTCTGTCGCCTCTCGCGCTGCACTCGTCAACAATGCTTTCGAGAAGCGCCTTTTCCATAATGTACACGTCCATGCTTGCCGTAGCCGTCTTTGGATAGTAAGGCTGCACCTCGATATCCGTAACGCGTTTCTTTTCGTCAAGCTCAATCATTGTAAATCTGGAAAGCTCTCTTTCCTCCACGCCTCTCATATCCTTATAGAGAATGGTAATATCCGCCTGACTGTTCACGTGCTGCTCGATAACATCGGTAAAATCAAGGTTATAAATACTGTTTCCGAGCGAAAGAATAACGTAGGTCTGCGGACTTCTCTGGATAAAGTCGCTTATGCCGGCAAGCATATCTATGTTGCCCTTTATCGCGCCGTATGACATCTTTTCAAGGCTCGGAGGAAGAATGTTAAGACCCCAGTTCTTTCTGTCCAAATCCCACGGCTTACCGGACTTGATATGGTCCATAAGCGACGAGTAGTTTGACTCGGTGGCTACGCCGATGTTCGTTATACCCGCGTTTGCCATATTTGAAAGCACGAAATCAATTATTCTGTAGCGTCCCGCGAACGGAAGCGCGCTGTTTGCTCTAATATCGGTAATAGGCGGTATTCTGTCGTTATTCGTCAGAATAATACCCATAGTATCTCTTCTCATTGGCTCTGTCTCCTTTCTTATACTTCCACCATGCTGCCCGTGTAAATATCCTCGCCGGGAGCTACTGTCGCTCCGCCCTCGATAAGTACAAGGTCATTGGTACACAACTTTGACGCGTTCTTATTGTCGCTCGAAGAATCAACGCCTACTTTCGCTCCGTCGCCGATAACGGCTTCGGTGCCTATAACGGCGTTATGAACAACCGCGTTTTTGCCTATCTTGGCGCCCGGCATGATTACCGAGTCCTTTACCTCGCTGCCTTCGCCAAGCTCCACGCCGCCGAAGATTACCGAATGGTCTACCTCGCCGTCAATGTGGCAGCCCTCGGTAACGGTTGACCTCGTGATTTTAGCGTTTGTGCCGACATAGTGAGGAGCAAGCGCCATGTTTCTTGAATATATGCTCCAATATCTGTCGTTCAAATCGAACTTCGGAGGCTCGTCAAGCAAGTCCATGTTAGCCTCCCAAAGGCTCTGTATCGTTCCGACGTCCTTCCAGTAGCCTTCAAAGCGGTAGCTTATCATCTTTTCACCGTTTGCAAGCATCTTCGGGATTATGTTTTTGCCGAAGTCGTTATCGGAATTGGGGTCATGCTCGTCGTCCGTAAGGTATCTCTTAAGCGCGTCGTAGCTGAATATATAAATACCCATAGACGCGAGATTGCTCTTCGGCTCCGCGGGCTTCTCCTCAAACTCTACGATTGTACCCTCGTCGTCCACGTTCATGATACCGAATCTGCTCGCCTCCTCCCACGGAACGGGCATTACCGCGATCGTCGCCGCCGCGCCCGACTCCTTATGAGCCTTAAGCATTTCACCGTAGTGCATCTTATAAATATGGTCGCCCGAAAGAATAAGAACGTTATTCGGGTTAAAGCCCTCAAGAAAGCTGAGGTTCTGATAAATGGCGTTTGCCGTTCCCTTGTACCATTCGCCCGTCTTGGCGCTCTGGTACGGCGGAAGCACATAAACGCCTCCGTGGCTCCTGTCGAGGTCCCACGGATTACCGTTACCTATATAACGGTTAAGCTCCAGCGGCTGATACTGCGTGAGCACTCCCACAGTGTCTATGCCCGAATGTACGCAGTTCGACAGCGGAAAATCTATTATTCTGTATTTACCGCCGAACGGAACCGCCGGCTTTGCAACGTTCTTCGTCAGCGCGCCCAGGCGCGATCCCTGACCGCCCGCAAGTATCATTGCAACGCAATCTTTTGATACCATTAAAATCATCTCCTATATTATTTTTTTATTCTTACCGGTCTGCCGGTTTTTGGTCGTTTATTTCTTTGCAGCCGTTTTCTTCGCGGCGGTTTTCTTCGGAGCAGCCGTTTTCTTCGCGTCAGGCTTTCTCTTTAAAAACATTACCGAGTTGCCGTCCACCGACACCTCTATGGTGTACATCATATCCGAGTACTGCATGCGCTTCGCCTTGTAGGTTTTCTTGGCTATGCGTCTTTCGCCGCCGTACTTGGATGCGTTGGAGTGGAATACCACCTCGTAATCTCCAGCCACGGGAACGCCCAGCTTATATATGGGTCTGTCCACCGGCGTGAAGTTTGCCGCCACTATTACGTTATCGGCGGGGTTTTTGCCGCGTCTTATATACGATATTACGGAATTTTCGCTGTCCGCCTCGTTTATCCATCTGAATCCGTCCCAGCTCGTCTCGCACTCCCAAAGCGCCTTATTTTCGAGATAGAAGTGGTTCAAATCCTTTGTGTAGCGGTGCAGCTTCTTGTGCTTGTCTATGTCGAGCAAATTCCATTCGAGCTGGTCATCGTAACGCCACTCGAGGAACTGTCCGAACTCGCCGCCCATGAACAAGAGCTTCTTGCCGGGCATCGTCATGTAGTAGCCCAAAAGCGTCTTGTAGGCGTTGAACTTGTCATCGTAGCTTCCGAACATCTTGTCAATAAGCGAATGTTTGCCGTGAACCACCTCGTCGTGCGACAGCGGCAGTATAAAATTCTCGCTGTACGCGTACATCATAACGAACGTCAAAAGTCCGTGGTTGTCCTTGCGGAAGTACGGGTCCATAGACATATACCGCAAAGTGTCGTTCATCCAGCCCATGTTCCACTTATAGTTAAAGCCCAGACCGTCGTTTTCGGGCGGCGCGGTCACAAGCGGCCATGCCGTCGATTCCTCGGCAATCATCATAAAGTTCGGGAACTCCGTTCCGAGAATTTTATTGAGCTTCCTTAAAAAGTCCACCGCCTCAAGATTTCCGTTTCCGCCGTATTTATTGGGTATCCATTCGCCGTCGTTACGCGAATAGTCGCGGTACAGCATCGACGAAACGGCGTCGACTCTTATACCGTCTATATGGTATTCTTCCGCCCAAAAGTACGCCGATGACGTAAGGAACGAGACGACCTCGCTCTTCGAGTAATCGAATACCATTGTTCCCCAATCCTTATGTTCTCCCATTCTCGGGTCCGCGTATTCATATGTCGGCGTTCCGTCAAACATCCGAAGTCCGTGCGCGTCGCGCGGGAAGTGTGCCGGTACCCAATCCATTATGACGCCTATGCCGTTTTTATGGAACTTGTCGATAAGGTACTTTAGGTCCTCGCTCTCGCCGTACCTCGTGGTAGCCGAGAAAAATCCCGTTACCTGATACCCCCACGAGCCGTCGAACGGATACTCCGTCACGGGCATCATCTCTATATGGGTATATCCCATATCCTTGATGTACGGCACGAGCTCGTCCGCCAGTTCCCGATAAGTATAAAGACTGCCGTCGTCGTGAATTTTCCACGAGCCTATGTGCATTTCGTAGATATTTACGGGCTTTAGCATGGTGTTTTCCTTGTCTCTCGCGCCCATCCACGCCTTGTCGCCCCATTTGTATCCCGAAATATCCTTTACCACCGACGCTGTACCCGGGCGAACCTCGCTTTTGACCGCGTATGGGTCGGCTTTGTAATACGTCTGACCGTCATGCGCTTCTATCGCGTACTTGTAAAGCATTCCTTCGGTTATATCGGTGAAAAATCCGTACCATACGCCGCTTGTCTCTATTCTTTCAAGCATTTTATCGTACCCGTTCCAACCGTTGAAGTCGCCGACAACGCGAACGCTTACGGCGTTTGGCGCCCACACCGCGAATCTCCAGCCCGTTTTTCCGTCTATTTTGAGCTTATGCGCGCCGAGCATTTCATAGGACTTGAAATTGTCGCCGGAATTGAACAAATACGTCTGAAAACGGCTTATATCCGCCCATGTTTCCTCTTTGGTCATATATTTCCCTCCTTTTTTTCCGCGCAGTCAAGGCAAAAATACCCACCGCGCCATTTAATATTACTAACATTATAGCACACTTCTTTTTGGTAGTAAAGACCATATGTAAATAAATTTTCCAAAATTTTTTGTGCATTTTGACATGATTGTTTTTTTATTTCGTAAAATTTGCCTTTTTATCGCGTTTTTTACATTAAAATCTGATTTCAATATTATATATATACTGTAACATTCTCAATAACTCCTTGACATATTCGCGAAAATGGTATAAAATATATAATGCTTAATGTTCTTTAAAAACAAGTTTTCTGTAAATATGAAATTTTATATGTAATCCCAATACTTAAAATGGAGCCGTCTTAAAACGGGCTGCTCCGTATGATTACAAGCCGCATTCGGCGCTTTACCTGCAAACGCGCCGGCGCGGGAAACGGCTAGGAGCCGGTGTTTCATAGGAAGCAGTCATTTTAAGAAAGTCCCCCATTGCAGGTGTTGGAGAAACTTTATGGGGGTGTTACTGATTAGTAGTCCAATAGTTTTGATTGCGGTTATTGCCGCCGCAATCGTGTTATGCGCTGCGGGCACCATAATCGGTTTTAATATGGGTGTCGCCCACAGAAAAAAGGTTGCCGAAGCGGAGTTCGGCAGCGCTGAGGAAAAGGCAAAGTCTATAATTTCCGACGCGGAAAAAAGCGCGAGCGCTAAAAAGCGTGAAATGCTCCTCGAAGCAAAAGAGGAAAATCACAAGCTGCGCGCGGCTTTCGACGCGGAGGTTAAGGAACGCAGAAACGAACTTAATCGTCAGGAGCGCAGACTTAACCAAAAGGAAGAGAATTTAGACAAAAAGACAGACAATTTAGAGAAAAAAGAGCAGTCATACAATAAAAAGCTGAAGGCTCTTGAATCTAAAGAACAGGAAATCGCAGAAATTAAAGCTGAGCAGATGGCGCTCATCGAAAGGATTTCGGGTCTGACGGCGGAGGAAGCCAAGGCTATATTGCTTAAGGACATCGAAAGCCAGACAAGACATGAGGCCGCCATCATGGTTAAAGAAATTGAGCAAGAGGCAAAGGAGAACGCGGAGAGAAACGCAAAGAATATCGTTGCGCTTTCCATACAAAAGGTTGCCGCGGATCACGTTGCCGAAACAACCGTTTCCGTTGTAAATCTGCCGAGCGACGAGATGAAAGGACGCATCATCGGACGCGAGGGACGGAACATTCGCACTCTTGAAACGCTTACCGGCGTCGACCTTATAATCGATGACACGCCGGAGGCGGTCATAGTTTCGAGTTTTGACCCGATACGCCGCGAGATTGCCCGCACGGCGCTCGAAAAGCTTATCGTCGACGGACGTATTCATCCGGCGCGCATAGAGGAAACGGTTGAGAAATCTCGCAAAGAGGTTGAAGCGATTATCAAGCAGGAGGGTGAAAGCGCCACGTTCGAGACAGGCGTACACGGCTTGCACCCCGAGCTTATCAAGCTGCTTGGTAAACTTAAATTCAGAACAAGCTATGGTCAGAACGTCTTAAAGCACAGTGTTGAGGTTTCGCACCTTGCGGGCGTTATGGCCGGTGAACTGGGAGCCGACGTCGCGCTCGCGAAACGCGCGGGTTTACTGCACGACATCGGTAAAGCGGTTGACCATGAAGTCGAGGGCTCGCACGTTACCATCGGAGCTGATATAGCGAAGAAGTACCGTGAGAACAAGGATGTCGTACATGCCATTATGGCGCATCACGGCGACGTGGAAGCGCAGACGCTTGTCGCCTCGCTTGTACAGGCAGCCGACGCGATATCCGCGGCGCGTCCGGGAGCCAGACGCGAAAATCTTGAAACCTACATCAAGCGTTTACAGAAGCTCGAAGAAATTTCCAACAGCTTCGACGGAGTTGAAAAGTCCTACGCTATTCAGGCGGGCAGAGAAATCAGAATTATGATTAAGCCCGAGGTCATTTCCGACGACGGAATGATTCTTGTAGCAAAGGATATAGTTAAGCGCATAGAAAGCGAGCTTGAATATCCGGGTCAGATCAAGGTTAGTCTTATCCGTGAAACAAGGGCGGTCGATTACGCTAAATAAACCTTCTGCAAACGAAAAAATCTGGGGCTGTTACAGGGCGTAAACGGGCTCGGCTGAGGTACTTTGCGATAAAGGCACTGTACATACCGTCCGCCGTTTAGCTTCTACCCGTTCTGTAATGCTCCTTTTTTATTTGTTAATACCGTTAGAGAAAGGATTGGGCGGTCTTATGAAAATCTTATGTATCGGCGATGTTGTAAGCCGCGTCGGACGCGAAATGCTTTTTCGCTGCGTCGATGAGCTTAAATATCAAAAGCAAATCGACCTTGTTATAGCCAACGGTGAAAACTCCACTCACGGCAGGGGTATGGCAAGGGCGGCATACAACGAGCTTATGCGCGCGGGCGTGGATATTGTGACAATGGGTAACCACACATGGAACTGCCGCGAAATAGTGGATATAATGCGTAAGGAACGAAATGTAATCCGCCCCGCGAATTACAACGGTTCCTGCCCGGGCGAGGGTTCTCTCGTGCATACGTTAAAAAGCGGCGAAAAGGTCGGAGTTATAAACCTTATCGGCAGAACGTACCTCGAGCCTGCCGACTCTCCGTTTGAAAGCGCGGAGGAAGAAATAGAGAAGCTGAAAAAAACCACCGATATTATATTGGTGGATTTTCACGCCGAAGCCACAAGCGAGAAGCTTGCGATGGGATATTTCCTCGACGGACGCGTTTCCGCCGTATTCGGCACTCACACACACGTTCAAACCTCCGACGATACCGTGATGCCTCTCGGAACCGGCTACATTACAGACCTCGGCATGACCGGTCCGCAGATTTCAATTCTCGGCAGAGAGAAAACGTCTATCATAAACAGATTTCTCTGCAATATGCCGCAAAAGTTTGAAATAGCGGACGGCAAAGGTCAGTTCTGCGGCTGTATTTTTGATATTGACTCCGCAAGCGGTCTTTGCGTCGGCACGGAACGCGTATTTATACGTGAAAAATAAGCATAAAAAAAACAGGCTGACCAATATATAGTCAGCCTGTTTTTTTTATTCCGTTATGTAAATTCGCGTGCCGAGCGGTATCGTATCGGCGATCCAGTTGATGTCGTCCGGGTGAAGTCTTACGCAGCCGTGGGATATATTTACGCCCACGCGCCCGTCATACTCGCCGCCTCCGTAGTAGAGAAGCGTGGAATGGAGCGCGTATCCGTTATGGAAACGCAGCACAGGTCCGACATAGTAGCCGGAATAATTCCAGCGTGTCCGCTCGATGTACTCGAACTGACCCGTTATCGTCGGCGTGCTCGGCGCGCCGAGCGCGCAGGGGAACTCCTTAAGCTGTCTCCATAAGTATTGCTGTCCCTCATATACCCTTACCTTGTATTCATGCTTTGATACCCAAACAAGATAATTCGTCTTACTTCCTATACCGTCGCGGTTTACGGGTATTTTGTTCATTTCCTCCCGCACATACGGCGACTCGCCTATCAGAATATCCATATACTCACCGTAGTCGGCAACTTCAAGGCTGCATTCAAACGCCTCCGCAAGCGCTCTGACCGGCACGAAAAGCGAGCCGTCTATGTAAACCGTTTCATGGTCGGCGTTCACTCCAACGCCGAAAATTGTCATATATATGTTGTTCGCGTAGAACACTACCGATTTATCACCGACGCGGCAATCCACGCTGTCTTGTTCCTGATTGTAATTGACCTCAAGCCCCATCGCCTCGCCTATCGCCCTGACCGGCATCATCGTTATGTCGTCCACAATGCGCGCGTGCGGCGAAACATCGCTTAACCATCGGTTCGTAACATACATTCGCAGTTCCTTGTCGTAATGCGGATTACCCTCTATCAGCGCGCCGTTATGCTGAACGTAGCTGCCGCTGTCATCAAGGTAACCGTATGTATCGACAAGCAGCTCTTCGCCCGGTCCTACGCGCGTGTCAAGGTAGCGTATGGAGCGCAGTCCCTCTACCAGCTTTATCTTGAACTTCGCGCCCATTCTGTATTCGGGTACTTCAAAAACCATGCTTACCTTAGGCGTGTCCCAGCCAACATATCTGAGCTGTGAGCCTAAAAATTCTCCGTCCTCGCTGTAAAGCTCTATAACAGCGTTCTTTGATATTATGTACTTATGAGGCGTTACCTCTATATCAAGCCTGAATTCCTTTGATAATTCCTGCGGCGGAACATTCTGCGCTGGCGGCGTGCTTGTCGGTGACGCGCTCGGCTCGGGCGACGTCACAGGCGAGGCTTGCGGCGTCGGCAAAGCGGACTCGGAGGGCGAAGGCGTTTGGGCGGTATTGTTATTCGCGCCGTCCTTTGCGGCAGCGTCCGGCGTCTGCGTCGGCGAAGCGTCCGCGCTCACCGCTGTCGCCGTCGGGGACGGTGTTTCAAGCGGTGAATCGCCGCCCGGAGCGGCAAGCGCCGCAGTATTTATGAGCATCAGTACCGCCGCAAGGACGGCTGTTATTTTCTTTATCATGGTCATTGGCTCCTTTAGATGTAATCACTTAATAATCATACCATATTTGTATAACAATTTCAAGATTAACTTTTAATTGACTGTAACCATATTTTATGTTACGATAAGTCTCGGGGAGTGATGAATTTGAGACAAGGTATGAAAACGTATCTTACACTGTTTTTTTCCACGCTTAAAATAAGCGCTTTCACGTTTGGCGGCGGCTTTGTCATAATACCCATGCTGCGCTCAAGGTTTATTAACAGTCTGCACTGGATAGATGAGGAGGAAATGCTTGACCTCATCGCGATAGCGCAGTCCGCGCCGGGAGCGGTGGCTGTGAACGCGTCCGTGCTTATCGGCTACAGGGTAGCGGGAATACGGGGCGCGCTCAGCGCGCTTTTGGGTACCGTACTGCCTCCGCTTGTAATAATTTCAGTGATTTCGATGTTCTACGCCGCGTTTCGCGACAGCGCCGCGGTAAGTCGGGTATTAAAAGGTATGCAGGCGGCTGTGGCGGCTGTTATAGCTGATGTGGTGATAACGATGGCTCATAACGTCATAAACGACAAGCGTATCTTCCCCGTGCTTATAATGATTTCCGCGTTTACAGCCGCGTATCTGTTCGGCGTAAACGTAATTTACATAGTAATCGTATGCGCGGTTATCGGAGCGCTGTTTATGCGTCCGAAACGAAAGGAGGACGCAAAATGATTTACCTGCAGCTATTCCTCAGCTTTTTCCAAATCGGTCTGTTCGGATTCGGCGGCGGGTACGCCGTAATGCCGCTGATACAAAATCAGGTTGTTGACATTCACGGCTGGCTCGATATGAGCGCGTTCTCGGACATTATAACCATTTCTCAAATGACGCCGGGACCTATCGCGATAAACTCCGCTACTTTCGCCGGTATACAAACGGCGGGAATATTGGGCGCCGCAGTCGCGACGCTCGGCTGCGTGCTGCCATCGACGATTATCGTCATAGTACTTGTAAAGCTATATATAAAGTACCGCGATATGTCGGTCATGAAAGGAGTTATGAGCGGTCTGCGTCCCGCTGTTGTGGCTATGATTGCGTCGGCGGGGCTGTCGATACTCACGCTGTCGCTTTGGCAGGGAAACGCGCCGTCGCTCGGCGCGGAAAGCTTTGATTTTATCGCGGCGGGTATATTCGTGCTGTCGCTCGCGGTACTCAGAATTTTTAAAGTAAATCAAATCTACGTCATGCTATCAGCCGGCATAGTCGGTCTGCTCGCGTATATGCTGGTATAAAAAAAGCGTATCACGATACGCTTTTTTGTATGTAATTACTCCGCTTTTTCACGGTCCATATCGACTTTCATAAAATCATGGTCGGTAAGCATTTCCGTAATATTATCATTCTCTCTGCCCTTGATTTTCTTCATTCTTGCGGCTCTAAGCTGCTGGAGCGGCGCGACAGAGCCGGGACCCGCCATACATCCGCCCTCGCACGCCATACCCTCTATAATGTCCTCGGGCAATTTGTCTACGTTGAGCATCGCGAGTGCAACCTTACATTCCTTGACGCCGCTGCAGCCCTTGGCTTTAATTGGGTCGGTGCAGCCCATTTCCGCAACAGCCTTCATAACCGCCTCTGTTACTCCGCCCGCGCCCGAAAAACGTCTGCCGAACGACGTCGCCTCGGTGGGCGTTTCCTGACAGTCGGCTACGTTAATTCTTCTCGCGTCGAACAGGGCGTTAAGTTCCTCAAACGTCATTACCGCGTCCGGGCTTCCCTCCACGCCGAATTTCGCTTCCTCTTTCTTCGCCATGCAAGGACCTATAAACACAATATATGCGCCCGGCATATTCTCCCTTACCCATCTTACCGTCGCTACCATCGGCGATACTGTGTTTGACATCTTATCGACAAGCTTCGGATAATGCTTTCTTATAAGCGTCACGAACGCCGGACAGCACGAGGTGGTCATCTTTATACCGTTCTCGTGGTTTTCTATAAGCTCTTTCGCCTCGTTATACGCTACCGCGTCCGCGCCCAAAGCGACTTCCACAACGTCGTCGAAGCCGAGCAGCTTGAGCGCCGTAATCATTCGTCCTATGGTCGCTTCCGTACCGAACTGACCTTCAACCGCCGGCGCGGGAATAGCTACCACTCTTGTGTTTTTATCGTTTATTTTCTCGATTACCGTCGTTATTTGCGATATGTCGGAAATAGCTCCGAACGGGCAGCCTACGGCGCAATGACCGCAGCTTATACACTTTGACTCGTCTATACTCGCGAGCTTGTCACCGCCTATCGTAATCGCGCCCACGTCGCAGTTACGCTTGCACGGTCGCATGAGGTCGGCTATCGCATGATACGGGCATGCCTCGGCGCACTTGCCGCATTCGTGGCACTTTGTCTGGTCTATGTACGCGCCGTGTCCCGTAATCGTAATCGCGCCGAACGCGCACGCGTTCTGACACGCTTTCGCCATACATTTTTGGCAGTTCTCCGTTACCTGGAAACGGTTAATCGGGCAGCCTTCGCACGCCGCGGGAATAACCTGTATCGTATTGTTTTTAACCTCTATATGCTCCGCGTTGTGCGCCGGAAGCGGCGGCTTACCCATAGCAAGCCTTACCCTCTGACGTATAATTTCCCGTTCCTTATACACGCAGCAGCGAAACCTCGGCGTCGCCGTCGGTATTATTTTGAACGGAATCTCGTCTATATTCTCGTCCGTAAGCTCATTCGCGAACGCAAGCTCCGCAACCGAAAGCAAAGCCTCGTACTTCAGCATTTGCCGTGTGTCCTTATTTCGTTCCATAAGTCACTCCTCCATCGCCGTAAATTATTATTTTATGATATAAATATACACTATTTTGTAGAAAAAGTCAATCAAATCAATATTATTTTTGTGACATTTTACATAATTTTAAATGTTTTTTACATTAATTAAGTTTCTATTGACATACCTTATATTTTAGATTTATAATTTTTTAGACGGAATATGCAAGGTTGGAGGAATGTCAGTATGAACCTCGTACTGCCTGACAGCGTTATCAATATTTTAAGCCGGCTTCAACAGGGCGGCTTTTCCGCGTTTGTCGCGGGCGGCGCGGTGCGCGATATGCTCATGGACAAGACTCCGCATGATTACGACATAGCCACGAGCGCGAAGCCGAAGGACGTTAAGGCGATGTTCGCGCGCACCGTCGACACGGGTATAAAACACGGTACTGTCACCGTAGTGGAAAACAAGACCGGCTACGAGGTCACCACATTCCGCCGAGACGGCGAGTACGCCGACGGCAGACACCCCTCCTCCGTCAGTTTCGTGGACGACGTTCGCGAGGACTGCGCCAGACGTGATTTCACGATAAACGCGATGATGTACAGTCCCGATACGGGTATACTCGATTACTTCGGCGGACGCAATGATATAAAGCGCAGGCTGATACGCTGCGTCGGCGAGCCTGAGCGGCGTTTCAAGGAGGACGCGCTCAGAATGCTGCGCGCCGTACGCTTCAGCGCGGCGCTGTCGTTTAAGATCGAGGACAGCACATGGAAAGCCATAAAAAAATGCGCGGTGCTTATAAAAAAGGTGAGCAGCGAGAGGATAGCCGAAGAGATAAACAAAATACTCCTTTCGGAAAATCCCGATTATATACGCAAGCTGCACGAATGCGGGCTGCTGCGGTATATAATGCCTGAACTTGAAAGATGCTTCGGCGAGCCGCAGAAAAACAAGTACCACATATACGACGTGGGCGAGCATATAATGCATACGGTCAAAAACGTTCCCGCCGATATGACGTTAAGGTGGGCGGCGCTTATGCACGACATAGGCAAGCCCGTCTGTTCCAGCACGGGCGCGAACGGTATAATACACTTTTACGGTCATCACAGGGAAAGCTGCAAAATCGCGGTAGACCTGATGCACAGGCTGCGCATAGGCGCGGACACAATCCGTGACGCGGCTGTGCTCGTGGAAAACCACGATGTGCGCGTGGAACCGTCGCAGTCGGCGGTAAAGCGTATGATGTCGCGCACGGGCGAAGCGCTTTTCGAGAAGCTTATGCTTTTGCAGACGGCGGACAATATGGCTAAAAATCCCAAGCATTTCCCCGAAAAGAAAAAACGCATAGACAGCGCGTACCAAATCTACAAGGAAGTACTGGCGGAACGTCAGCCGTATCTTGTGTCGCACCTCGCGATAAACGGCAAGGACTTGTTAAGCCTCGGCTGCCGCCACGGCAGAGAAATCGGCGATACGCTGAAAAAGCTTATTGACGAGGTTATAATAAATCCCTCGCTGAATAACCGCGAATACCTTATTCGGCGCGCGAAAGAGTACAGAAAAACCAAGAAATTTTAAAGCCGCGGCTCTGCCGCGGCTTTTACATTGCGCTGTTTTACAAATCAAGCGATTTTAAGTATTCCCGAAAACCGTTTCCCAAATCCTCGCGCGCGAGCGCAAACTCCACTGTAGCCCGCAAAAATCCGAGCTTATCGCCCGTGTCGTACCGTTTACCCTCAAACTCATACGCGTACACGTTCTCGCGCTCTGCGAGCATAACCAACGCGTCGGTAAGCTGTATCTCGCCGCCCGCGCCTTTCTGCGTCTTTTCAAGACAGTCGAACACGGCGGGCGTTATAACGTACCTGCCGAGTATCGCCACATCCGACGGCGCGTCCGAGATTTGGGGCTTTTCCACCATACCCTTTACTTTATGAAGTCTGCCGTTATCTTCCTCGCAGTCGACAATACCGTACTTGGAAACGTTTTCCTTACCCACTCTCTGCACGCCCAGAACCGTGGAGGAGCATTTTTCGTACTGTTCCATAAGCTGTCCTATGCACGGCTTTTCGCCCGTTACAATGTCATCGCCGAGCATTACGGCAAACGGCTCGTTTCCGACAAAGTTCTTTGCGCAAAGGACGGCATGTCCCAGTCCCTTTTGCTCATTTTGACGCACAAAGCAGATGTTAAGTCCTTTAGAGACGTTTTTTGACGCTTTAAGCATTTCGGTCTTTCCCCCGCGCTCCAAAACCGTCTCCAGCTCAAACGCGCTGTCGAAGTGATTTATAATCGCGTCCTTTCCGCGCGAAGTTATTATGAGTAAATCCTCTATCCCCGCGGCTGCCGCCTCCTCCGCTATATACTGTATTGCGGGAGTATCCACTATAGGCAGCATTTCTTTCGGCACCGCCTTTGTCGCGGGCAGAAATCTCGTTCCGAACCCGGCGGCGGGTATAACGGCTTTCCTTACTTTCATATTAATCCTCCGTATTTTTTTAATCTCACTTGCCATTGTATCATAAAAATGGTATAATGACAAGCGGTACGATAATTTTTATGCTGAGGAGTAGTTATATTATGTTTATTAAGGATATATTTTCATCGAAAAAACCTGTATTATCGTTCGAGGTGTTTCCGCCAAAACAGGATTCCGGGCTTGACGGAGTGCTGGCGGCAGTAAAGGAAATGTCCGCGCTGCCCATAGATTACATGAGCGTCACATACGGCGCGGGAGGAAGCAATTCCAAAAGCACCGCGCGCATAGCCTCGTACCTCAAGGATAATCTGTCCATACCGGCTCTCGCCCACCTCACCTGCGTGACGAACACCAAAGAGGCGGTAAAGGAGCGCCTTAACGAGTACCGCGCGCTTGGCATTGATAATATTCTCGCGCTTCGCGGAGATAAGCCGAAAGACTATTACGGTCAGCTTTTCCCCGGCTACAAATACGCGAGCGAGCTTACCGAGACTATCAAGCGCTTCGGCGGCTTTTGCGTCGGCGGAGCCTGTTACCCCGAATGTCACCCGGATTCCTCAAGCCTTGACGCCGATATTGAAAATCTTAAAATAAAGGTTGACGCGGGCGCGGACTTCCTTGTGACGCAGATGTTTTTCGATAATGACGCATTTTACAAATTCCGCGACAAAGCCGTAAAAAAAGGCATAAACGTGCCTATAAACGCGGGTATAATGCCGCTCACGAGCGCGAGCCAGATAGACCGTATGGCGGTGCTGTCCGGCGGCGCGTCTATGCCGTCGAAGTTCCTGCGCATATTCGCGAAATACCGTGACAATCCCGAAGCGCTTAAACAAGCGGGTATCGCATACGCCGTCGACCAGATTATAGACCTGATTTCAAACGACGCAGACGGCATACATATCTACACCATGAATAAGCCGGACACGGCGAAAAAAATAGTAAATGTTATAAACAGTCTTTTCTGAAACAAAAAAATACCGCGGGACTTCATACCTCCCGCGATATTTTTTTTACACAAGGCTTATTTTGTTTTTATTTAACTTCCGTCCACGCCACGTTCGACGCGCCGATTATGCGCCAAAACTTTCTGTGCGAGCCGAGATTGAACGCGACCTGAATACGCGTGTCAACGTCAATCGGCACAACCAATACTATGTAATGTATGTATCCGTCCTTATATGTCGTTGTGTCTGACGGAGCGTTTACAAGCTGACCGTACCTCGAGTTGTACGAGTACCAGTTCGACTGCCACGACGCTCTGTTGAAGTTGTTCGTGCAGTCAATACCCGTGCGCGTATCCATATAATAATTCATCATATACGCAAGAGATGTGTCGTCAATCTTGTCCTCGGTGACGCTTCCGTTGGCTATTTTATCGGCGTTTACCGCGGTGTCGGCTATCTTCGCCCTTGTAACGGCGCCGTCGATTATTTTAAACGTGTTTATCGCGTTCGGGTGGATTTTTTCGGCTGTAACCGCCGCGTCCTCTATCTTTGACGTGGTTACCTGTCCGTCTCCCAGTTCGCCCGCGGGATTATCCAAGTGCTCCTGAAAAGCGTCGAGCTGATTTTGAATCGCCGTTTCCAGTTTGACTTTCGTGACGTGTTGGTCATGTATATGCGGGGTCTGTACGGCGCTGGGGCATAGATGCGATGCCGTTACCGAATACATCGGTAATTTCTTCGTCGTTACTGCCCCATCCTGTATTTGATTCGTGCCGACTGCTCCGTCCGCTATATGGCGCTGCTTCACGCTCCCGTCGGGGTGGTCAAGCTCAGCCGCGTCTTTATGCGTCTCAAACTCGTCTTTGTGCGTCTCAAACGCGTTTTTTACGGCGGTAAAATTGTCGCGGACAATCTTCCACCAATCGCTTAAAGTCGTTTTTCCCGTAAAATTAAAATTTAAATTCATCCTGTAGTTCCTTTCTTTTTTAATTTATCCTTTGTGTGTATTTTATCTTTATCTTAACAGTGAACTTTTTGATTTTTAAGCCTTGTGCGCCCGCTTTTAAGATATATATATTATACCATATTTTCCGAAAAATTTCAAGTCGTTTGCGCAATATGCGCACATTCGCGCATGGCGCACAGTATGAGCGGCGCGTTTTCGGCGTATACGCCGTCCAAATCGCTCATGGGCAGCGGATTTTTGCCCCTGCCTATTTCCACCGTAAAACCCGGTCTGTGAAATTCCTTTATGAACCAGTCCTTGCACCCGCCGAAAGAGGCGGTTCCCGTAGGTATTTTTACCTCGTATCCGCTCGCGGCAGCCATTCTTTTAGCCGTCTCGAGCGAGCGCGGCGTGTATGCGCCGTTAAAGTCGCAGTATATCTCGCCTCCCTGACTGTGGAACGCAATCATCATGTCAAAGCGTTCCTTTCTCGCAAGATTGACTACGGCGCGCGTTTCGCTTTCGCTGTTTGGGTATTCGCCGCCGTATTTCGACGCGGACGGCTTGTCGAGCACTCTGTCCCAGTCCGCGTCGAAGTTGTGGTTTATGTCCACGCCGCGCGCGTTAGCCTGCCATACGTTTTTAAAATCATGTATACCGACCGTGCGTATAAGTCTGCGGTGATATTCGTCAGTTAAATCAATGCCGTTCACGGCGATGTCAACGCCGTCTGGATTTACCATTGGAACGGTAAAAAGCGTCACGCCGTCAAAAAGCGCGCAGGCGTCGCAGCCGAAAAAGCGTTCGCCGTTTGCGGCGCTTCTTTCGTACTCAGAAATAAATCTTACAAGCAGCGCGGACGTAAGGTACTCAAGTCCGTGATACGCGCCGGCGAGGAAAAGCTTTCCCGCTCCATTGCCTGTTTTCATACACATAATCTCTCTGCCCATAAGGCTTTTACCGATTGAAAACGTCTCCGTAACGGTTTTGTCCAAAGCCGATATATCGTCAAGCATTACCGAATAGCAGTACATTTTTGCGCCTCCTTAAAATCCGTTAAAATAAAATATGCCGATAATATGAAATTAATGCGCGTTTTTAAAGAAAGAATGGGATTTGCCGGCGAAATTCGCTTGACATAGCGCGTAAAATGTTATAGAATAATCGTTGCGTATAATTTCAAGGAAAGGAGCTGTCGGTTGTGAAAAGAATCGTTTCAATACAGGATATTTCATGCTTCGGCAAATGCTCGCTGACCGTGGCTCTGCCTATAACGTCGGTTATGGGTATAGAAACCTGCGCCGTTCCCACAGCGGTGCTTTCAACGCACACGGGCGGCTTTACGGGATATACATACCGCGACCTGACAGGGGACATACCGAAGATAGCGCGTCATTGGAAAAGTATAGATTTGAAATTCGACGCCGTATGCACGGGCTACCTCGGCTCGTTTGAGCAGATACGGCTTGTGTCGGAATTTTTTGACGACTTTAAAACGGACGATAACCTCCTTATCGTAGATCCGGTAATGGGTGATAAGGGTAAATTCTACGCCGGATTTACAAATGAGTTCGCCGCCGAAATGCGCAAGCTCTGCTCTAAGGCGGACGTTATCCTCCCCAATCTGACGGAGGCTTCGCTGCTTTTGGGTGAAACATACATCGGAGACAGCTACGATGAGGAATGTATTAAAAATATGCTTACGCGCCTTTCAAGGCTCGGCTCGAAAATAGTTGTGCTGACGGGCGTGACCTTTGATGAAAATTCACAAGGCGTCATGTCATACAACGGCGAAACAAACGAGTTCTTTTCGTATTTCAGCGACAATATCCCCGGCTACTATCACAGTACCGGCGACGTTTTTTCAAGCGTGCTCTCGGGCGCGCTCGTAAAGGGATTCGATATGGGTAAGTCGGTGAAAATAGCGGTTGACTTCACGGTGGATTGTATACGTCATACCGTCGGGTACGAAAAGGAGCATTGGTACGGAGTAAAATTTGAGGAGTGCTTACCCGATTTGATTGAAATGATAAAGTAAAAATAAAGTAAAAAAGAAGTGAACAGAACCAGTAAAAACGGACAATAGCAAAAAAGAGCCTCCTATGGTATAATATAAAAAAACCATAGGAGGAA
>CANQQW010000016.1 GCA_947626075.1 uncultured Clostridia bacterium
AAACAAGGGCAGCGCGGTAAGCTCGGAGGAGCTGTTTCACAGGATATGGCAGGACGAATACTACAGCAAAAGCAACAACACAATTACCGTTCATATCCGCCATTTGCGTGAGAAAATGAACGACGCGCCAATCATAAAAACCATATGGGGAGTTGGATATAAAATTGAAAAATAAGGATAGGTCTGAGTATTCACGCTTGAAATCGAAAATTTACGCGCGGTTTTTTGTTCTGACCGCCGCCGCGATCGCGATTGTTTTCGTACTGTATCGGCTGCTTTGGAAAAACCGAGGCGGAGATTTTGTGCTGGAAATTCTTTGTAAAGCCGGCTTGAGCCGTGAAACGGCGGTGGTAATTTATCAGCACTATTTCCGCAACGCCACCGATATTATATGGATCGCCGCGGTCGCAATAGTATTTTTAATAATGCTGCGTTTTTTCCTTAACTGGTTCACGAAATATTTTACCTCGATAAATCAAGGTATAGACGAGCTTTTGACGGAGGACGACAATGTAATTCTCCTGCCGCCGGAAATGTCGGCGACAGAGAATACGCTAAACACCGTAAAGCGCACATTGCGCCAAAGAAAAAAAGCGGCGGACGAGGCGGAGCAGCGAAAAAACGATTTAATCACCTACCTTGCCCACGACATTCACACTCCGCTGACGTCCGTCATAGGCTATATCAGTCTTTTAAAGGAGTCGCCCGACATGCCCAAAGACAAGGCGGACGCGTACCTCGACATAACGCTCGACAAGTCGCTTCAGCTTGAAAAGCTGATAAACGAGTTTTTTGAGATAACGAAGTACAATTTACAGGAAATAACATTGGACAAGCGCGACACCGACATTTACTACATGCTCCTGCAATTAACGGACGAGTTTTACCCCGTTCTTAAAAAACACGGCAACAGCATCGAGCTTAACGCGGACGAAAATTTATCGGGACGCGTTGACGCTGAAAAGCTTGCGCGGGTATTCGGTAACATTCTGCGCAACGCCGTATCGTACAGCTATACCGATACGCCAATCACAATCAGCGCCGCGAAAAATGATGAAAATATCGTTATTTCGGTAAGCAGCAAGGGCAAAACAATTCCGAAAGAAAAGCTGCAATCTGTATTTGAAAAGTTTTTCAGAGCCGACGACGCGCGCGGAACAAATACCGGCGGCGCGGGGCTGGGGCTTGCGATAGCGAAAGAAATCGTGACGCTTCACGGCGGCGAAATTACAGCCGAGAGTGAAAACGAAATCACGACGTTTACCGTCCGCATACCCGCCTTATAAAAAAATTAATCTTATCTTAATGTTTTCTTAGGAATTTATCAATTTAATATTAAAGTATCGAAAGTCTTTATTTGCTACAATAAACAGCAGATAAAGACTTTTTATTTTGGGGGCGGATATTATGAAGCATAAACATAAACTCGGCTGCGGGCGCGCTGTTATTATCGCCGCGTGTGTTGCCTCGGCGGCAGTGCTCGCGGTGACAGCACTGACAGACGGCGGCGCGCTCGGACGCGTCAAAACGGAAATATCGCTGCTTGCCGACCCTATAGACAAGAACGCCGTTTCGTCGGAGGACGACGACTGGCAGCTTATTCTCATAAACGCCGACAATCCCCTGCCCGACGATTTCAGCGTTACGCTGACGACGCTCGCGAACGGTCACAAAATAGACAGCCGCGTTTACCCGCATTTGCAGAAAATGTTTGACGACGCGAGAAGTCAGGGTATTATGCCCGCAATATCATCGTCGTACAGGACGAGCGAAGAGCAGCAAGCGGAGCTTGACCAAAAGACGAGGGAGTTTAGAAACCAAGGCTACACGCCCGACGAGGCGCTTGAAGCCGCGAAAACATGGGCGGCGCTCCCGGGTACGAGCGAGCATCAAACGGGGCTGGCGCTCGATATTACCACCGCCGACGCGAAGCTGCAATCGGTGGATATTGTGTGGAACTGGCTTAGAAAAAACTCATATAAATACGGTTTTATCGTTCGTTATCCCGCGAACAAGGTCGATATAACGGGTATAAGCAACGAGCCGTGGCATTTCAGATATGTGGGGCTTTCCGCTGCGGAGGAAATATACAGGCGCGGTCTGTGTCTTGAGGAGTATTTGGAATTTATACATAAGAAGTAACTCGCCTTCGATTGTTACGGCTTGCAGCGCGACGAACGCCGCAACGATGTCAATCCGACGCCAAACGCCTGTATTCCTCTTTAAGGTACCCGCTAAGCTCGTCAAGCGGCAGCGGAAATTCCACAAATCCGCGCGCGTAATAAGACAGCTCGTAAGGCTGAAAAAATATTACGAGCTTATCATCGTCGTTTATATAAAAATCCGTCTGGTGCGACTCCTGTATTTCCGGCTTCGCCCAAAGGTCTTTGTAATCGCCGCTTTTTTCCGTTACCAGCTCGTTTATCATACGGTTAAGCGTGTTTACGTAAGCGTCGTCCTCGAACAGGTCGGCAAGACGCACCTGCCTTGCGCCCGCCGTGTCTATATTCCTCGGCTCGCGCACAAGCGAGCCGTGCGCGCCGCCCGTGTATATGTACTTTTCCTCGACAACGCTCAGAAAATCGTTCTTATTATACTTCTCGTCCCAGCTTATTTCAAGCACGCACTTATTACCCATACGCACGTTGCCGGCGTTGTCCGAAGCGTCGCTGTCGAAAGCGACCGTCTCACTCTCGACAGCCTGTTCTATCTCCGCGTTCAGCGCGTCCTGAAATTCCTTGTCCGCCATTCCCGCAAACCGTATTATTTCAGCCTTTACGCTTGAATAATCCGTCTCGTACTCCTTTATGCTTTTCTCGGACTTAGTATTACCCGCGGCGCATGAGCACAGACACATAAGCGCCGCGGCAATAATAACAAAACGTCTTAACATTCCCTCCGCCTCCCTATATTTATATCATTTACAGAATGATACAGATAAGTCCGTTGCTGCCGTCGTTTATAATTCTTTGCAGCGTTTCCTTAAGCTTCATACGCGCCGATTCCGGCATACGCGACAGCTTATTGTGCAGTCCCTCGTTCACAAGTTCGTAAAGCGACTTTCCGAATATGTTCGACTGCCATATCTTTGCGGGATCGGACTCGAACTCGGAAAGCAGATAATGCACAAGCTCCTCCGATTGCTTCTCCGTGCCGACGATCGGACTTACCTCCGTTTCTATATCGGCGCGTATCATATGTATAGACGGTGCGCTCGCCTTTAGCTTTACGCCGAACTTACCGCCCTGCTTCACAATCTTCGGCTCCGCCAGCGTCAGCTCCTCCGTGGACGGCGACACTATACCGTAGCCCTTTTCCATGACCTCATGCAGCGCGAACGCAACCTTGTCGTACTCCGCCTTGATTGAGGCAAGCTCCTCCATAAGCGTCATAAGCTGATGCTCGCTGTCTATCTCGAAGCCCGACGTCTCGCCCAGGACGCGATAAAAGAGCGGCTGCGGAAGCTCAATGCACATTTTCACGTTACCGCTGCCAAGGTCCATATTTTCTATATACGCGCGCTTTATAAACTCGCGGCTGTCAATGCCCGCCGATAAATCCCGAACGTCCCGTATACGGCTTACCCCGTTTATATTATCCATAACCGCGCCGTAAATGTCCCGGCGCAGCCAGTGGTCGTTTCCGAGGTCTCCTATCCAGTCGGGTATGCGGATATTGATTTCACGGAGCGGGAACTCAAACAGCACCGTTTCGATAATATCATGTATATCCGACGCGGTAAGCGCCTCGCAGTCCACCGCCATTACAGGCACTCCGTGGCGCGCCGCAAGCTCCTTCTTCAAATTCTGCGCGGTCTGCGAACGCGGATTGGTGGAATTTAAAAGCACTATAAACGGCTTGTTTATCGCCTTAAGCTCGCTTATAACCTTATTTTCCGCGTCAATGTAGTCCTCACGGTCAATATCGGTAATACTACCGTCGGTAGTAACCACAAGTCCTATTGTGCTGTGCTCGGTAATGACTTTTTTCGTGCCTATCTCCGCCGCCTCGTTAAACGGTATCGGCTCCTCAAACCACGGCGTGGTAACCATTCTCGGCTCGCCGTCCTCGACGTAGCCGAGCGAGCTGTCAACGATATATCCCACGCAGTCTATCATGCGCACCCTTAAATGCGCGTTGTCGCCCAGGGAAATTTCAACAGCCTCATTCGGTATAAACTTCGGCTCGGTAGTCATGATCGTGCGTCCGGCGGCAGACTGCGGCAGCTCGTCGCGCGCGCGTTCCGCCCGGTACACGTTTTCTATATTCGGTATCACCAGCAAATCCATGAACTTCTTTATAAACGTGGACTTGCCGGTGCGGACAGGACCGACAACGCCTATGTACACATCTCCCTGACTCCTCTTGGCTATATCATTGTAAATGTTATACTCCTCCACTTTTACGTTTCCTCCTTTTGTCCAAAATATATGTTATATGTATATGCGCTTTTCTTTTCAATATGTATCTCTGTTTCCGAAAAAAATATGACATTTTTGTAAATAATGTTTGATTATTTGTTAAAGTTAGTATATAATATATGTATTAAAAAACTTTTTTGTTGTAAAGGAATAAAGCATGAATACTTTTAGAAAATGTTTTTTTGTATTTTCGCTGCTTGCGCCGCTTCTGCTGGCAAGCTCCGTTTACGCCGAAAAGACGTATAACGCGGGAATACTCTCCGACTATGAGTTCTCCGGCAACAACATTACGGAGTACGGAGAAAACAGTATTAAAGATGTTTTTACGGACGCCGAAAACTCCGCCCTTGATTTGAAAGGTGATTTTACTCTTTCGGACGGTATAGGCGCGCTGTCCGGCGGGAGTATTAATATCTTATGTATGGTTCCCATGAGCGATACGCTCCTGCCGTACATGGATTATACCTCGGAGCCTATGGCGACGGGCTTTTTAACTCTGCTCGCTCCGAGCGGCAGCAAGCTGTATTTTGAGGATTTTTCCTCGTTTAACAATATTAAAATAGGTATGCTCAAAAACTCTTATTTCCAAAGCTCGCTAAATGCTTACGCGGCGCAAAATAAGTTCACCTTTACGCCTGTTTATTTTGACGATATTGACGCTTTAACCGGCGCGGCTTTGCAGGGCAGCGTAGACGCTATGCTCTCTCCCGCCGTTTCCGCGTCAGAGGGGCTGCGTATCATAGCCAAGTGCGGCGAGTTTGATTATTACTGCGCGGTGAAAAAGGGAGACAGCGAAACGCTTTCGTTTATAAACTCCGTTTTAAAGAAGCATAAGGCGTATTCGCCGTTCTTCATTCCCGATTTTTACCGTAATTCTTTCACGGTTCCCTACAACAACATGGTGCCGCTTACGACGGAGGACGAGCGCGCCGTGAAAACGCAGGAAAAGCTGCGCGTGTTTATTTTCGACAACGAATATCCTATGGCGTATTTCGACCCGGAAACGTCCGAATATACGGGAATATATGTTGAATATATGAAAAAAGTGGCGCAAAATTGCAGTCTTGAACTTGAGTACATACCCTGCGAGCAGGAAAACATAAACATGAACAGCATCGTTATAGGCAGAGCCGACATTATACTCAACGTCTCCGGTTCCACTCAAGGGCTTGTCGAAGCGTCAGCTCCGTACACGACCATGAATTACGTTACCATAGTTAAAAACGGCAATGAAATAACCGAGGACGGAAGTCATACCGTTGGAATACTGAAGAAAGACGCTTGGATCGAGGATTATCTCGCGGATAATTATCCGTCGTGGACGATAAAGGAATACCGCTCGGTAAACTCGCTGCTCAGGGCGGCGGATTTTAACAGAGTGGACGCGGCGCTCGTTTCGTCCGTGGAAATGCAGACAAAAACAAGTCTTATAACCCACCCCCACCTTTCCGCCGCGGAGGGCGGCGATATTCCCGTCCCGGTATCCTTGGGAATATCAAAGGTGACGTGTCCGCAGGACGTTGTAAATCTTATTAACACGGCGATTCGCTACACGCCCTCGGGCGATGTGGAGGATGAAATCGAAAAGTACGTTATCAGCAATGCGTACGTACCTAATGTGCGCGATGTCCTTTACAAGCACAGATGGCTGATACTGCTTGTTCTCGCCGCGTTTGTTACCGTAATAACGATATTCAAGCTGCGGGAACGGTACTTCAAAATGCTGTCGCAAAGCGACTCGCTCACGAATATACATAACAGCCAGTACTTCTATAAGGCGGCTGAAAAAATGCTCGAGAAAAATCCTGAGCAGCCGTTTTTGCTCGCTTCGGTCGACGCGCGCAACTTTAAGCTTATAAATGACAGATTCGGTCACATAATCGGCGACCAAACGCTTGTGAGCATATCGAACGAAATATCGAAAATATTCAAGGACAAAGGTCTTTACGCGCGTCTGCAAAGCGATAACTTTATCATACTTATAGAGGACACCGACGAAAACCGCGCGCTGCTCGATTCACTGGAACATATAGACATACATATACACGACTCGTCGGAGTACCGCGTACCGATAAAGACAGGCGTATGTCCCATTCCGTCTTACGACCCGAAAATATCGTTGTCAAGCTATATCGACAAGGCGAACATCGCAAAGGACGACACTCCCGGAAGAAGCACAAACTATCTGCGTTACTTCACGGACGAAATGGCGGCGCAGCTCGATACGAAGAACAATATCGAGGTCGAAATGGTTCACGCGCTGCACAGAGGCGACTTTATAGTTTACTATCAGCCCAAATACGAGCTTGCCACCGATAAGATAATCGGCGCGGAAGCGCTTGTACGCTGGAACCACAGAGACAAGGGACTTATCTCTCCCGGACTTTTCGTGCCGCTGTTTGAGCAGAACGGATTTATAATTCAGCTTGACTTCTACGTGTACGAATCGGTACTGAAAATGCTTAAAGAACGTTTAAGATGCGGCGAACAGGTCGTGACCGTTTCAATGAACGTGTCGCGCTGCCACCTCGGCGACAAGCAGTTCGCACAAAAGCTTGACGCGCTTGTAAGCAAGTATCAGGTACCGAAAAAATACATAGAAATGGAAATCACCGAAAGCATATTCTCCGAAGCGGACAGCAGCGCCATTTCACTTATATACGAGCTTAAAGAACGCGGCTTTGGCATATCCATGGACGACTTCGGCAGCGGCTACTCATCGCTGAACCTTTTGCGCAAGGTACCGATAGACACGCTCAAAATTGACAAGGTGTTCATTGACAACGCGGAGACAGACCACCGCGGACGCGTAATTGTCGAAGCCATAATCTCAATGGCGTCGAAAATACAGCTGCACACGATATGCGAGGGTGTGGAAACAAAACAACAGCGCGACTTTTTGAAAGAAGCGGGCTGCGAGATGGTGCAGGGCTTCTTCTACGCCCGACCCATGCCATATGAGGATTTTGCGGCGCTGCTCGATTCGGATGATTAATATTGACATTACGCTCATTATATGGTAAAATGTAAACGTAGGTAATGGGGCTGATTATTCAGCCCCGTTTTAATTAAGAAAGGACTGATACTTAATGGCAAAAATCCCGATGAAAACGCCGCTCGTCGAAATGGACGGCGACGAAATGACAAGAATAATATGGAAGATGATTAAGGACATACTCCTTACGCCTTACATCGACCTAAAAACCGAGTACTACGACCTCGGTCTCGAGCACCGCAACGCGACGAACGACCAAGTTACCGTTGACAGCGCGAACGCGACAAAGAAGTACGGCGTCGCGGTAAAGTGCGCGACCATAACACCGAACGCCGCGAGAATGGACGAGTACGACTTAAAGGAAATGTGGAAGTCGCCCAACGGTACTATAAGAGCTATGCTCGACGGCACGGTTTTCCGTACGCCGATACTCGTAAAGGGCATAACGCCGTATATCCCGACGTGGACGCAGCCTATCACGATTGCGCGTCACGCTTACGGAGACATTTACAAGAACGTCGAAATGCAGGTCAAGGCGGGAAGCAAGGCGGAGCTTGTGACGACCGATAAGGACGGCAACGAAACGCGCGAGCTTATATACGATTTCGCGGACGAGGACGGCATCATTCAGGGCGTACATAACCGCGACAAGTCGATTGCGAGCTTCGCGAGAGCGTGCTTCAACTACGCGCTCGATATGAAAAAGGATATTTGGTTCGCGACTAAGGATACAATTTCCAAAAAATACGACCACCGCTTTAAGGATATTTTCCAAGAGATTTTTGACGCTGAATACAAGGAAAAATTCGACGCGGCGGGAATAGAGTATTTTTACACGCTCATTGACGACGCGGTTGCGCGCGTTGTGCGCTCGAACGGCGGCTACATATGGGCGTGCAAGAACTATGACGGCGATGTCATGTCGGACATGGTTGCGACGGCTTACGGCTCGCTCGCGATGATGACCTCGGTTCTCGTTTCGCCCGACGGCATTTACGAGTACGAGGCGGCTCACGGCACGGTACAGCGCCATTATTATAAACACCTAAAGGGTGAAAAAACCTCGACGAACTCCGTTGCGACGCTGTTCGCGTGGACCGGCGCGCTCCGTAAGCGCGGCGAGCTCGATGCACTGCCCGAGCTTGTAAACTTCGCCGACTGCCTCGAAAAGGCGACGGTACAGACGATTGAGGACGGCGTAATGACCGGCGATTTGTATCTGCTTTCAACGCTTGAAAATAAGCAGAAAGTCGATACCGAAGCATTTCTCAGGGCAGTGGACGACAGGTTGAAAAAGCTGTTGTAAAATTGTAGCAAGCAAAATCCCCTCTCCGAGGGGATTTTGTGATATATTAGGGCTGTCGAGGGCGCCAGCCCCTACGATGAAAATTCAAAAAGTGGGCGTAGGGGACGGCGCCTCGACGTCCCGCTAGCCTTCCCCTTGAGGGGAAGGGGGACCGCCGAAGGCGGTGGATGAGGTGTAGCCGCGCAGCGGCGTTGTAGGGGCGACCATTGGTCGCCCGCGGGCGGCGAATCGCCGCCCCTACACAAACGCGCGCGGTAGAATGTTATGCATACAAAAAAACGGCTTTGCGCCGTTTTTTTTGTTACAGTACCTTTACGCGCGTTTCGTCGTAGAAACCGCGCATGGCGGGCTCCTCGTCCGGCACGCCGACAACGATCAGCGCGACCGGCGTACTCGTGAGACCAAACGCTTCCTTAAACTTCGGCGTTCTCTCCTCGCCCGGATAAATACCGCACCAGCATGAACCGTAACCGAGCTCGGTGCATTGGAGCAGGATATTTTCAATCGCCGCGCCGCAGTCCTGCGGGAAGAAGCCCGACGCTATACCCTCCTGCAGGTCGGGTCTGCCGCATACGAGAATACCTATCGACGCCGCGGCAAGATGCTTCGCGTATGGGTGAATATCAAGCGCTTTTTGCTTCGCTTCATCACTCCTAAGCACCACAAATTCCCAAGGGCGCGTATTGCACGCGCTCGGTGCGCACATCGCCGCCTCCAGTATCGTTTTAATATCCTCGTCGGGAATTTGCGCCGCCTTGTACTTACGCACGCTTCGTCTCGCTCGTATCGCTTCGCTTACATTCATTTTACATACCTCCCGAAAATTTATAATCTGTCTATATTATATACCGCCCCAAATCAAAATGCAATAACCGATACGCTCAGCGCGCATACAAAAAAACGGCTTCTTTTTGAAGCCGTTTTTTAATATTATTTTAGTCTACAAGCTCAAGAATCGCCATAGGCGCGCTGTCACCGCGGCGCGGACCCGTCTGATAAATTCTTGTATAGCCGCCGTTTCTTTCGGCGTACTTGGGAGCAATTTCATTGAAAACCTTTGTTACAACGTCTTCTTTCGTAATAAACTCCAATGCCTGACGACGAGAATGTAATGTGTTCGCTTTGCCAAGAGTAATCATCTTTTCAGCCATACTCTGAGTTTCCTTTGCTCTCGTCAAAGTAGTTTCTATTCTACCCGTTTCCAAAAAGCTTGTTACGAGATTACGCAGCATAGCTTTTCTCTGGCTTGTTGGGCGATTTAACTTTCTTGTTCCCGGCATAACCGTTACCTCCTATTTAATCTTCTTCTTTTTTAAGGTAAAGACCTAAACCATTCAATTTGTTTATGACTTCTTCAAGCGACTTTCTTCCCAGGTTTCTTACTTTCATCATGTCCTCCTCGGACTTGTTGGTAAGATCCTCGACCGTATTGATAGCCGCGCGCTTCAAGCAGTTGTATGAACGAACCGACAAATCAAGCTCCTCGATAGTCATTTCAAGAACCTTTTCTTTCTTGTTCTCTTCCTTTTCAACGATTATTTCCGCGTTCTTCGCGTCGTCCGAAAGGTCTACAAACAATGAAAGCAGGTCGTTCATTATCTTAGCGGCAAGCGACACCGCCTCGTCCGGCTTAATAGTACCGTTTGTCCAAACTTCAACCACAAGCTCTTCTCTGTCCGTATACTGACCCACACGAGTGTTTTCTACTGTATAATTCACCTTGGTCACAGGAGTATAGATAGAATCCACAGGTATCACCCCGATTATGGGCTGTATACTCTGCTTGTTCTGCTCCGCGCTGACGTAACCTCTGCCCTTTGACAAAGTAATCTCAATATAAAGATTAGCGTCATCGTTAAGCGTCGCGATATGAAGGTCGGGATTGAATATTTCAACGTCATCATCACGCTTTATATCGCCCGCCTTTATTTCCTGCGCGCCTTTTGCCTCAATATAAACGGTCTTGGGGAGGTCGCCGTGAATTTTAAGTGCAAGCTTCTTGATGTTAAGAATAAGCTCCGTAACATCCTCCGTAACTCCGGGTACTGTCGAAAACTCGTGCTGCACACCCTCAATCTTGATTGACGTGGCAGCCGCGCCCGGCAAAGATGAAAGCAAAATCCTGCGGAGCGAATTGCCGAGCGTGGTACCGTAGCCGCGCTCAAGCGGCGATACAACGAATTTGCCGTATCTGCCGTCCTCGCTCATTTGGGCGCATTCTATATTTGGCTTTTCCATTTCTATCATTTCAGAACCCTCCTTTAAAATCTGAGTCGAATCAGGAACCTATCTTGTTCCGCTTCAAAACAACTCTTTAAAACATATATATATCCACTTACCGAGGGTGACATATGATTATTTAGAATAAAGTTCGACAATAAGATGTTCCTCTACCTCGTAATCAATGTCTTCTCTTGTAGCCAGCGCAAGAACCTTGCCTGTAAGCGTATTCTTGTCCATTGAAAGCCACTTTGGAATAATTCTGTTCGCGTTTGTTTCAACAATTTCCTTAATTCTCACCGAGTTCTTACTCTTTTCCCTTACCGAAACCACATCGCCGGGCTTTACAAGGTACGAAGGAATGTCAACCTTCTTGCCGTTCACCGTGATATGACCGTGATTAACTATCTGTCTTGCTTCTCTTCTCGTGTTTGCAAGTCCGAGCCTGAAAACAACGTTATCAAGTCTCGACTCCAAAATTTGGAGAAGCATCTCACCTGTGATACCCTGTCTCTTAGTCGCCATAACGTAATACTTTCTGAACTGCTTCTCAAGTACGCCGTATATAAACTTAACCTTTTGCTTTTCGTTAAGCTGCAAGCCGTATTCGGACTGCTTTCTTCTTCCCTGCTTCGGTGTTCTGTTCGACGACTTGTCAATACCCATTGTGGCGGGGTTAATGCCCAAAGTCTTGCATCTCTTTAAAACGGGTTGTTTGTTTACTGCCATGCTCTTTTTCCTCCTTTACAATAATATACAATCAGACTCTTCTGCGCTTCGGCGGTCTGCATCCGTTATGAGGAATGGGCGTTACGTCCTTAATCATCGTAACGTCAAGACCTGTCGCCTGCAAAGCTCTTATGGCTGCCTCACGTCCGGCGCCGGGACCCTTTACGTAAACCTCAACTGTTTTCATGCCATGCTCCATAGCCGCTTTTGCCGCCGTTTCCGCGGCTGTCTGCGCGGCGAACGGAGTGCTCTTTCTCGATCCGCGGAAGCCTAAACCACCGGCGCTCGCCCACGATATAGCGTTACCGGCTGTATCTGTGATTGTAACTATTGTATTGTTAAAGGTTGAACGGATATGAGCCGCTCCTTTTTCAACGTTTTTTCTGTCACGACGTCTTGTTCTTGTCGTTCTCTTTGCTACCTTAGCCATTTAGTTTAGTCCCTCCTTTATTTCTTCTTGCCCGCGATTGTCCTCGCCGGACCCTTACGGGTTCTCGCATTGTTCTTAGTGTTCTGTCCCCTTACCGGCAGACCCTTTCTGTGACGGATACCTCTGTAGCATCCGATTTCCATAAGACGCTTAATATCAAGCGCTATCTGGCGGCGAAGATCACCCTCCACCGTGTATTCCGCGTCAATAACCTCTCTGAGCTTACTTACGTCGGACTCCGTAAGGTCCTTTACTCTCGTGTCGGGATTAACTCCTGTCTTTTCAAGAATTTTCTGTGAGCTGCTAAGTCCAATGCCGTATATATAGGTAAGACCAACTTCTACTCTTTTTTCTCTCGGTAAGTCAACACCTGCTATTCTTGCCATACTTTTCTACACCTCCATAAAAGATATCATCAAAAAATTTAATAGTGTTGTATTTTTTTAACCTCTTCAAGCTACCCTTTTTTTCGGGTCAGCCGCGCTTGAATAAGTCATAAACAAATTCTGCGGTAATATATCGTTCCTCCGGCAACTGTTAAAAAGTTCAGATTTGAGTGCAGATCGGATTTTCTTGACTGCCGCCGCGTACTTGTGTACGCAAGGTAGGCAAAAAATCCGATATGTGCCAAATATGGACTTTTTAGCCTTGCTTCTGCTTATGCTTCGGATTCTCACATATTACCATTACTTTACCTTTTCTCTTTATTATTTTGCACTTTTCGCAAATAGGTTTTACTGACGGACGTACTTTCACGTTAATTACCTCCTTGTCGTCTCAGTTCAAGTTTATTACTTGGATCTCCATGTGATTCTGCCTCTGGTAAGGTCATACGGGCTCATTTCAAGCGTCACCTTATCACCGGGCAGAATCTTTATGAAATTCATTCTCAGCTTGCCTGAAATATGTGCCAGCACCTGATGCCCATTTTCAAGCTCTACTTTAAACATTGCGTTCGGCAGGTTTTCCACAACCGTACCCTCTAATTCCAATACATCATCCTTAGCCACGTTACATCCTCCTATTTTCGTGATACGCTCCAAAGAAATTTTAATTAAATTCCGACAATGCTTTTCGCACCTCAGAGTTGGTAACCTTTCCCGCTGTCTGCAATTTATTCCGTATAAATTCAGAAACGGTGTTACTGCCCTGCAAATGCTTGAGCTTTTTCTTCTTGGGACGGTCTACCTTTCTAAGTTCCCCGTTCGCGAGATACGCGTAATCGCCCTCGCGCGAGATAACTATAAATAAATCTCCCTTGTCCCGTCCCGCTATGGAACGGACTATTGACCCCTCTATAATTTCCATACCATACTCCTTACAGCGTTAATATTTCATAACCGTCTTTTGTAATCAATACGGTGTTTTCATAGTGGGCCGACAGGCTTCCGTCGTCGGTTACGACCGTCCAGTCATCGTCAAGCACCGCCACCTTGTACGTACCCGCGTTGACCATAGGCTCAATCGCGAGCGTCATACCGGCCGCAAGCTTTACTCCGTGACCCGCCCTGCCGAAATTCGGTACGCTCGGATCCTCGTGAAGATTTTGACCTATACCGTGACCCACAAGGTCGCGGACAACGCCGTAGCCGTGCTTTTCAACATAATTCTGAATAGCTGACGAAACGTCGCCTAATTTGGCACCGTGCTTCAAGTACTTAATTCCCTCAAAAAAGCTTTCGCGCGTCACATCTATAAGCCGCTGCGCCTCATCGGAAATCTTACCGACCCCGAACGTACGCGCCGCGTCGCTGTGCCACCCGTCAAGGACAGCGCCCATATCTATACTGATTATGTCGCCTTCCTTTAAAACAGCCTTTTTACTCGGAATCCCGTGTACAACCTCGTCGTTTACCGACGCGCATATACTTCCCGGAAAACCGTTGTAATTAAGGAAATTAGGCTTGGCACCCTTTGAAACAATAAAATCATGCGCTATTTTATCGAGCTGCGCCGTATTCACGCCCGGCTTTATATGCTTTTCGAGAAGCTCCAAAGCCTCTTTGGTGACTTTTGCCGACGCGCGCATTTTTTCGACTTGCTTTGCGGATTTAACCGTTATCATAAATCACACCTCAAGTCCGAGAGCCTTGGCAACATTAGCCGTGGTATCTTCAAGCTTTTCCTCGCCCTTGGCGGTAACAAGAAGTCCCAGCTTGTCATAATATGCCTTTATCGGTTCTGTCTGCTCGTGATAAACGTTAAGTCTGTTCTTAATCGTTTCGGGGGTATCGTCGGCGCGCTGTATGAGTTCACCGCCGCACTTATCACATTTACCCTCCTGCGCGGGCTTATTGGAAATTACATTGTACGGAGCGCCGCACTTTGAACATTCGCGTCTCGACGAAAGCCGCTCGACAATTTTCTCATCGTCCACTTCAAGCGACAGCACCTTGTCTATCCTTACGCCCGACTTTGTAAGCGCCTCCGCCTGAGCTGTCGTACGCGGAAATCCGTCGAGGATAAATCCGTTCGCGCAGTCGGGCTTGGCAAGTCTTTCCTTTACAATTTTAACTATTACGTCATCGGGGACAAGCTTGCCCTCGTTGATATATCCCTCCGCAAGCTTGCCGACCTCTGTCTGTTCCTTGATAGCGGTTCTGAGCATAACTCCCGTCGAAATTGTGTCAATGCCCAGACGCTTCGATAAAATCTCGCCCTGAGTGCCTTTTCCGGCTCCCGGAGGTCCCATTAATACTAAATTCATACTATTCAAACCGCCCTTTCTGCATTGGATATAATTATTTTTCAAAATTTCAGATTTGAGCGCAGATCGGTTATTTTTGCGAGCGGTGCCGTATTCATATACTGCCCCGAGCGAAAAGAGCCGAGGTGCGCCAAATATGGAATTTTTATTCCAAAAAGCCCTTGTAGTGCCTCATCGTCATCTGCGATTCTATCTGCATTACGGTTTCAAGCGCAACGCCTTCCATAATCAGAAGCGACGTACCGCCTATCTGCAGCGACGATATATTGAATACCGCGCCCACGATTACAGGCAGTATGGCTACGACCGCAAGGAAGAACGCTCCCACAAGATTAAGTCTTGACGAAATCTTGTGAATATAGTCGCTCGTCGGCTTGCCCGGTCTGATACCCGGAATATATCCGCCGTTCTTCTTCATATTATTCGCAAGCTCAATCGGGTTGAACTGGATTGAAGAATAGAAATACGTGAAGAAGAGTATAAGGAGCGCGTAAAGTACCGCGTATACAACACTGGTCCACCATTCCGACGCGAATCCCGCCGACAAACAGCCGAGGATATAATATCCGATACTCGGACTCTGCGGCATATTACCGCCCGAAAGCAATCTTACGATTGTCGCGGGGAACGCCATGATCGACGACGCGAAGATGATAGGCATAACGCCGCCCGCCGCGACTTTGATCGGGATATTTGTACTCTGACCGCCGTACATCTTTCTTCCGACAACTCTCTTTGCGTACTGCACAGGTATTCTGCGCTCCGCGTCCGAGAAGAATACAACGAATGTGATAGCGGCTATCGCGACAATAACAACCGCGGCAACGAAGATAAGTCCGCCCGCCGTGATGCCGCTGCCAAGCTTCTGATTATACAGATTGTAAGCCGACATCGGTATTCTCGAAACGATACCCGCAAAGATGATCATCGACACGCCGTTTCCGAGACCTTTTTCCGTAATAAGCTCGCCCAGCCAGATGATAAACGCCGTACCCGCCGTGAACGTAAGCACGATTACGAAGAACGTAAGCACGCTCGGATTTGTGATTGCGCTTCCCATATTGTAAAGCGTCACATACAGTCCCGCGCCCTGAATAAACGCGAGCGCGATACCGAGGTATCTTGTTATCTTGTTGAGCTTCTTTCTTCCCTCCAAGCCTTCTTTCGCAAGACGTTCAAGCGAAGGAATGGCAACGGTAAGAAGCTGCACTATAATCGACGCGTTGATGTAAGGTGAAACACCCATCGCCATAACGGTAGCGTTTGAGAACGCGCCGCCCGTAAACACGTCAAACAGGCTGAATAAGTCTGTTCCCTGACCGAGGAACGCCTGCATAGCCTCCGAGCTCAAATACGGTACGGGGATGTGCGCGCCGAATCTGAATACGATAAGCATCATTAACGTGAAAAGTATTCTGCGTCTTAAGTCGGGGATTTTCCATGCGTTTCTTAAAGTCTGAAGCATTTTATATCACCTCTGCCTTTCCGCCCGCCTTTTCAATCTTTTCCTTGGCGGACGCGCTCATCTTGGCAACTTTAACGTTAAGCTTCTTTGTAAGCTCGCCTCTGCCTAAGATTTTTACGCCGTCAAGCGTCTTGCTGATGATACCGCTTTCCTTGAGTACCTCAGCCGTAACGTCGCTTCCGTCCTCGAGCTTGTTAAGCTCCTCCACGTTGACAGCGACATACTGCTTAGCAAATATATTCTTAAAACCACGTTTAGGAAGTCTCCTGTAAAGGGGCATCTGTCCGCCTTCAAAGCCCGGTCTCACTCCGCCGCCGCTTCTGGCGTTTTGTCCCTTATGACCTTTACCCGAAGTTTTACCTGTTCCGCTTCCGATACCTCTGCCCACTCTCTTGGGAGCAAACTTTGAGCCTTCAGCGGGCCTCAGTTCGTTTAAGTTCATTTTGCTGCACCTCCTTACTTTAGTTTTCTTCAACTGTTACAAGGTGAGAAACCTTGTTTATCATTCCTCTTATCTGAGGTGTGTCGTTATGTTCAACGACGCTTCTTATTTTCTTAAGTCCAAGAGCCTCAACCGTCGCGATTTGATCTTTCTTTCTGCCGATTGTACTCTTGACTAACGTTATCTTTAACTTAGCCATTGTCCATGTGCCTCCTTATTAACCTCTGATTTGGTCTACAGTCTTGCCGCGCAGCTTCGCAACCTCGTCGATCTGCTTAAGCTCAGACAAGCCCTGTACAGTAGCACTAACCACGTTTCTCTTATTGTTTGAACGCAGACTCTTTGCCCTTATATCCTTAACGCCCGCAAGCTCCAGCACGGCACGCGCCGCACCGCCCGCGATAACTCCGGTACCCTGTGAGGCAGGCTTTAAAAGAACCTTGCCCGCACCCGCGATACCTGTTACCTCATGCGGAATTGTCGTTCCTACAAGGGGAACGTTTATAAGGTTTTTCTTCGCGCTGTCGATACCCTTTCTTATAGCGTCGGGAATTTCGGCAGCCTTGCCCTGACCGTAGCCGACGTGACCGTTTCTGTCACCCACAACGACCAAAGCGCTAAATCTCATCGTTCTGCCGCCCTTAACTGTTTTAGCAACACGATTTATTGCTACGACATTTTCTTCAAGCTCCAAAGCTTCCAAGTCTAATCTTTCAGTCAACTTATTCGTCCTCCTTCTGTTAGAATTCCAGTCCGCCCTCTCTTGCGCCTTCCGCAAGAGCGGCAACTCTGCCGTGATAAACATATCCGCCTCTGTCGAATACTACCGCCTTAATGCCCGCGGCGCTTGCTTTCTCGGCAATCTTCATGCCGACCTTTTTCGCGCCCTCGACATTACCGCCGTAGCCGTCAAAATCCTTATCCATGCTTGACGCAGCCACAAGGGTAACTCCCTTAACATCGTCAATAATCTGAGCGTAGATATGCTTCGCGCTTCTGAACACGTTCAGGCGGGGTCTCTCCGCTGTGCCGGAGATGTTCTTTCTAACTCTTTTATGGCGACGAACTCTTGCCGCTTTTGTATCTATCTTCTTAATCATTTAAGAACACTCCTTTCAATTATTTCTTCTTAGCTCCTGCTTTTCCCTCTTTACGTCTTATATGTTCATTGACATACTTGATACCTTTACCCTTGTAAGGCTCAGGCTGTCTGAACTCTCTTATCTTTGCGGCAGTAGCTCCAACATCTTCTTTGTTAGCGCCCTTTACAAGGATTTTGTTCGGAGCGGGTACCTCGATTGTTACCCCGTCCTTAGCCTCGTACAATACGGGATGCGAGTAGCCGAGGCTCAAATTGAGCGTCTTGCCCTGCATCGCGGCTCTGTAACCGACGCCGTTTATCTCAAGCTCCTTAGTAAATCCTTCCGTAACGCCGACAACCATGTTGTTTACAAGTGTTCTTGTAAGACCATGCAGCGACTTGTGCATTTTATCCTCTGACGGACGCTCAACGGTTATAACGCCTCCCTCACACTTTACAATCATGTCGGGGTGCAGCGTTCTCGTGAGAGTGCCGTTTTTACCCTTAACCGTTATCTCGTTGTTCTCACCGATCTTTACCTCAACTCCGGCAGGAACGGTGATAGGCATTTTACCTATTCTTGACATAGGATTTTTCCTCCTTAACTTAAATTTACTCTGCGTATTTGCAGGTTTTCAGTTATTTATTTAATTCTTTTAGCTTTACGCTATTATAGGAAACCAACCGATTTTTTTAACTTCGGAGTTGATTTTTTGTTTTTCAAGGCAAAGCCGCGACGGCAGTAGTCCTGTACGGCAAGCGGCTTTAACGCCGAAAAACGGGAAATCGGACCGAAGGCTAAAAAAATCTTCATTAGCTTTCTACCATATAAAGGCGAGTACTTCTCCGCCAATATTCTGCTTTCTTGCTTCCTTATCGGTCATGATGCCCTTTGAAGTGGAGATTATCGCGATACCAAGACCCTTTAATACTCTCGGAAGCTCGTCTGCTCCGGCGTAAAATCTCAGACCCGGCTTAGAAACTCTTTTAAGACCGCTTATAACCTTCTCTTTGTTGGGACCGTACTTCAGCGTAATTCTGATAACGCCCTGCTTGCCGTCCTCAATTACCTGATAGCCCTTTATATAGCCCTCATCGTTAAGAATTTCCACAATCGCCTTCTTCATGTTTGAAGCGGGAACATCGACCGTTTCATGCTTTGATGAGCTTGCGTTTCTGATTCTTGTAAGCAAATCTGCGATTGGATCAGTTATTTGCATTTAATTTACCTCCTTCCGAAATCTTTAAAAGAATTCGTACTCTATCTAAATATTTTATAAAACAGAATGAGCGTGTTTTACCAGCTTGCCTTTCTCACTCCGGGAATTTGACCCTTGTACGCAAGCTCCCTGAAGCATATACGGCAAATACCAAACTTACGAAGGTAAGCGTGCGGGCGTCCGCAAATCTTGCATCTTGTATAAGCTCGTGTCGAATACTTCGGCTTTCTCTGCTGCTTTAAAATCATTGCTTTTCTTGCCATTGTTAAATCCTCCTTATCAATTATGAACGAAACGGAGCGCCGAGAAGCGCAAGAAGCTCCCTTGCTTCCTCGTCCGTTTTTGCGGTTGTAACAATGTTTATGTCCATACCTCTGATTTTGTCGATTTTATCGTAGTCGATTTCAGGGAATATGAGCTGTTCCTTAACGCCCACGCTGTAATTGCCTCTTCCGTCGAAGCCGTTCGGGTTAATACCTCTAAAGTCTCTTACGCGCGGAAGCGCGACATTGAAGAACCTGTCTAAGAATTCATACATCTTGTCTGATCTCAATGTCACCTTGCAGCCAATGTTCATGCCTTCTCTAAGCTTGAAGTTTGCGACAGACTTCTTAGCCTTCGTGACGATAGGCTTCTGTCCCGTGATAGCGGCCAAATCCGAGCAAGCGGCTTCAATCGCCTTGGGATTGTCCTTCGCCTCGCCCATACCGATATTTACAACGATTTTGTCGAGCTTAGGTATCTGCATTACGCTTTTGTAACCAAACTTCTCCATGAGAGCCGGAGCAGCTTCTTTATTATATTTATCTTGCATTCTACTCATTGTCAGAATTTTCCTCCTCTCGAAAATCAATCGCTAAGTTCTGCATCACATTTTTTGCAGTATCTTATTTTTGAGCCGTCCGCAAGAACTCTTATGCCCGTTCTTGCCGGTTTTCCGCACTTCGAGCAAACTCTCATTACGTTTGAAGCGTCAATCGGCATTTCCTTATGGATAATACCGCTTTCCTGACCCTGGATCCTCGCCTTTTGATGTCTCTTCGCTACAGCGACGCCCTCGACGATTACCTTGTTCGCGCTTGGAATGGCGGTAATGATTTTGCCCTCTTTGCCTTTATCCTTACCGGCGATTACCTTTACAATATCGCCTCTTTTAACATGCATTTTTTTCATTGTACCAATTATCCTCCTTAATCAAAGAACTTCCGGAGCCAATGAAAGTATCTTCATGTACTCTTTATCTCTGAGCTCTCTTGCGACGGGGCCAAAGATACGTGTACCTCTCGGGTTTTTATCGTCTCTTACGATAACCGCCGCATTCTCGTCGAATCTGATGTACGAGCCGTCGGCGCGCTTTGACTCTTTAACCGTTCTGACCACAACCGCCTTCACAACGTCGCCTTTCTTCACAACGCCGCCCGGTGTTGCCTTCTTAACGCTGCAAATGATTTCGTCGCCAACCGCGGCATATCTCTTTCTGCTGCCGCCCATTACGCGGATACACATAACTTCCTTAGCGCCCGTATTATCAGCCACTTTCAAAAGTGTTTGTTGTTGAATCATTAAAATTTCCTCCTTCCGGGAAACGCCATATTACTTAACTTTTTCAACGATTTCCACCAATCTCCATCTCTTATCCTTTGACAAAGGTCTTGTTTCCATAACTCTTACCTTATCACCGACGGAGCATACGTTCTCTTCATCATGCGCCTTTAACTTGTACGTATTCTTTACAATTTTACCATAAAGCGCGTGTTTTCTGTTTTCTTCTATAGCAACAACGATTGTCTTATCCATCTTATTGCTGATTACTTTACCTATCTTAACCTTACGGCTGTTTCTTTCTTCCACAGATAAGTGCCTCCTTCCGCACATTCTTTATATAGTTCTATCTGCTCATACCCCGCGCCGTTACCCGTCTGCGCGGATAATCGCGCGTCACATCGCGCTGCCTTGCAGCTCTCTTTCATGAATGATGGTTAAAATACGAGCGATAGTTTTCTTCACTTCGCCTATTCTCTTGGGATTTTCCAGTTGATTAATGGCGTGCTGGAACCTCAGATTAAAAAGCTCCTGCTTACTCTCCGCCAACTTTTCCTCAAGCTCGGGCGTTGATAAATCTCTTAGCTCATTTACTTTCATTCTTATTCACCATCCTCTGCCTGTTTCGTCACAAACTTACACTTGATAGGAAGCTTGTGCATAGCAAGACGCATAGCCTCTCTTGCTGTATCCTCGCTTACGCCCGCCATCTCAAATAATACTCTGCCGGGCTTTACTACGGCTACCCAGTACTCGGGAGCGCCCTTACCGGAACCCATTCGCGTTTCCGCCGGCTTTCTCGTTACCGGCTTATCGGGGAATATCTTTATCCATACCTGACCGCCTCTGCGCGTATATCTCGTCATAGCGATACGAGCCGCCTCGATCTGTCTTGACGTGATCCACGCCGGCTCCAAAGCCTGGAGACCGAACTCACCGTTTGACACAACGTTACCGCGTGTTGCCTTACCTTTCATTCTTCCGCGCATAACGCGTCTGTATTTAACTCTTTTGGGTAATAACATGATTATCTGCCTCCTTTCGGTTTTCTGTCACCGCGGCGACGATTATCGCGTCTTTGGTTGCCTGCCTGCGCGGCGGCTTCCTTTCTTCTTCCGTCGGCAACATTAAGAATTTCACCCTTGTATATCCATACCTTAACACCGAGGATTCCGTAAGTCGTCTTTGCCTCGGCAAATCCGTAATCTATATCCGCTCTCAGTGTCTGCAGGGGAATTGTACCCTCGTGGTACTGCTCCGTTCTCGCGATTTCCGCGCCGCCCACACGACCGGCAACCGCCGTCTTTATACCCTTTACTCCAAGACGCATCGCTCTGCCCATAACCTGCTTCATGGCACGTCTGAACGAGATACGTCTCTCAAGCTGCGCCGCGATATTCTCCGCGACGAGCTGCGCGTTTGTATCGGGAGTCTTAACCTCCATGATGTTTACGTTTACCGTCTTTGAAGTAAGCTTCTCGATTTGTGCCTTAAGCTTGTCGATTTCCGCGCCGCCGCGTCCGATGATTATGCCCGGCTTCGCCGCGTGAATGGTGATGAAAACTCTGTTCTGCTTTCTCTCTATGCCAATCTTCGCAACGCCCGCGTCAAAGCAAGCCTTCTTAACAAATTTTCTTATATTGTAGTCCTCAACCAACTGGTTTCCGAAATCCTTCTTGCCGGCAATCCATGTGGAATCCCAGTCCTTTATAACACCGACTCTAAGTCCGTGCGGATTAACCTTTTGTCCCATTAGTGAACCTCCTTTTCGATTAGTTGTCCATTTCCTTTAATACTAAAGTGATATGGCTGGTTCTCTTTAAAATCTTAAACGCCCTGCCCTGTGCGTGAGGCTGTATTCTCTTTAAAGTAGGACCCTGAGTTGCAAAACATTCTGCAACGTATAACTTATCTTTATCCATATCATGATTGTTCTCCGCGTTCGCCTCGGCAGACGCAAGAAGCTTTAACAAATACTCGCTCGCCGCTTTCGGAGTATTATTAAGAATACCCTTTGCAACGCTGACAGGCTTGTTTCTTATAAGATCAAGCACTATCTTCACCTTTCTCGGCGAAATACGAGCATATCTCAACACTGCGCGTGCTTCCATGTGTGGATTCCTCCTTTTTGCAATAATTGTAACGGGAATAATTCCCTGCTTTCCTATTTTAATTTACAGTCTTATATCGATCAACGGGAAATAATTTCGATTCCGAGGCTGATTTGGAGTTTCTTTTCGTGCGCCGCGTACGTTGGTACGCAAGTGCGAAAAAAAGTTCAAAGCAGCCCGAAAGCGGAATTATTTCGATGTCTTTGCACCTGCGTGACCCCTAAAGGTTCTTGTCGGTGCAAACTCGCCGAGTCTGTGACCTACCATATCCTCGCTGATAAATACGGGGACGTGCTTTCTGCCGTCATGCACCGCGATTGTGTGTCCAACCATTTCAGGGAAAATTGTGGAAGCTCTCGACCATGTTTTAACGACCTTCTTCTCGTTCGCCGCGTTCATGGCTTCTATCCTGCTCATAAGACGCTCCTCAACGAAAGGGCCTTTTTTAAGTGATCTGCCCATTAAATCTTCCTCCTTTCAGTAATATCGATTATTTGGCGTTTCTTCTCTTTACAATGAACTTGTCGGTTCTGTTCTTATGCTTTCTCGTCTTAAGACCGAGAGCCGGCTTACCCCACGGAGTAACCGGCGCGGGACGTCCGATGGGCGACTTGCCCTCGCCGCCGCCGTGCGGGTGGTCGTTCGGGTTCATAACAACGCCTCGAACGGTCGGTCTCCAACCCATGTGGCGCTTTCTGCCCGCTTTACCGATTGAGATGTTTGAATGTTCCTGATTGCCTACAACGCCTATTGTGGCTTTGCAGTCAAGTCTTACCATTCTAACCTCGCCCGACGGGAGCTTGACCTGCGCGTACTTGCCTTCCTTTGCCATAAGCTGTGCGCTGTTTCCCGCGCTTCTTACGAGCTGCGCGCCCTTACCCGGATAAAGCTCGATATTGTGAATGAGCGTACCCACGGGAATATCCTTTATAAACAGCGCGTTGCCCGGCTTGATGTCCGCGCCTTCGCCCGATACCACAACGTCGCCGTCCGTGAGACCTATGGGAGCGATGATATAAGCCTTCTCGCCGTCCTCATACTGAATGAGGGCGATGTTCGCGCTTCTGTTCGGATCGTACTCGATACCGATTACGGTAGCGGGCATTCCGTCCTTGTTTCTCTTAAAGTCTATAATTCTGTACTTTCTTCTGTTGCCGCCGCCTCTGTGACGCACGGTAATTCTACCGTAGGAATTTCTTCCCGCGTTCTTATCCTTCTTTGCGAGGAGTGAGCGCTCGGGAGACTTCTTCGTTATTTCCGAGAAGTCCGAAACCGTCATAAATCTTCTGGCAGGCGAAGTAGGATTATATTTCTTAAGTGCCATTATCCTTTACTCTCCTTATTCTCTAAATTTGCGATTAAATTTCAAAGAACTCAATCGTCTTGCTGTCATCGGTAAGCGTTACGATTGCCTTCTTCCATGAAGCGCGTCTGCCCTCATAGCGGCCCATTCTCTTAACCTTACCGAGAACGTTCATCGTGTTGACCTTAGCAACCTTAACTCCGGGGAATACCTCTTCGACAGCCTTCTTTATCTCGACCTTATTCACAGTCTTGGGGACCTCGAAGGTGTACTTCTTTATCTCGTTACCCTCTCTGTCATAGATTTTATCCATACTGCGCTCAGAGATGATTGGTCTTTTAAGAATATCATACGAATTCATTATGCAAGCACCTCCTCAATCTTTGCCACCGCGTCCTTTGATACGATAAACGCGTCGTGGTTCATAACATCATACGTGTTAAGCGTGCCTACATGCGTCGGAGTAACATTTTTTATGTTTCTCGCCGACTTGTAAATGTTCTCGTCAGCCTCCGCCGTAACTATAAGAGCCTTTGTGTTTACGTCGAGACCTTTAAGGAGATTTACTATCTTCGCGGTCTTGATTTCATCCATCTTAAGCTCGTCGATAACAAATACCTTGTAATCCGCGTACTTAACGGAAAGCGCGCTTTTTAAAGCGATTCTCTTTACCTTTTTGTTCACGCTGAATCTGTAGCTTCTCGGCTTGGGACCCAACGCAACGCCGCCGCCCGTCCACTGCGGAGCGCGGATGCTTCCCTGTCTCGCGCGGCCTGTGCCTTTCTGCCTCCAGGGCTTTGCGCCGCCGCCGCTTACTTCCGTGCGCGTCTTGGTGCTCTGCGTGCCTTGTCTTTGATTTGCAAGATAGTTCACGATTACCGTATGCAGCACCGATTGATTCACTTCAGCCGCAAAAACCGCGTCGGAAACCTCCATGCTGCCCGTCTTTGCGCCTTCCATGTTATATAAAGCAACTGTAGCCATTATATTTCCTCCTTTCCAAACAATCCCGATTATGCCTTCACGCTGTTCTTTATTGTAACAAGTCCGCCCTTTGAGCCGGGAATTGCGCCCTTTATCAAAATCAAATTCTGCTCGGCGTCCACCTTGACGACCTCAAGATTTTGAACCGTAACTCTTTGAACGCCCATGTGTCCCGGCAGTACCTTACCCTTGAAGACTCTTCCGGGGTTGGAGCACATACCCATTGAACCTGAAACTCTTTTACTCTTTGAACCGTGCGTCATGGGACCTCTGTGAAGACCGTGCTTCATCGGGCCGGCAAAGCCTTTACCCTTTGAAATACCCGTAACGTCAACCTTATCTCCGGCCGCGAAAACGTCGGACTTGATTTCGTCTCCTACATTCAGAGCCGAGCAATCGTCAAGTCTTAACTCTCTGACATATTTTTTGTTTGCGGTGTTCGCCTTTTTAAAATGACCGAGCTGCGGCTTGTTAAGATGCTTCTCCTTAACGTCGCCGAAGCCTACCTGCACAGCGTCGTAACCGTCCGTTTCAACAGTCTTTTTCTGTGTGACAACGCACGGACCCGCCATAACGACCGTTACGGGGATAACAACGCCGCCTTCGCCAAAGATTTGTGTCATGCCAATCTTTGTGCCTAAAATTGCTTTTTTCATGTTTTTTCCTCCTTATCAGTTATTGGTTCATACAAAAGCCGGTATGAACTTGACCCGCATCATAGCCTTTGGCTACTGCGATATAAGCTTTGCTTGCCCTTTTGCGGTTATTACTTTTGAATTACGTCTATTTCAACGCCCGCGGGCAAGTCTATCTTGATTAGCGATTCCATGGTCTTTGCGCCGGGAACAACTATATCAATCAGTCTTTTGTGAGTTCTTCTTTCAAACTGCTCACGCGAATACTTGTACTTATGAACCGCCCTCAGGATTGTGATAACCTCTTTGTCGGTCGGAAGCGGAATGGGACCCGATACCTTGGCGCCCGTTCTCTTCGCGATTTCCACGATTTTTTCCGCGCTCTGGTCGAGAACCACGTGGTCATAAGCCTTAAGCTTGATTCTGATTTTTTGATTTGCTGCCATACTTTTCCCTCCTCAAAAATTTTTGTTTTGTTGTAATCTGCACGACAGCGCTAAAGAAAATTGCACACACCGCCGGGTGTTTCGCGTCACCCTTAAAGAAAACCCGAACATATTCATTATACATTCGGGCAAAGTTAGTCAATTTTCACCGCGCGTTACACACAGCGCCGCTTCGCAAGAAGCCGCGTTACGTGCGTGGATAAAACGCGCGAATACTCAACTGCCGCCCGGTTTCATGAATCGGACTCGCTCCGCGGAAAAACCGGCTCCGTCGAACCTTTAAAGCTCTTCTGCCGCAACCTCCCGTTTCATCGCGTATCAGTCCTGTTATGCGAGGCGTTTTTCACTCGCATAAAGTCACAACATGACTATTATACATGATTTCAAGCCGCTTTTCAAGATTTCCCATAAAAAAATTTCATTAAAATTTCTACAAATTTACAGAAATTTTAATGAAATTTTTGTGCAATTTTCCCTACGCATAATTTTGCGCGCATGATTTTGTTGATATTTGATGTTTTTTTTATGGTTTTTTATTTGTAGTTAGAGATTTTTCGCGTGTTTTTTTTCAAATTGCCTGTTTTTTTACGTGTTTTTAATCAAAAAAGCCTCAAAAATCCGAGCATATAAACAAAAAATGAAGTCCGCGCCGCGTTGTTTTATGCTTAAAATACGCCATTAAACGGGCATTTTCCTTACTTTTCTTTTCAAAAAGCTTTGGAAAATTCAAATGAATAAATAAAAATGAAGCCCGTGCCGCGTTGTTTTATGCTTAAAACGCGTCCGTAATTTAGAATTTTCTTCGCAATCCTTTTCAAAAAGCTTCCGAAAATTCGAGAGAATGCATAAAACCGCTTAAACTCACCGTCATAATATCGCCCGCCACGGGCTTGCCATCAATGCATATTACATTCGCCCTGACCTCCTCGCCGACATACACCGGATAATTCTTTACCGTGTACGTGTACCTGATGCCGCTCATACCCATGTACGGCGTCAGGTCAAGCCCCGCGCGAAGCTGTATTTCGTTATAGTTTTCGTACACCTTGTCAAACGGCTTCGGTATTGTTATTTCCTCGCTTTCTACGGCTTTCGCGCTCGTTTCCCAACCGTAGCTTTTCAGAAATTCCGCGTTGCGCACGTCCGTCTCGCCGCTCGCGAACAGCACAAATACAAGCGTCGTTACTATTATGATTGCCACCGCCGCAAAATACATCATAGCTTTTCTCCCCATCATCTCACCCCGCAATTTATTTTATGTCTTTTTTAAAGAAAAAATTACCATGTTTAAAACTTAGCAAACGGCTTAAAACTAAAAACGTACTATATAAATAAGGAGAGATTTTTATGGATAACACCTCATTGGTAATAACCATTATAGGCGCGATTAACTGGCTGCTTGTCGGACTTTTCAAGTTCGACCTTGTAGCGGCGGTATTCGGCGGACAAACGTCATGGTTAAGCAGAATAGTTTATATCATTGTCGGTCTTGCCGGACTTTGGTGCATCAGTATCCTGTTCAAGGATAAGGTACCCAAGCGTCAGCACAGTAACGCGTAAAAAACAAAAATCCCGCGGTGTAAGCCGCGGGATTTTTCATATACTCTTATTCATCTTTAAAACGCGTATCGATATAATTTTTTATTATTTCCACACACTTTTTTGTATCGAGTCCCGATGTGTTGAGACAAATATCATAATGCGTGGGATCTGACCAAACAAGACCTGTATGGTGAAAATAATAATCGCCCCGCGTTTTGTTCATGGAATGTATCAGACTTTTCGCGTCCTCGGGATTAAGCTCATACAAGCGTATAACACGGCGCATACAGCTGCGAAGCGGTGCGTATAAGTACGCTCTTACAACATTGTCCCTCTCCCTCAGCACATAATCGGCGCAGCGTCCGACTATGACACAGCCTCCGCGCGACGCGATTTCCTTTATCGTGTCCGCCTGACGTTTAAATTCCTCGTCCGCTTCCCCAAAGGAGGATTTATGTATGCTCTCGTCGTCGCCCGGATATATTCCGCTTTCATCACCCTGAGATATTTCAAAAATCTCGCGTCCGTAATACGGAACATCCAAAGCCTTGGCAAGCGCTTTTCCTATCTCTTTACCGCCGCTGCCGTAGCTTCTGGCAATCGTAACAATAGTGTTCATAACAATCCCTCCTTTTTAGGTTCATACATAATATATACCACGTTTTTTAATTTTTAAACAAGTTTCAAAAATTACCAAAAACAAACGCTCCGCTCTCCGTAAGCTCATCTGCGCTTATACCGTCGCTCACATTCGCGCCGCTCTTTAAAGCCGCGCTGCTCTCGCTCTTGTCGCACAGCGACCAGTTCGCCCAGCTTATACCGCGCTCGTTCATAAAATCTATCCATTTTTGAGCCTCGTCCAAAAACACACCGCCGTTACCGTCCGCCGCGCTCGTTCCCCATTCCGTAACGAACACCGGCAGATTACAGTCTGCGATACGCTGACGCAGCCAATCGGTATGCGTACCAGCGTAGAAATGACAGGTATACATTATATTATCACCGCTAAGCGGATTTTTCGCCGCCTCATGCAAATCCTGGCTCCATGTCGGACTTCCTACCAATATAATACCGTCGCTGTTGGCGCGTATAATCGGTATTATCCGCTCCGCATACGGTTTCACGTTGCCGTCCCATGTCACGCCGCCGTTAGGCTCGTTGCATATCTCATACAGCACGTTGGGGCAGTCGGCATAGCGCTCGGACATTTCAGCAAAAAACTCCGCGGCCGCGTCGGCGTTTGCGAGCGGATCGCCGTCGGACAGAATATGCCAGTCGATTATCACATACATATCCTGACGTATCGCCGCGTCAACAGCAGAAATAAGCGTGTCCTTAACGGCTTTATTTGACAAATATCCGCCCTCGCCGGTGTACATCGCGCATCTGAACAAATTAGCACCGTACGCGGCTGTCGCCTTAATCGCGTCCTCCGTCGCAAAATTTGCGAACCACTGCAAACCGTGGCTGGACATTCCCTTTAGCTGCACCGTCTCGCCGCGTTCGTTGACGAGACGCGTACCGTCTACGCGCAGCCTTCCGTTCTCGCTTGCTCCGCCGCTCACCGATGTTACGGGCGCGGGCGGCTCCGCCGCCTCGGGAGGCGTATAAGGCTTCAGATTACCTCTCTTATCCGCTGCGCGCATTATAATCGCGCAAGCCTCGGCGCGCGTTATGGATGCTTTCGGATTAAGCCGTCCCTTATCGTCACCGTACACAACTCCGTTTGAATACGCGGCAATAACGCTGTCATAGTAGCGTCCGTCGAGGTCGGAGAAATCGCTGACGCTCCCCGACACCTTGTTATAATCTCCCTTTTCGTCGGGCAGAAACGCTTTCATTACTATCTTTACCGCAAGCTGACGCGTTATCGGCTCGTCAAACGTCTCGCCGGTGGGCGGTATCTCGTCCCAGTCGTAAAGCGACGCGTCCAGCGCGGCTTGCAGCATACCGCCCGCCCAGTGGCTTGTCTGTGACTTTTTCTCCTCAAGCCCGCTTACTCTGCCTACCACGCTTACCAGCTCCGCCTTGGTTATTATGCCCGACGGACGGAATGTGCCGTCCTCGTAGCCCGAAAGGTAGCCGTTCTCTGTCATTCCGTTCACATTTTCATAAAACCAGTCGTCCGTACTCACGTCCGAAAAACCGTACGCGCATCCGCACATAAGCATTACAAATATAACCGCGGAAATAAATATACTTTTTTTCATTATGTACCACTCCTTACAGTTTAAAAAGAGGACGCCGCGTAAAGCGCCGTCCCCGCGCGAATTTTGACGCGCTCATATTTTTTATTAAGCCTCAACCGCGATACCCATTATGCCCGTTTCCCTCACAGTGTCCGCGTCAGACCATACTGCGCGGCATATAAGGTTATAATCTTTCTTTTCACCGTTGATTTTAAGTTTACATTCATATTTAAAGTCGGGATTTTCGGGCGTGACGTTTGAAAGCGCCTCTACGATACCCTTTACATTTTCCTCACCGAATATATCCATAATACGTTTGTCTTTTCTCGGACGCGCCACAGCCTCGTTTGTACCGAGCAGACGCGCCGCCCACGGCGATAATACAAGCATAGACGGGTCGCTTGTGTATTCAAAGCGTATTTCGTGCGTCGCCGCCGCGAAAAACTCATACTTCTCCCGCTCGTGCTCCACAATACGCAAAGTTCTTTCCGAAGCGTACAAATCCTCATGGCGACGCATTTCCTCAAGAACACCCGTCATATTGGCGCGCTGCGCGCTTTCCTCGGAAATCGGGCTTATTTTAAGCTCCGTGGGAAGCGTTTCGGAAATCTCGCCCAGACATTCGATAACAAGCGGGTTGAATGTGCCGCATTCACCGTTTAAAATCATTTCCATAGCCTTCTCGTGCGAGAACGCTTTTTTGTATACTCTTTCACTTGTAAGAGCGTCATAAACGTCGGCTATAGATACAATCTGCGCGGAAATCGGTATCTCCTCGCCCTTAAGTCCGTCCGGATAGCCCCTGCCGTCGTACCGTTCATGGTGCCAGCGGCATATCTCGTACGCCACCTTTACAAGCTTTTCGTCCTTGTACTCCGTAAGCTCGTCGAGCATGGAAGCGCCTACCATTGAGTGCGTTTTCATCACCTCAAACTCCTCGTCGGTAAGTCTGCCCGGCTTGTTCAGGATTTTACCCGGTATAGCGATTTTGCCTATATCGTGCAGCGCGGACGCCATACTTATAATTGAAATGTCGGAAGGCTTTATGCCGTATTTATCCGTCTTATGGATAAGCGCACGCAGAAGTAATTCGGTAATCTTCTGCACGTGCATAACATGAAGTCCGCTCTCTCCGTTCCGAAACTCAACGATATGGCTCAGAATGGAAATCATAAGATTGTTGCTTCTTTCCTTTTCAAAAATCTGATTGGAGACTATATCGATAAGACGCTTATTCTTCGCGTAAAGCATAATCGTATTGATAACGCGCGTCCGAACGATGTGCGCGTCAAACGGGCGGCTTATGTAATCAGCCACTCCGAGGTCATACGCGCGCTCTATATACGACGGAGTAGTCTCCGACGAAATCATTATTACGGGTATGTCGTCAATCAGCTTATCGCGGTTCATGGCGGCAAGCACCTTGAAGCCGTCCATATTCGGCATTACTATATCAAGAAGCAAAAGCGACAGTTCGGTTCCGTACTGCTTAAGCACGGCTATAGCCTCCACTCCGTCCTTTACCTCTATTATTTCAAACTCGTCTCCCAGCATATTCGCCAAAATGGCTCTGTTCATTTCCGAGTCGTCCGCAATAAGTATTTTCTGTTTTTCAGGCATGTTTTTCCCTCCAAATTCAGAATATTTTATACAATTATTCTACTATAAATTCAACAAAATATCAATATAAATTTCTTTTTTCGGCAAAAAGGATTGCCATATATTAATGTTAGCAGTCCTTTTTTTGATATTCCTTTATTAAAAGCGCGCGCGGATAACCGCGGGACTTATCAACCGAGTCTATGTAAAATCCGCGTCCGTAATAAAAGCGTATAAGCGGAGTTATATTCGAGCCGGTGTGGAGCGATATTTTGGTAACGCCCTTTTTTATCATTATCCTGTCCACAAGATTCATTATGGACTTACCTATACCGTTATTCTGACTTGTGACCTTAACGGCAAAGCGCGACAGGTACGCCGTTTTGTCGGGAAACACCTCGACGCGCACGCTGCCCACAGGCTCGCCGTCAGACAAGGCGAGAAGCACTACCTTGGTGTCTATATCCTTTTTTACGTCGTTATAGGACTCCTCGAGCGCCGCCAATTTTTCCACGCCCGACATTTTTTGGTACTTTACAAACGCTTCGCGCGTTATGTTCATTATCGACGGTATATCGTCGTAATTAGCCAAGCGCACTTGAAAAAGCGACTGGTAATCCGAAACCATTATTCCAACTCCTTTATCCCATAAGCGCAGCCATTACGGCTTTTTGCGCGTGCAGACGGTTCTCCGCCTCGTCGAATATTACTGACTGCGGTCCGTCTATTACGTCTTCGGTGACCTCAAAGCCCCTGTACGCGGGCAGACAGTGCATGAACACCGCGTCCGGCGCGGCAAGCTTAAACAGCTCTCCGTTCACCTGATACGGCATGAA
>CANQQW010000017.1 GCA_947626075.1 uncultured Clostridia bacterium
TCCGTGGCTGCAGCGGTTCGGATTTTCACTTCTTATGCAGTTTTACCTTACGGACGAATATATAGACAAAACGCTCGAATACGTCGATTCGGTCAATTCGGATTTTTACTACGTGCAAATGATGCAGGCGTGGCTCGTCGCGACCGCCGCCGCGAAGCAGCGCGACAAGACAATAGAATATTTAAAGCGCGACAATTTAAATGATTTCACACACAACAAAGCGATACAAAAAATGCGCGAAAGCTATCGCGTTTCGGCGGAGGATAAGGAGCTTGTAAAAAGCTTAAAACGATAAAAAAATCCCGAAGAAAATTCTTCGGGATTTTTGTTTTTATTTAAAACAGTTTTTCCAAAAGCTTATTCGAGCGCTCGATAAAACGAGTCATCTGTTCCGCTTCAAGCGGCGCGTGGCTTATTTTCGCGAGGTCGTAAACATGGTCTATAACCATATTGCTGTCCTCGCCGTCAAGCGTGTCTATTTTTTTAATAAGCGAATTTGCGGAGTTTAATACAAGCGTGAACTCGTCTTTGAACATATCCGCCATTGCCGCCATTTGCTGACCGTAAGCGCGGTACATCTCGCGCATACGTCTCGACTGCTCGCCCAAAAGTATTACCGCGGGTACCGATTCGTCTTTCAGAGCTTGCACTTCTATTTTAAGATTTTCGTCGCCGATACGGTTTTTAAATTTCTCAATCAGCTTTTCTGAAAATTCCTTTTGCTCGTCGGTTTTTTCCGTTTCGTCGGATATGTCGTTTATCGCGGAGTCGATACGCTTAAACTTTACGCCCTCGTTTTTCATTTCGACAAACGAGATAAAGTGCGTGTCCATCATACTCGGCAGCACGAGCGCGTTAAGCCCCTGCTTTTTGAACATATTCACATACTGCGATTGTCCTACGGGGTCGGAAACATAGTATACGTCCTTTTCATCCTTGCCGCTTAAATACTCGTCGAGCGTCATGTACTTGCCGTCAATATCCTTGTATATAATAACTTCTTTTACCTTGTCGTAAAACTTTTCGTCACGCAGACAGCCGTACTTGATGAATATGTCTATATCGTCCCAGTATTTTTCATAATTTTCTTTTTCGTTCGCGTAAATATCTTTCAGCTTGTCCGCTACTTTTTTTGTAATGTGGTTTGAAATCTTTTTGACATATCCGTCATTTTGCAAAAAGCTGCGCGAAACGTTTAGCGGCAGGTCGGGACAGTCGATAACGCCTTTAAGCAGCATAAGGAACTCCGGTATGACTTCTTTTACGTTATCCGCCACAAAAACTTGATTGTTGTATAGTTTTATTTCGCCCTCCTGACCGGAAAATTCGTGATTTATTTTCGGGAAGTAGAGTATGCCCTTGAGGTTAAACGGGTAATCGACATTCAGGTGAATGTAGAACAGCGGCTCGTTGAAGTCGAGAAATACGCTGCGGTAAAATTCCTTGTAGTCCTCGTCTTTGCAGTCCGCGGGCTTTCTCATCCACAGCGGATTGGTATCGTTTATGGGCTTAGGCTCTTCCTTTTCCTCGTCATCGCCGCCGTCCGTGTTTCCCTTTTCGGGTGTTTCGAGGTATACCTCTACCGGCAAAAACGAGCAGTACTTGCGCAGCACGGAACGAATTGTGCTCTCTTCAAGAAACGTCTCGCTGTCCTCTGCTATATTGAGCGTAACGGTAGTGCCGCGCTCGGTGCGCTCGCCGTCGGTAAGCTCAAACTCCATAGTTCCGTCGCACGTCCACTTTGCCGCTTTCGCGTCCGGCAGATAGGAGAGAGAATCTATTTCCACGCTGTCCGCCACCATAAACGCGCTGTAAAAACCGAGACCGAAATGACCGATAATTTGAGCGCCTTGGTCGTCCTCTTCCTTGTACTTTTCCAAAAAGTCGCTTGCGCCCGAGAAGGCAATCTGGTTAATATATTTGTCGATTTCCTCCGCCGTCATACCGATACCGTTATCCGAAATGACGAGCTTTTTCGCGTCCTTGAATATTGATACTGTTACTTTAAATTTTTCGTCCGCGTCTATGTTCGCGTCGCCGATACCGGCAAGTTTTTTAAGTTTGGTTACAGCGTCCGTACCGTTTGAAACAAGCTCTCGGAGAAATATGTCCTTGTCCGAGTAAAGCCATTTTTTAATAATAGGGAACAGGTTTTCGCTGTCTACCGAAATATTGCCCTTAGCCATTGTTAATCATATCCTTTCTTCAGCTAATGTGTACAAATAATATAATAATACCAAATAAGGGAAAAGTCAATACAAAATTAGCACTCTTAACAAGAGAGTGCTAATTGTTTACGTTTTGTTCATATTTATATATACCCGTAAATTCCTCTTACGCTTACCTCGCCGGAGGTGACGCGGATAATTCCGTCCGATGTTTCGACGATGAGCGCGCCGCTCTCGTCAATGTCAATTGCTTTGCCGGTGACGGTTTCTTTTTTGAAAATCACGCTCACGTTTTTATTCAATGTCACGCAATTTTTTTTGTACTCGTCCCTGAGTGAGATAAAACCGCTCTCGAGAAATTTTTTGTAGTAATGCTCAAGGTTATTCAAAAGCTGCGCGGCGACCGCGTTTCGCTCGTATTTTTCGCCGCTTTCGATATACATTGATGTGGCGCGGCGCGCTATTTCACTGTCGAAGCTTTCCGTGTTTACATTGATTCCGATACCGCATACGATGTAGTTTACCATGTCTATCTCAGCCGACATTTCGGTGAGTATCCCGCACACCTTTTTTGAGCCGATAACAATGTCGTTAGGCCATTTTATCTGCGAGTTAAGACCTATGGCGCGGCATACCGCAAGCCCCGCCGCAAGCGTGACGCATGATACTTCCGTCGGGGATATGCCGGGCTTTAAAAGCGCCGTGAGCCATACGCCGCTGCCGCGCGGAGACAGCCAGCCCCTGCCGCGGCTGCCCTTGCCGCCCGTCTGAGTTTCGGCGATAAAGACGGAGCCGTCAGGTTCGGAGGAGTTGTCCTTAGCGCGGTTATTGGTGGTATCGGTCTCGTCGTAAAGGAAGATTTTTCTGCCGATAAAATCGGTCGTAAGCCCTGATTTTATGCCGTTCTCCGTCACCTTGTCAGGCTCGAAAACGAGGAGGTAGCCGCGGTTCGTGACGGATTCGATAATATATCCTTCACTTTTGAGCTTTTTTATATGCTTCCATACAGCCGCGCGGGAGATACCGAGCAGGCGGCTTATTTCTTCGCCGGAGACGTATTTATCAGATTTTTTAAGTATATTAAGCACGCGAGTTTTCATTTTTTCACCTCAAAACAATATATATAATAAATATTATCACATACAGTGCCGCGCGTCAAGCGCGCCTAAAAGCGCTTAAATACTTGTTAAACCGCGCCTAAAGCGCGTGAAAACGCCGATAAAAGCACGCGAAAACTCACGGCATTGCATATCAAAACGCCGCTAAAAAACACGCAAAAGCTCACAAGGCGCATGTCAAATGCCGCTAAAAATACGCGAAAGCGCACCCAAAAACGCGTAAAATCACGCGCCGAAGAAACCAAAACGAAAAAAAATCGACGAAAAATCTCTAACTACAAAAAAACACATATAAAATGCACCGCAAAATGAAAAAATTATGCCGAGGAACGAAAAAGTTTTCAAAAACAGTTGAGTTAGCGGAAATAATAGGCTATAATATTATTATACGGAATATTATATATGAAGCTTTAGGAGAAACGTATGTTTGGCAATGATATAAGCATAGACCTCGGCACGGCAACGATGCTGGTCTATATAAAAAACAAGGGTATAGTTCTGCGCGAGCCGACGGTTATCGCGGTGAACACAAAAACGAACGAGGTATGCGCGGTGGGAGAGGACGCGCTCAAGATGCTCGGCAGAACTCCGCCGTACATTCAGGCGGTGCGTCCGCTAATTGACGGAGTAATCTCAAATCTGACGCTGACTCAGGAAATGATACGCCGCTTTTTTCGCAGAATCTTTGCGCGGACGATCGGACACCCGCGCATTATGATGTGCGTGCCGAGCGGCGTTACGGACGTTGAGCAAAGAGCCGTTATCGAGGCGGCGAGAGACGTTGGCGCGCGCGATATTTATATAATCGAGGAGCCTGTCGCGGCGGCTCTGGGCGCGGGCTTTGACATTTCGCGTCCGCACGGTACTATGGTGGTGGATATAGGCGGCGGCACGACCGATATAGCCGTTATGTCGCTCGGGGGAGTGGTTGTAAGCCGCTCGCTTAAAATCGCGGGCGATGAGTTCAACGAGGCAATTGTGCGCTATATGCGTAAGGAAATGGGCATGGTAATAGGACCGAGGACGGCGGAGCGGATAAAGCGCGAGATAGGCGGAGTGACGCCGCGCTCAAAGGAAATACTTTGCGAGGCAAAGGGAATAAGCGTCTTGTCGGGATTGCCGAAGTCCGCCGTTATTTCCTCAAACGACATCTATCCCGCCTTTGACGATTTCGTTTACAACATTACGGAGCGTGTGCGTGAGGTGCTGGAGGAAACGCCGCCGGAGCTTCACGGCGATATTATACAAGACGGTATTATAATGACGGGCGGCGGCTCGCTCATATACGGGCTGGACAAGCGTATTTCCGACGAGACGGGAGTCCGCACCGTTCTTGCGCCGAACATTGTGGACTGCGTTGCGCTCGGCGCGGGCATAGCGCTCGAGGGTATAGATACCGTATCAGATCCAACTCACGTATTCCATAAAAAGGCATATATTAGGGATTAAGCCTGAATTAAATCGCTCATATCGTTTGCGTACAAAAGGAAAGCATATATAAGAAATTAAAAAGAAAAGAGGATACAAATATGAAAAACGAACCTATAAGCATGACGAATGTGGAAATTCAAAAAATTCTTCCGCACCGCTATCCGTTTTTACTCGTGGATAAAATCATCGAGTTTGAGGAGGGTAAAAGCATAACGGGCATTAAGAACGTAACGGCGAACGAGCCGCAGTTTACCGGTCATTTCCCGGGAAATCCGATAATGCCGGGCGTGCTTATCGTCGAGGCGCTGGCGCAGGTGGGCGCGGTAATGCTGCTCTCTATGCCCGAAAACAGAGGTAAGCTCGGAGTGTTCACGGGTATAAACAATTTCAAATTCCGCCGCCAGGTAGTGCCGGGCGACACGCTCGAGCTGCACGCGGAGCTTCTTACATACCGGCACAATATGGGTAAGGCGAACGTTAAGGCGACGGTGGGCGGACAGACGGCGGCTATGGGCGAGATAAGCTTTGCCGTAGTCGATAACGCGGCTTGTGAGGAATAATGATCAAAGACGGAGAATGTCTCGACGACTTGCAGAACGGTTTATTCATAATCCAAAAAAAGGACGGGTTTAAGTTCGGCATCGACGCGGTGCTGCTCGCCGATTTCGCGAAAGACGCGAGGAGCCGAAACACGCTCGATATGTGCAGCGGCACGGGCATAGTGGCGCTGCTTTTGTCGGCTAAAACCGACACAAGGAATATATGCGCTCTTGAAATACAGCCCGACATGGCGGAAATGGCGCAAAGAAGCGTCTTATACAACGGTCTTTCGGACAGGGTGCATATAAAGGCGGGAGACATAAGAGAAGCGGAGAATATTTACGGAAGAGGCGCGTTTGATAAAATCACGTGCAATCCGCCGTACATGAAATGCGGGGACGGTCTGCAAAGCGAAAGCGGCGCGAAATCCGTTTCGCGTCACGAGCTTCTTTGCACGCTCGACGACGCGGTAAGCGCCGCGTCGCGGCTGCTGATACCGAAAGGCAGATTTTTTTTGGTACACAGACCCGCGCGGCTGGCGGACATTATATGCGCGATGCGTACTTATAATATAGAACCGAAGCGGGTGAGGTTCGTGCATCCGTCATATGCGAAAGCGCCGAAGCTCGTGCTGGCGGAGGGTATAAAGGATGGGGGACGGGAGCTTAAAATCCTGCCGCCGCTTTATGTGTACAACAGCGACGGGACGTATTCGGAGGAAATAAATAAAATTTACGGACGAGAGGGAAAGTAATGACGGGGAAACTGTATTTATGCGCTACGCCGATAGGAAATTTGGGCGACGTTTCGGCGCGGTGCCTTGAAGCGCTTGCCGCCGCCGACCTTGTTGCGGCGGAGGATACGCGAAGAACGCTGCAGCTTTTAAACCATTTTGAGATAACGAAGCCGCTCACGAGCTATCACGAGCATAACAAGCGCGAGAAAGGCGCTTACATAATATCTCTTTTGGAAAACGGCAAGAACGTCGCGCTTGTTTCGGACGCGGGTACTCCCGCGATTTCAGACCCCGGAGAGGACCTTGTGAAAATGTGCATAGAACGCGGCATAGAGGTAACGTCTGTACCGGGACCGGCGGCGCTCATAAGCGCGCTCATACTTTCGGGGCTTTCGACGAGCCGTTTCGCGTTCGAGGGGTTTTTATCGGTAAACAAGCGGCACAGGGCAAAGCATCTTGAAAGCGTAAAAAACGATACGCGCACCCTTATATTTTATGAGGCGCCGCATAAGCTCATAAGCACGATCGAGGATATGAGGAAAGTATTCGGCGGCGAAAGGCGCGCCGCGATAGTCCGCGAGCTTACAAAAATCCATGAGGAGGTAAAACGCTGCACGCTTGACGAGGCGGCGGAGTTTTATTCGGAAAACAAGCCGCGCGGCGAGTATGTTATAGTGATTGAGGGCGCGGACGAAAAGGAAGCGGCTTCGGAAAACGAATGGGAAGATATTCCTTTAAAGCAGCATATAGATAAGTATATAGCCGGCGGAATGACATCTAAGGAGGCTATTAAGCGCGCGGCGGCGGACAGGGGACTGCCGAAACGCGAGGTGTATAACGAGTATCATAAAGGCGCAAAAGCATCGGAGGAATGATTATGAAAAAGAAAACATTATTCTGGCTTACCACAGCCGCCGCCGCGGGTGTTTACGGAGCGGTGACGGGCAAAGGTCCTTTTAACAGACTGCGTTTTAAGGAGCAGCACGAGCGTATCTCAAACTATATGGAAACGCATTATCCGAAAGCAATCTACACGCCGGTCAAGGCGACGGAAAACGGATATGTAACGGTGATAAAGCGCCTCGGTATGCCCGATATAATTCTTTACATAACCGGCGACGGCGAGGGGAATTATATTTTTACGGAAACCGTTGTGACGGGCGCGTAACCTTTAACCTCCCGACGGCATAATATATGCTAAAAGGAGGTTTTAATTATGGGATTATTCGGAGGAGGCTGTGACAATGACAGCAATTCGTGGGTATGGATCATTATAATCGTCGTTTTGGTACTCTTATGCTGTGACGGCAATATTTTCGGCTCAAACAACAATAACAATTGCTGTAAGCCGTGCTGCGATCCGTGCTGCGACCCCTGCTGCGACCCCTGTAAAAAGCACGGCGACTGCTGCTAAACGGGGTATGCGGACGAACCGGGAGCTTTACATATAATCCCGGTTCCGTCCGTAAAACGGGCTCAGCCCGTCTGCTTGGGCGGATATATAACGGAAAAACGGAGTGAATAATATGAAATACGGGCTTGTTTTGGCGGGCGGCGGAGTGAGAGGCGCGTGTCAAGCGGGAGTGTGGAAGGCGCTGACGGAGACGGGAGTGGAAATCTCGGCGATAGCGGGCGCGTCCATAGGGGCGGTAAACGGCGCTATATTCGCGCAGGGCGATTTCGATAAGGCGCTTGAGATGTGGGAAAATGTTTCCATGGACGATATTGTCGCCACGGCGCGACGCGCGGACAACAAGAATTTATTCGATATAAAAAACCTTTCGGACATCGCGAGGCGGATATACGAAAAGGACGGGCTTGATATGTCGCCGCTCGAAAACCTTTTAAACGAGATAATAGACGAGGACAAGCTCAGAAATTCCCCGATAGATTTTGGAGCGGCGGCGTTCTCGCTGACCAAAAAGAAAGAGATATACCGTTTCAAGGACGAGATACCGAGGGGCGGTATTGTGAATTATATTATGGCGAGCGCGTGTATGCCGGGCTTTATGCCGCGCGTTTTCGGGGAGGACAAGCTGATAGACGGCGGCGTATCGGATAATATGCCGGTCGGTATGCTGCTTAGAAAGGATATTGACAATATAATAACGGTTGACGTAAAGGGCGCGGGCGTGTACCGAGGCTTCAACACGGCGGGTAAAAATATTATACACGTGCGCTGCGACGAGGCGCAGACGGGACTTATGGAGTTCGACAAGGACGGTATAAAAAGAAGCATAGCCGAGGGGTATATACGGTGCATGAAGGCGTTCGGACGGTACGAGGGAGATATATACGCGTTCGTTTCGGACGACTACAGAAGCGCGCGGGGCAGGTATTCGGCGGATATTATAAGCGGTATCGAGGCGGCGGCGAGGGCGTTCGGTATCGATGATACGAAGCTTTACAGCGTGGACAATCTTTCGCGGCTTATCGTGGAGGAGTATATGAAGCGCGAGAGGGAATGTCATGAGGACGAGGGCGCCAATATAATGGAAAAGCTGCGTCATTTGGACAGCGGGAATGTCGTGACGAGGCTTGTAAAAATGATTGAAAGCGGCGCGGCGGGTGACTTTCTCACCGACAAGCTTTCAATTCTCGGCGCGAATTACGACGCGGCTTGCGCGGTGGCGTATTTTAAAAATTAAAAATTATGTTGTATTCGGATGAAAAAAGCGTTATAATTACAGATAAGGGCTTTAAATATAATGTAAATCAAGGGGAAAACCTATGAAGAGAATATTTATCATTGCGCTTTCCATAGCGGTAGCCGCGGTTGCGGGGTTTGGGATATATTACGTCATGTCGCCCGTGAATACGCAGCGGCTTGAATATATCACGCAGGAAAACTCAATAAACACAAACGGATTTATTATACGCGACGAGTGGGTAATGTACACGCGCAGCGCGGGTACGGTCTATCATTCCGCGGCGGAGGGTGAGCGCGTCGCGAAAGACAGCGTTATAGGCGCGCTTTTTTACGGCGACGTCAGCGAGGACAGTATAAAGGAGCTTGCCGTTGTGGACAATAAAATCAAAAACGCGCGCGCCGATACCGAAATCGACGCGTTGACGCAGCTTGACGGTACGGGCGTGGAGAATAATATTTACGAGCGTGAAAATATGATAATCGCGGCGGCGGAGGATAATGATATATTGTCCGTGTCGAAGTATAAAAACGATATAAACAGTCTGAGACAAAACGGCGCGCTGCCGGACAGTAACGCGGTCGGGGAGCTTGAGGCGCAGCGCGAGCAGATAATAGCGGGTATAGGCGTCGCGAAAGAGGATATAACCGCAAATATTTCGGGGGTATTTACGACATATGAGGACGGATATGAGTCAATGCTTACGCCCTCCGATATAGAAAATTACGACACGGCGTATTTTGAGTCGCTGTCGCAGTCGCCGCAGGTAAGGAAAATAGACGATAAGGCGGAAGCGGGCGGCGCTATATGCAAGATAGTAAATAATCACGTCTGGTACGTGATGATGGACGTAAGCGCCGATATAATTTCCGAACGCGGGGAAGGCGACAGCGTAAAGATGCGTTTTAACAATATGGCGGGTACCGTGGTCGACGGTACGATATATCATATAAGCGAGGAAGAAAACGGCAGGAACGTGGTGACCGTAAAATGCTCCACGTATGTCGAGAACGCGTTTTCTTACCGTCTCGCGGACGTGGATTTGATATTTGAAAGCTATAACGGCTATAAGGTGCCGGTCCACGCGATACACACCGACGAGGACGGTAAGCAGAAAGTAATAGGAGTAAGTAACGGCAGACAGTACGACTGCTACTGTAATTTGCTCTTTACAAATACCGACAGCGGATATACGATAGTGCAGTCAACGGACGACGCGGCAAATAAGCTGTCGCAGATGGAAAGAATAGTCGTGGGTGAAAGATAGGCTTCGGAAAGGCTGTGTGAGTTGATATGAGTATAAAAGAGAATTTGGAAAAGGTGGAAAGACGTATCGCGGCGGCGGCGGAAAAAAGCGGCAGAAAGCGCGAAGATATAACGCTTGTCGCCGTGACAAAAACGCACGGCGCAGATATGATGAACGAGGCGATAGCCTTGGGCGTTACAGATATAGGCGAGAACAAGCCGCAGGAGGTGCGGGATAAATTTGACTCGGTTCTGCCCGCAAGGTGGCACCTTATAGGTCATTTGCAGACAAATAAGGTAAAATATGTTATAGATAAGGTGTGTCTTATACATTCGGTGGACTCGATAAAGCTTATGGACGAGATAGAGCGGCAGGCGGAAAAGCACGGTACGGATATGGACATACTTATACAGGTCAATATTTCGGGCGAGGAAACGAAGTCGGGCGTGAGCAGGGAGGAGCTTCCCCCGCTGCTTATTCACGCGGGAGAGCTTAAGCGCGTAAAGGTGAAAGGACTTATGACAATAGCCCCGAAAACTGACAATTCTGTTACAAATGCGGTACATTTTGACAACATGCGGCAACTTTTTATTGACATAGCGCAAAAAAAATACTATAATGTTAATATGCTATACTTATCAATGGGTATGAGCGGAGATTTTGAGACTGCCATAGAACACGGCGCCAATATGGTGCGCGTGGGCAGCGCGATTTTCGGGGAAAGAGATTATTCTCAAAAATAATACAGAAAGGTAATAGGGATATGAGTTTCATAAGCGCAGTTAAGAACTTTATAGGTATTGAGACGGACGACGATTATTATGATGACGAGTATTACGACGAGGAGAGCGAGCTTGAGGAGGAAGAGGAACAGCCGATAAAGCGTTCCGCGCCGTTTTCGAGAAGAAGCTCGTCCAAGGTCGTGCCGATAAGCCCGGGCGCGTCGTCGGGAATAAGAATTATGGTTCCCGATAGCTTTGACGAATCCACGACAATAGCGGATGAAATCAAAAGAGGCAGGTCGGTGGTATTTAACGTGGGCAATCTTGACACGTCCGACGCGAGACGCGTGGTCGACTTTGTTTCGGGCGCGGCATACGGTATGAACGGGAACGTCAGACGCGTTTCCGGCGGTATATTTGTCGCGGCGCCGAGAAGCGTTGACCTTATGAGCGACAACTTCAAGGAACACGCGAGAAATTCTTTTGACTGGAACGTATAATTTTGAGGGGTGGTAAGTATTTTACCACCCTTTTATGTAACCGATAATCAAACAAAGCGCCGTGTTTTGTATGTTAAAGCGGTGACTATGAGGTAAGTATGAAAGCGGATACCAAACTTTTAAGGGCGAGAACCGAGGATTTGTTTACGCTGTGCGAAAAACGCGGCGAGGCTGTGTTTTCACCGTTTTTGGACGGCGGAGAAATAGCCTTTATAGAGGACGAGTTCCATATGCCATACGGCTTTAACACGATGATTTTCGGCGGCTATGAGGGCGCGGAGCGAGCCGTTTTGGGCGTGTTCCCCGAATGGCGGGAGGAGAGAGGGGAGGACTTTCCCATTTGCGCGCTGCGCTTTGACGCGCCGAGGTTCCGTACCCTTACGCACAGGGACTATCTCGGCACGGTCATGTCCTTGGGCATTGACCGCAATAAGACGGGCGACATACTGACAGACGACGAGGGCGCTTATATGCTTTTGGACGAGGCAATTGCGGAATATGTTGTGAGAAATGTGAATAAAATTGCCAATGTAGGCGTTAAGGGAAAGATAATCGGCATAGAGGATTTTACGCCGCCGAAGCCCAAAACAAAGGAAAAGATGTGCGTTTGCGCGTCAAAGAGGCTTGACGCGGTTATGGCGGCGGCGCTTAATATATCGCGCTCCGCGGCGGAAAAGCTGATACGCGAGGGGCTTGTGAAAATCAACCACCGCGCCGTTACAGACCGTTCAAAAACGGTAAACATCGGAGATTTATTGTCCGTCAGGAATTACGGGCGATTTATTTTAAAGGATACGGGGAATAATACCGGAAAAGGAAGGCTCCATATAACAGTGGAGAAATTTGTGTGAGGAGGTAGTAAGTGTGCTAAGACCCATAGACATTCAGAATAAGGAGTTTGAAAAGAAAATAAAGGGCTATAGCTGTGACGAAGTGGACGATTTTTTGGACGTTGTAATTCAGGATTACGAAATGCTTTGCAAGGAAAATCATACGCTTAGAAACAAAATCGGATTGCTTACCGAGACGGTAGACCGTTACAAGCAAATGGAAAGTACCATGGAGAAATCTATGGATATGGCGAAGCAGGCGGCGGACGACGTGCGGCGAAACGCCGAAACGGAGGCGAACGCGATAATAAACAAGGCGAAGCTGGACGCGAGCTACCTCTCGCGTCAAATCGACGACGAGCACGCGAAGCGCCATCAGGAAATGCTTGCGCTCAAGGGCGAAATAGAGCAGTACAAAGCGCGTATGAAATCCTACTGCGCGAATATCGCTAAGCTTATCGATGATATGGAATGATATGGAATAGAAAAAAACGGCTTTAAGCCGTTTTTTTTTATTGTATTTTTATGTCCGAAAGAGCGAGGTCGTTTTCTCTCGCGATTTTTTCCAAATCGTCATATTCCGCTTTGGAGCGCTCCACGCCCCAGCCGGACGACGTTTTAACGCGCACTTCGCCGTAAGGCGTTGAAAGCGTTGTATCGCGCCTGTCCAAAACGTAACGGTTCGAGATGTACTCGCGTACGCCTATTGTGGTGGTGTGCTTGAAAATAAGTTTCAGCATATCCTCGCGCATATCTTCGAGGCATATGCAGCTTAGCATTATGCCGGGGCGGTTCTTTTTCATACCTATAGGCGTGGTGAACACGTCCAGCGCGCCCGCTTCCATGAGCGCATTTACTGCAAAGCCGACAGCCTCGCCCGTCATATCGTCTATATTACAGCAAAGCTCCGCCACTCTGTCCCGCTTGCCCTCCGTTTCGCCCAGCATGGCTCTTACGCAGTTCGCGGACGCGAAGTCCTTTTTACCCATACCGTAACCTATCCTTGAAACGCGCATTACGGGCATGGGACAAAACTCCGACGCGAAATATTTTAAAAGCGCCGCGCCCGTAGGTGTGCAAAGCTCGCCCTCACTGCCGCCCGAGTAAACGGGAACGTCCCTTAAAATATGCGCCGTTGCCGGCGCGGGTACGGGCAGAATACCGTGCGCGCAGCGCACCTCGCCGCCGCCGACATTTACGGGCGACGCGATTATTTTATCCGCGTTAAGCGCGTTTATAAGCGCGCATACGCCTGCCACGTCCGCCACCGCGTCCATAGTTCCGACCTCGTGAAAGTGAATGTCGCTTATTTCACAGCCGTGCGCGCTGCTTTCCGCCTCGGCTATGAGGCGGTATACATTAAGCGCGTCCGCGCGTACCTTTTCGGGAACGCGAAGCTTTGATATAATCTCCTCAATATCGCGCATACCCGTGTGATGGTGCTCATGCTCATGATGATGCTCGTGGTCGTGGTGATGTTCGTGGTCATGGTGGTGCTCGTGGTCATGGTGGTGCTCATGCATATGCTCGTCCTCGGTCACGCCGTTTACGAAAACGTCTATATGAGTGCCGGTAATACCGCATTTGACGCTTTTTTTAATCTCATAGCTGACGTTTGGTATACCGATACCGTTCAGCAGCTCGGCGGTTTTTTCCGTATCGCCGTAAAGCTCAGCGAGCGCCGACATAAGCATATCGCCCGCCGCGCCCATATTACATTCAAAATAAATAGTTCTCATTGTTTTTTTAGCAGGTCCCGAATTTCGGTAAGCAGTTCCTCCTGTGTAGGCTTCGCGGGAGCGTCGTCCGCCGAATCTTCTACGCCGTGTGACCGTTCGCGCATTGTGTTGATTCCCTTAACAACGCAGAACAGTACAAACGCCACAATCAGGAAATTGATTATAGACGCGATAAACATACCTATGGCAATCTGAGTGCCGGGGATAGTCCAAAGCTGGAATGACGATATTGTTTCGGCAACGCCGCCCGCGCCGACCGTCGCCGCGCCTTTCACAATCAAGCTGCCCAAAAACGCTATGAAAGGCATGATAATGTAATTAACAAGCGCGTCGACTATCGCCTTGAACGCGCCGCCGACAACAACGCCGACAGCCAAATCCAAAGCGCTGCCTTTGGAAATAAACTCTTTAAATTCGCTGAAAAATTTCATTTAAAATACCTCCAATCGCGTTAAAACTTTAATTTATCGTTAAGAAACGCTTCCAGCTCCTCGATTTTTACCCTGCGCTGTTCCATTGTGTCTCTGTCGCGGACGGTAACGGCGTTGTCCTCGAGGGAGTCAAAGTCAAACGTTATGCAGTACGGCGTACCTATCTCGTCCTGTCTGCGGTAACGCTTGCCTATAGAGCCGGCGTTGTCGTACTCACAGTTAAAGTGCTTTGTAAGCATTTCGTATACGGCGGACGCGCCCTCGTCAAGCTTCTTTGAAAGCGGAAGCACCGCCGCCTTTACCGGCGCGAGCGCGGGGTGCAGGTGCAGCACCGTGCGGCTGTCGCCGCCGTCAAGCTGTTCCTCGTCGTAAGCCTCGCATAAAAACGCCAGCGCCACTCTGTCCGCGCCCAATGACGGCTCGATACAGTAGGGGACGTATCTTTCGTTCGTTACGGGGTCGATGTATTCCATGCTTTCGCCCGAATGTTCCTGATGCTGCTTTAGGTCGTAGTCGGTTCTGTCGGCTATGCCCCAAAGCTCGCCCCAGCCGAACGGGAACATAAATTCTATGTCAGCCGTGGCGTTCGAGTAGAACGCCAGCTCCTCCGGCGAATGGTCGCGGAAACGCAGGTTTTCCTCTTTCATGCCGAGGCTCAAAAGGAAGTCCATGCAGTACTTTTTCCAGTACGCGTGCCATTCGAGGTCAGTGCCGGGCGCGCAGAAAAATTCAAGCTCCATTTGCTCAAACTCGCGCGTGCGGAAAATGAAGTTGCCGGGGGTAATCTCGTTACGGAACGATTTGCCTATCTGTCCGATGCCGAACGGTATTTTTTTACGGCTCGTTCTCTGTACGCTTTTGAAGTTTACGAATATGCCCTGCGCCGTCTCGGGACGAAGATAAACGACGGATGAGGAATCCTCGGTCACGCCCTGAAACGTCTTGAACATCAGGTTAAACTCGCGTATGTCGGTGAAGTTATGCTTGCCGCATTTCGGGCATACGATGTTGTTCGTGTTGATGTACTCAACCATTTTTTCCTTGCTCCAGCCGTCAACGGTTATGTCCTCGCCGTTTTCGTGCGCAAAGTCCTCTATGAGCTTGTCCGCCCTGTGGCGCGCTTTACACTCCTTGCAGTCCATGAGCGGGTCGGAAAAGCCGCCGACGTGTCCCGACGCTACCCACACCTCGGGGTTCATCAGTATAGCGCTGTCCTGACCGACGTTATATTTTGACTCTTGGATAAATTTTTTCCACCACGCCTTTTTTACGTTATTCTTAAATTCCACGCCCAATGGTCCGTAATCCCACGAGTTGGCTAAGCCGCCGTAAATCTCGCTGCCGGGATACACGTAGCCGCGTCCCTTGCAAAGCGCAACAATCTTGTCCATTGTTTTTTCCGTATTTTTCACAAAAAGTCCACCCTTTCAATAATTGTAAATATCGGTATATTGTATATATAGTTTATAAAAACGAGCCGTGTTTGTCAAGGAAATTATTAAAATTTTTTGCCGCCGAAGCGAGGCGGAGGGGACATAAAAGGTTATGTAAACCGGCGGTCGTTTATAAAGTTATCCGCGTTTTGTGTACAGAGTGTGGATAAATTGACGGTAGGACAGGCTTTTGGTAAATTTTTCAGTGCTAAGCCGCGTGGATAAGTATGTGGATAACGTGGATATTAACCGACGTGTAATATTGGCGTAACATGAATTATGTAAAACGGCGCGGACGCGTAGGGACGGACTTGACAGCGGCGGCGTAAAGTTATATTATAACGTTTGTACAAGGTTTGTTTTGGCGAGAGGTAAGAATATGAAATCAAAAACGACGTATATATGTAACGAGTGCGGCTATAAGTCGCCGAAATGGCTCGGGAAATGTCCGTCCTGCGGAACGTGGAACAGTATGGAGGAAACCGTCATAGCGGATGAGAAGAAAACGTCCGCGGTAAAGGCGTCCGCGCGCGAGGGCGCACCACGGCGCGCGCCGAAAAGAATAAACGAGGTGCAGCCGGGCTTTGAGACGCGGTACAAAACGGGGCTTAAGGAGCTTGACAGAGTACTCGGCGGCGGGATAGTCAAAGGTTCTCTCATACTCGTCGGCGGCGACCCGGGTATAGGTAAGTCCACGCTGCTTTTGCAAATATGTCAAAAGGCGGGTGAGGATAAGAAAATTCTGTACGTTTCCGGCGAGGAGAGCGAGGGTCAGATAAAGCTGCGCGCCGAGAGGCTGGGCGTAACTACGGGAAATCTGTACTTAATGTCGGAAACGGACGCGGAAATTATCATAGACTGTATAAACGACATAAAGCCGGAAATTGTCATAATTGATTCGATACAGACGATACACAGGGACGATATTTCCTCGGCGGCGGGAAGCGTACCGCAGGTCAGGGAGGCGACGAACGCGTTTATGCGCGTCGCGAAGTCGATGGGCATAGCGATGTTCATAGTCGGTCACGTCACGAAAGAGGGCGCGATCGCGGGTCCGAGAGTACTGGAGCATATAGTGGACTGCGTACTGTACTTCGAGGGCGACAGGCAGCTTACGTTCAGGATATTAAGAGCGGTCAAGAACCGTTTCGGCTCAACGAACGAGATAGGCGTGTTTGAAATGCTCGATACAGGTCTTAGGGAAGTGGAAAATCCGTCGGCTATGCTGCTTGAGGGCAGGAATACCGACATATCCGGCAGCGCAATCGTGTGCGCGATAGAAGGCAGCCGAGGCGTTATGGCGGAGATACAGGCGCTTGTCACTCCGACGGGCTTCGGTAATCCGAGGCGTATGTCAAGCGGTATAGATTTGTACCGTCTGCTTTTGCTTATAGCGGTGCTTGAGAAGCGCGCGCGTATGAATTTATCAAATTCGGACGTGTACTTAAACGTCGCGGGCGGTCTTAAAATCGACGAAACGGCGGCGGATCTGGGTATATGCGCGGCAATCGCGGCGAGCCAGTACGACATACCCCTGCCGCCCGACATGATATTCATAGGCGAGGTCGGCTTGGGCGGCGAGCTTCGGAGCGTGGCGAGGATAGAGCAGCGTATTTCGGAGGCGGCAAAAATGGGATTTACCTCCGCAATCGTGCCAAAGCAGTCGCTTCGGGGAGCGAGAGTTCCCGACGGCTTCGCGGCGTACGGTATACGCACCGTTTCGGAGATGATAAATATGTTAAGACGCAAATAGTTGACAATTTGAAGATTTGGTGGTATAATGCTTAGATAAGAATTAAGGAGCTTGGACTTTGGAAGAAATAAAAACGGGCGGCGGCAAGGAATTTGTCTACTCTGTGATATGGGCGGTCATACTGCTTTTTATCGGAGATATTATAGTGACGGCGCTGCCGCGGTATAAAATAATCGGGATTATAATTACCATACTTATGTTCAGCGTGCTTGCGTTTTTCGCGCTTACGCGCTACAGCGCGGTGTACACATACACTCTTAAAGATAATCGCTTCGCGGCGGTAAGAAAAATCGGTTACCGGCTTAAGGAGGTAAGGTTTTACACGTCGGACGTGGTTTCCGTAACTCGGAAAAAACCTGCGCGCCGCTTTCAAACCGTATATCGTATGCACACAAGCGTGTTTTCCAAAAAAAATGTATGGTATATAGTCTACAGGACGGGCAAAGCCGAGAATATGCTCGTATGCGCCGTGTCGGAAAAAATGGCGCGCGCGCTGCGCCAAGCAGCCTGAAGATTTTCATATTGCTTGCAAGAGGTGTTTTAGATATATGTTGAATGTGATAGGTGTGCGCTTCAAAAGCGCCGGAAAGACATATTACTTTGACCCGAGGGATATGGACATATCCTGCGGCGACCATGTTATAGTCGAAACGTCGAGAGGTATGGAGTACGGCGACGTGGTAATGGGAAGAAAGCCGCTGGAGGCGCAGAAGTTCCAAAAGCCCATAAAGGGCGTTATACGTATTGCCACCGAGGAGGATGAGCGCAGATACAGAAGAAACAAGGAGCTTGAAAAGGAAGCTTATAAGATATGTCTCGAGAAGATACAGAAGCACAAGCTGGAAATGAAGCTTGTGGAGGTCGAATATACCTTTGACGGCAACAAAATCCTGTTCTACTTTACCGCGGACGGCAGGGTGGATTTCAGAGAGCTGGTAAAGGACCTCGCGACCGTGTTTAAAACAAGGATAGAACTTAGACAGATAGGCGTCCGAGACGAGGCGAAAACGCTCGGCAGCATAGGAGTATGCGGCAGAGGTCTTTGCTGCAATCGGTTTTTGGACGATTTTGTGCCGGTGTCCATTAAAATGGCGAAGGAGCAGGGCTTATCCCTCAATCCCTCCAAGATTTCGGGCGCATGCGGCAGGCTTATGTGCTGTTTGAAATTCGAGCAGGATACCTACGAGGAGCTTTTGAAGAACGCGCCGAGGCAGGGAACGGTAGTCAAAACGCCGGACGGCAGCGGCAGCGTCGAGTATGTGAGTCTTTTAAAAGGGTATGTTAGGGTTCGGTTCGACGATGAGAACGAAACGACGCTAAGGGATTTCAAGATTTCGGACGTTAAGCCCGTAAAGCGCGTTGACGCGCCAAAGAAACCGAATAGGAAAACGGACAATAAATAAGTTACCAAAGGCAGACAACGCCGATTAAAATATTTTTAAAAACTATTGAAGAACAGGAACATTCGTGTTATAATCTAAGTTAATGAACGTCGTAGGACGCAATTAACTTAAAGGAGGTGTATTGAGAATGGCATTTGCAATTTCGGACGACTGCATCATGTGCGGCGCGTGCGCGGCGGAATGTCCCGTGAGCGCTATCACAGAGGGCGACGGTAAGTATGTTATTGACGCTGATACGTGTATCGAGTGCGGCGCGTGCGCGGGTACTTGCCCCGTAGGCGCTCCGGCGCAGGCGTAAGCTTTATGGCGGATACGAAAAGGTGTTGTATTTGGTAAAAAATACAGCGCCTTTTTCTCTTATTTATGAAAAATTACGGAAAAAAATCACGCTTTTTTCCGTAATATCCGTAATAACCATAACAAAATTACGGCTTTTCCCGTAATGAGCACAAAAAAACGCGGTTTATACCGCTAAAAAGATAAATTTATCCAATAAAAACGGAGGTACCGAATGAAAAGGATAGTAATGACAATAGTCGTGTTAGCCGCGTCATTGGCGCTTGCTTCATGCGGCGGGGGAAAAATCGTTTATGACAGCCCCGCCGGCGGCAGGCTTCCCGCGACGGGCAGGTCATGGACGGTGCTCGTCTATATGTGCGGCGGCAGCGGCGAAACGGAACACCGAACGGCGTCCGATAAGCTCAAAAGCATAATGAGCGTGGACTATCCCGAAAACGTGAGGGTTGTCGTTCAGACGGGCGGCAGCTCCGATTGGGGTATGAAAGGAGTTTACGGCGACTACAACCAGCGTTTCGAGGCGGGCAAGGGTACGCTGTATCTCGCAGACCAGTCCATGTCGGAAAATATGGGCGATTACAGGACGCTTTCAAGCTTCCTGTCATGGGGTATATCGAATTATCCGGCGGACAATTATATGCTCGTCCTGTCCGGCGCGGGCGGCGGCGCTCTGAACGGTATGGCGTATGATGAGAATTTCGGCGACGACAGCCTTAATATAGAAGAAATATCCTACGCCGTAAGTCTTGCGGGCAGGAGCTTCGATATAATCTGCCTCGACGCTCCGCTTATGGGCAGCATTGAAACGGCGGCGGCGCTTTCCACGAGCACCGCTTACCTTGTCGCGCCGCAGGCTATGCAAAACGGCGACACATGGGATTACGCCGCGATGCTTAACTGCGTATGCGGCAATCCGTCCGCAGCGCCGGAGGATATATGCAAGGTCATATGCGACGGTTACTACGCGTCGAGCGAGAGGAACAAAACGGCGGCGGATACCGCCATGTCGGTCATAGACATGTCAAAGGTATCGACGCTCAATCAGGCGTTTGACGGTATGGCGGGTGAAATGCTTGTTTCCACAGATCAGATGTCATCTTACATAAGCATGACGGACGCGGTGAAAACGGCGCATACTTACGGCGGCGCGGCGACGGACGAGGGGTATTCAAACCTTATAGACTTAGGCGACGCGGCGATGAAAATAAGTCCGCTCGTCGGCAATACAGCGGACGCGGTTATGGAGGCGCTTAATGACGCGGTTATTTACAGAGTATGCGGCGAAAACGAGAGGGAATCCACGGGGCTTGGAATGTACTATCCGCTGTCGCCCGACAACGACGAGCTGCAGACGTACATGAACAACGCCGTAAGCGTCAATTATAAGGAATTTCTGCGTAAGATATGCATAAATTGCTCCGTTGAGGATACAATGTCAAATACAGCCGATTATACCTCGTCGTGGTCGTGGGTATGTTACGATAACGCGATGCGAGAGCTGCAATATATGACCGTGCTTGACAATAATTCCTATGAGCTTCACATTACGGGAGATATGAACGTCATTAAAGACGTCAGCGTCAACGTGTATAAGGAAAAGGACGGCTCGTATGTATTTTTGGGCAATCATCACGACATTGAGGGCGATTTCGCGTCCGGCGTGTTCAAGGACGCGTTTGACGGACGTATGCCGAGGCTTATCAGCAAGGAAATCACGATGAGCCTTGTGAGAGATTACGGCGACTGCGCGATTTATTCCGTGCCGGTGATTTTAAACGGTGAACGCGGCAGCGTGCGCGTAAAGCGGAGCGCCGAGGGTGGTTACGAAATCGTCGGCGCGTGGTCGGGCGCGGACGCGAACGGTAAGGTTACTTCGACGCTGAATAAGCTTACCATGTTTGACAGGATAACGCCGCTGCTCGAGGTATATGACGAGGAGCATAAGACGGTCAATTACATATCCGGCTCGCCCGGTATGAAATTCGGCGGAAAGGTCACGGAGAACACCGTCGATAACGGAGAGTATCTGTTTGAATTTGAAATAACGGATATTTACGGCGGGAAGCGTCACGGCACGCCGGTGCATGCGCATATTTCGGGCGGCAAGGTGACGTTTGAATAAATAAAAAACATGCAAAACCAATGGGGGTGGAAGTATGGGGATAAGAAAAAAGGAATTTGTTTTCGGCGAAAATTGCTTTGATCTGCTGCGTCTTTACAGCGCGTTCTACGTTATGACGCTGCATATAATGCGGCATGTGCGTCTTAGGGAGGTATCTCCCGTTTTCGACTGGTGGAACGGCGTTGTTGTGCTGTTTTGCATAAGCGGATTTCTGATTCCCGCGTCTATGGAGCGCAGCAAAAGCGTTTGGGAATTTTTAAAAAAGCGCGTACTGCGTATTGTCCCGTCCATGTGGGTATGCATTATAGTCGGAATAATCGCGGCGGGGCTGTTCTGCGGCTTTACCGCCGATAAGACTTTCGCGAAATGGTTCGCGGGACAGCTGCTGTTTATACGCGATTTGCCGCAGCCCGATTTTATAAATAATTTCGGTATAGGAAATTTCGAGGCGAATTTGTGGACGATGATATTCACGGTACAGTTCTACATCATCACCGCAATCATTTATAAATTTATGAAAAAAAGAAAAATCGGCGTGTGGATATTTGTTTTGGCGCTTGCGATGGCGGTTAATATCGCCGTGCCGTATATGCAGCGGACGCTGCCAGAAACGGGGCGCGTTATCGTTTCGCATACGTGTCTGCCGTACTTTTATATATACTTCGCGGGCTGGTTCATATACGAGTGGCGCGAGACGCTTGTGCCGTTTCTCAAAAAAGCGACAGTACCCGTTATAATTTTGTTTATCATACGCGCGGTGTACTGCCAGAAGTTCGGGAAACAGATAGGCGAATATCAGGATATGGTACTGGTAGTGCTCTTGTGTCTTATGACGATAGGCGTGGGCTACAGTCTCGGGAAAATCAGGTTCAAGATAGACTTATCGTACGGACTGTATCTTTACCATATGGTAGTCGTTGATATTTTTGTGCAGCTCGGTATGGTGGGTAATATGAAGTACGTCGTTACAGTATACGCCGCGTCGGTGCTGTGCGCGCTGTTGTCGCACTTCCTTGTGGATAACACGGTGGCGCGGATATTTAAAAAGACGGAAAGTATTAAATACAGCGATGTTCCTGTACCGCCCCCGCCGGAGGAGCGGGAGCACGCCGCTGTAGGCGCGGACGATGAGACGGACTTTTAATTAGATGTTGACAATCGGGAATATTTGTATTAAAATAGCAATAGACATTAAAAAAGGCGATGACGGGGACAGTAAATTCCGTATGAAAGCGAAAGCGAGCCGCGGACGGTGTGAGCGCGGCGGTAAGTAAGCGGGAAAGAAAATCACCTCCGAGCCGCGCACCGAACGTTTTTTCAAGTAGGCTGCGACGGTTTTCCTCCGTAAACGGGAACGCATATGACGGTATGACGAGTGGTATAACGAAGAAAAAGAAAATCTTCGTCTTGTTATGCAAGACGAAGATTTTTTAAATTAATGATTGTAGAATTGTAGCAGTAAAGCCGCGTTTTTAATAAAAAACGCGCCGCAAAGCGACGCGTAAAAAAACAAACGCTCGCTTGTTGCAACACAAAACTTTTAACAAATAATTGTCCCTGGCAATCGCTATGCTAAAAAGAGCGCACGTTTTTTTGCAAAGAAAAAAACAAGCGATTTCCCGGAATAAAAAATATAAAAGTTTTATGTTGCAAATATATTATAGCATAAACAAAGGCGTTTGTAAAGTAAAATTTAAATGCGGGACGTCGAGGGCGCCGTCCCCTACGTGAACGGGACGTCGGGGTGAACGACGCTTTAGCGTCGTAGGCATAGAGCTATGCTCGTATGCCGTAGCAAAGCGCCGTCCCCTACAGGGGGGAATCCCTCCACCGCCTGCGGCGGTCCCCCTCCCTTTGACAAGGGAGGCTAACGGGCGGCCGATGACCGCCCGTATGATTGTAGAATTGTAGCAGTAAAGCCGCGTTTTTAATAAAAAACGCGCCGCAAAGCGACGCGTAAAAAAACAAGTCACTTTGCTGCGACACAAATTTTCATCTATAAATTGCTTGTATATGAAAATAAGACTTGTATTTTTAGCAAACTAAAAATACAAACAACTTATAGATTATTAAATTTATGCCGCAAATGTATTATAGCATAAAAGAATGTGTTTGTAAAGTAGTAAAAGCGGGCGACCGTAAAGGTCGCCCCTACGTGAACGGGACGTCGGGGTGAACGACGCTTTAGCGTCGTAGGCATAGAGCTATGCTCGTATGCCGTAGCAAAGCGCCGTCCCCTACAGACCCCTCAGTCCCCTATTAGGGGAGCCTAACGGGCGGCCGATGACCGCCCCTACGGTGAGTGTGAAAAAATATATAATTAATTATACGGGAGGAAATAAAAATGTACGAAAAGGTATCTACAAATCTTAATTTTGTGGAAAGGGAGAAGAAAACGGTCAAATTCTGGACCGACAACAAAATTTTTGAAAAAAGCGTCGAAAACCGCGACGGCGGCGACGTTTACACGTTCTATGACGGTCCCCCGACGGCGAACGGCAAGCCGCATATCGGTCACGTCCTGACGCGCGTCATAAAGGACATGATACCGCGTTACCGTACGATGAAAGGCTGTAAGGTGCTTCGTAAGGCGGGCTGGGACACACACGGTCTGCCGGTCGAGCTTGAAGTCGAGAAAAAGCTCGGTCTCGACGGCAAGGAGCAGATCGAGGAATACGGTCTCGAGCCGTTTATAAAGGAATGTAAGGAAAGCGTCTGGAAGTACAAGGGTATGTGGGAGGATTTTTCCGGCACCGTCGGCTTCTGGGCGGATATGGACGACCCGTATGTAACGTACCACAACGACTTTATAGAGTCGGAATGGTGGGCGTTAAAGCAAATTTGGGATAAAGGACTTCTCTATAAGGGACATAAAATCGTTCCGTACTGTCCGCGCTGCGGTACGCCGCTTTCGTCGCACGAGGTGGCGCAGGGCTATAAGGACGTAAAGGAACGCAGCGCGACGGCGAAGTTTATCGTAAAGGGCGAGGAAAACACGTACTTCCTCGCGTGGACGACAACGCCGTGGACGCTGCCGTCGAATGTCGCGCTGTGCGTGAACCCGAATGAGACGTATGTTAAAATAAAGGTCGGCGACGAGTATTATATCCTCGCGGAGGCGCTTATTGAGGCGAATATCGAGGGTGAGTACGAGGTTATTGAAAAATACGTCGGCACGGATCTTGAATATAAGGAGTACGAGCCGCTTTTCGCGTTCGTAAGTCCCAAGGAAAAGTGTTGGTACGTTACGTGCGACAATTACGTAACGCTTACGGACGGTACGGGTATAGTTCATATCGCTCCGGCGTTCGGTGAGGACGACGCGAACGTAGGCAGAAAGTATAATCTGCCGTTCGTGCAGCTTGTTGACGGCAAGGGTCAGATGACAAAGGAAACGCCGTGGGAGGGTACGTTCTGTAAGGACGCGGACAAGGAAATATTGGTTGACCTCGACAAGCGCGGACTTCTGTTTAACGCGCCGAAGTTTGAGCACAGCTACCCGTTCTGCTGGCGCTGCGACACGCCGCTAATCTATTACGCGCGCGACACGTGGTTCATAAAAATGACAGCCGTAAAGGACGATTTAATAAGAAACAACAAGACCATAAACTGGATACCGAAAACGATAGGCGAGGGACGCTTCGGCTCGTGGCTCGAAAACGTTCAGGACTGGGGCATAAGCCGTAACCGTTACTGGGGTACGCCGCTCAATATCTGGGAGTGCGAGTGCGGCTGCCGTCACTCGATAGGCTCTATCGCGGAGCTTAAAGAAATGTCGGATAATTGTCCCGACGATATAGAGCTTCACCGCCCGTATATCGACGCGGTGACGATAAAATGTCCCGACTGCGGCAAGGAGATGCACCGTGTACCCGAGGTCATAGACTGCTGGTTCGACTCGGGCGCGATGCCGTTCGCTCAGTGGCATTACCCGTTTGAGAATAAGGAAATATTTGAGGAAAACTTTCCCGCCGACTTTATAAGCGAGGCGGTCGACCAAACGCGCGGCTGGTTCTATTCCTTGCTCGCGGAGTCAACGCTGTTGTTTAACAAAGCGCCTTACAAGAACGTAATCGTGCTCGGTCTTGTACAGGACGAAAACGGTCAGAAAATGTCGAAGTCGAAAGGTAACGCGGTAGACCCGTTTGACGCGCTCGAAAAGCACGGCGCGGACGCGATACGCTGGTACTTCTACTCGAACAGCGCGCCGTGGCTGCCGAATAAGTTCCATGACGGAGCGGTGTCGGAGGGTCAGCGTAAGTTTATGGGTACGCTCTGGAACACGTACGCGTTCTTTGTGCTGTACGCGAATATCGATAATTTCGACGCGACAAAGTACACGCTCGAGTACGATAAGCTTGCGGTAATGGATAAGTGGCTTCTGTCGAAGCTCAACACGCTCGTAAAGACCGTGGACGAGAACCTTAACGATTACAAGATAACCGAGACGGCGCGCGCGCTCGATAATTTTGTGGATGAATTGTCAAATTGGTACGTACGCCGCAGCCGCGCGCGGTTCTGGGTAAAGGATATGCCGCAGGATAAAATCAACGCGTACATGACGCTTTACACCGCGCTCGTAACGCTGTGTAAGGCAGCCGCGCCGATGATACCGTTCATGACCGAGGATATTTATCAGAATCTTGTGAGGAGCATAGACAAGACTGCGCCGGAGAGTATACATCTTTGCGACTTCCCGACGTATGACGAAAAGCTTATAGACAAGGAGCTTGAGGATAAAATGGAGGAGGTTCTGCGTATAGTCGTGCTCGGACGCGGCTGCCGCAACACCGCGAATATAAAGAACCGTCAGCCGATTGGTAAGATGTATGTTAAGGCTGACTCGGAGCTTGACGGCTTCTACGTTGATATTATCGAGGATGAACTTAATGTAAAGAGCGTCGAGTTTACGGACGACGTGGCGTCGTTTACGTCGTACAGCTTCAAGCCGCAGCTTAAAACGCTCGGCAGACGTTTCGGCAAGAATATAAACGCTGTCCGCGAGATTCTGGCGAATATTGACGGCGCAAAGGCTATGGCTGAAATAAAGGAGACGGGTAAGCTCACGATAGAGGTCGCGGGCGTGAAAGAGGACTTAAGCGAGGAGGACCTGCTCATAGAGACGGCGCAGACCGAGGGCTTTGAGTCGAACAGCGACTACGGCGTAACGGTCGTTCTCGACACCAATCTCACGCCGGAGCTTATCGAGGAGGGCTTTGTGAGAGAGATTATCTCAAAGGTGCAGACGATGAGAAAGGATTCCGGCTTCGAGGTCATGGACCATATTAAATTAAGCTGTGAGGGTAACGCTAAAATCGCCGAAATTATCGCGAAGAACGCTGACACGATTAAGGACGAAACTCTTGCCGACGAGCTTGACACAACGGCTGCCGCGGGTAACAAAAAGGAATGGAACATCAACGGTGAAACCGTGGTAATGGGCGTCGAAAAGGTATAAAATAAACGGTTGTTTTTTTCGGCGGACTGTGTTACAATATCGGTATAATGATGGTTTGGGAGGGATATGTCGTGTACAAAATTGCCATATGCGACGATGACGCCGCCTTTGCCGCCTCACTCAAAGAATTTCTGCGCGGTTTATACTAAGGTTCAGCTTGAATTTTTGGATTATCTCGATAAAACGAGCGTTATGTGAAAAAAATGCCGGAGCGTTTAAACGCTCCGGCATTTTTATGCCGTTTTTGATTATATATTGCCGTCGGTCAAGCGCAGACCGCTTTTTACGGAAAATTCGCCGTCGGTTCTGTCAATTTTCAATATACTGCCGTATTTTTCGGCTATGCGTTTCATATTTTCCAAACCGTAACCGTGCGTTCGGTCTTTTTTAATTTCCGCTTTAAACGGCGGGGCGCTGTTCGTGCAGCCTATAAAGAGATAGTTTCCGTTTATGTACATCTTTGCGTTTATGTACCGATCCTCGGGCGCGTCCTTGTCAGTGCAGGCGAGAACGGCGTTTTCAAACATATTCGTAAGAAATACGCAAAGGTCAGTATCCGCTATCGGCAGCGTTTCGGGAATATTAAAGCTGTATTTTACGTTGATTCCGCGCGCTTTCGCTCTGCCGAGATACGAGCCGGCAATGATGTTTACCATAGTGTTTTTACTGTACCTGCCCTCAGGCAGCTCGGCATATTCCGCAGTGAGCGCCGCCGTGTATTCATGCGCTCTGTCTATGTCGCCGTCCTTTAACATTCCCGACAGCACGACCATGTGGTGGCGTACTTCGTGACGCGCGGAATACGTCGCCTCCTCGGATTCCGCCATGCGTTTGTAGCTTTCCATAGCGTATCGGTTCTGCTCCGCGAGCACGTTTACAAGCTCTCTTGTGTGCAGCGTCCTCTTTACGAATTCAATCATAACAGCTGCTGTGACCGTGACGGCGCAGACGTATGAAACAAACAGCATAAGCGGATAAAAATATCCCTCCAGCGGGAATATGAATATCTGATGCATATACTCGCTTATATTGCCGCCCCATTCCGCGCTCTTTATGATTACGCGGCTTACCGCGGCGGCTAAGGCTATTCCCGCATATATGAGCTTGGTCCTTTTCGTAAGCTTATTCTTTTTCGATTTCATTTCTATGAATATCAGCACCGCCGCCAAAAGATACAAAATCAGTATTATCGGCGCGGACGCCTGAGCGAAAAACGGTCCGTACACGATTCGGAGACGTATCAGTCTTATACAGTCGTATATAAACCACGCTCCCGTCGCGGACGCGAGCACCCAGCGCCGCCACGACGTGAGATTAAACGCCGCGAAGAACAACAGCGGAGCCATATACAGCTCGCAGATGAAATCGAGAATATTCAGTTTTTCCTTAAAAATGCTGTAAGACCCCGCAATGGAGGAAAACACTTGGTCCACGCAGAGCATGAAATAAAACATCGTCAGCAGCAATACCCTTTTGTCGGGCTTGCCGTTTGATATATCCAATACGTATACCAGCGCGGTCAAAAACGCGAGAACGCCGAACAGCGTCGCGCAGGCGATGGGCGGTACATTCTCCACCGACGTTACGGCAAACGTTGTATCGACACTGGTCATGTAAGGGAAAATGGGAATTATTTGGTCGGTTTCCGTCGGGAAATACGTAACGACGGTAAGCTCTTTGCCGAGGTAATCCTCCGGAAGATTAAATTCCAGCGTTGAGGGAGCGGAGGGCTCAAACCCGTCGGTAACGGCAAAACCCGCCTCGTCTCTCGGCGCGCCTTCAAAGCTCGTGTAAAGCATATTGCCGTCAATAAGTATATCTACTCCGCAAACCGCGTCGTACAGGTACACGCCGAGCTGCGCGCCGTCAAGATGTTCGTTTACGGTACGCGTCGCCCTTACGGCGCGGCACGTTTCATTCGGAAAGCTTACCGTGTATTCGTCTACGGCTTCGGGCGTGACCGCGCGCGGGTGCGAGCCGAAAATCAATTCGTACCGCCAGCCCATGCTTGGAACGGGATTCATGGAAGTAATTACATGGATATTAATTATTTGCTTATGCTGCAGAACCTGCGCGAGGCGACGGGCGGAGTTCTCGACACGTTTATGGAGTACATAACAAAGCTTGGAGAAACGTCAATCATAGTGCTCTTTATAGGCTTGGTGTACTGGGGCGTCAACAAAAGACAGGGAATATTTTTGATGTTCTCGCTCTACACAAACAGGATAATAAACGGCTTTATCAAAATAACGGCGTGTGTGTACCGTCCGTGGATACGCGACGCGCGCATTACGCCCGTTCCCGAGGCTAAGGCGGACGCGACGGGGTACTCGTTCCCGAGCGGTCACACCGCGAACGCGGTAAGCGTCTGGGGCGGAATGGCGGTCAGAAGAAAGGACAAAGGTATGGAGGTACCCAAATGGCTTTCCGTCGTATTTATTATACTCGTTTTGCTTATAGCGTTTTCGAGAAATTACCTCGGTGTTCACACGCCGCAGGACGTGGTTGCAGCGCTTGTTATAGGCGCGGCGGTGCTGTTTCTGATGTCAAAGCTCATGCCGATTATCGACGAGCGTCCGAATATGGATATATGGGTAATGCTCGGCGGCGTGGCGCTCTGCGCGCTGCTTATCCTGTACGCGGCTTTAAAGCCGTATCCGACAGATTACGCAGCCGACGGCTCGGTAATAGTCGAGGGCTCGAAGATGGCTGTAGATTCGTTTAAAAACGCGGGTATGGGTATAGGCTTCTTTATCGGCTGGTTCATTGAAAGACGGTTAATAAAGTTCTCGACCGACGATAACACAAATAATATTATAAGACTTATATTCTGCATATTTACATACACCGCGCTCGACCACTTCGCGGGAGTCGGCGCGGACGCGCTTATCGCCGTTGGCTGGAACTCCGGCGTAACAAAGGCGCTTGCCGAGTTTGTACGCGTGTGCTACTTCGTAGCGGGTGCGCCGGCGCTGACGGAGCTTATTTTAAAAGTTATACCGAAAAAGACCGAAAACAAATAAACATAAAAAATCCCCGTTTACGTGTAAACGGGGATTTTTTTGTCAGTCTATAAATTCGAGCGACTTAATCGCGGTGTCTATCTGCGGAAGCAGTACATCTTTAATACTTTGCACCACGCCTTTTACTCTTTCCTCATACGAGCTGACTTTGCTGTTTACGATAAGGCGCAGATACGCGTACCGCATTTGCGCGAACACGTTCATGCCGTCAATCGCAGCCTTGAATCGGTCGTCCGTAAGTCCTGAGAAATATTTTTCGTTAAGCTTTCCGACAAGTCTTTTGCACATATCCGCGCTTATGCCGAGGTAGCGCATTGTGTCCGCGTCGCCGCGCTTTGGCATCTCCGTGTACGCGTAATAAATATTGCACAGGTCGTATATCGGGTGTCCGCACATTATCTCGTCCATGTCGATAAGCAGCAGCTCGCCGTTTTGAATCATGATATTGCGTGCATGCAAATCGCCGTGAACCATCGTGTCCCTGTCGGGTATCGCGTCGAAAAGGCGCATAAGCTCACCGTATTCTTCGTCCGTCAGATGATTTTTTATCTTGGCGAACGTGCCTCGGTACAAGTCGTTGGCGCGGACGGAAATAATATCGCTCACGTCCGTGGAATGTACGGTCTGTACCAGATTTATGTATTTTTCCGCGTACTCGTCAAATTTTTCGGGATTGGCGGTAAGCGCGTTCGCCAGAGTGTCCGACTTTATAAGCTCGAACACCACGCCGTAACGGTCGCCGCACTTTACCATATCGTATGAAATCGCTGTCGGAACGCCCTTTATAAACGCCTGTTTCGCGTAATTCATCTCGCGCTTTATCGTGTCCGTTCCGGCTGACTTGTACACCTTTACGATCGTTTCATCGTCGATGCGGTACACTATTCCAAACCCGCCCTCGCCGATTTTTTCACAGCCGTCCACCGATATTTCGCGCAGCGCCTTTTCTATGTCGATTATTTCGGAAAAGCCCGTCATTTCAAATATCTCGTACACCTCGGGCGACGCGTTTATGACCTTTGAATTATCTATAGTCTTTTTGAGCTTTAATATAATACGAAGTCCCGCGCTCGATATGTACTCCGTGTCCGAAGCGTCGAGTACAACGCTTTTTGCGCCCGTTTCTTCAACAAGAGAGAATATATCCCTCTCGGCTTCGGCGGCGTTGTTAGAGTCAATTCTGCCGCACAATTTGATTGTTAAAATGTCGTTATTATACGTGTGTTCCATTTCATTTCTCCCTGCAATTTTTAATATAATTTTACTCCGCTTTGCGCCGAAAGTCAATATCGGGGCGTGAAATGTATAAAATGTGGCGTGAAACATAGCAAATTCGGCATGAATTTATCTTGAAAAGTTATATGGGGTAATGGTACAATATAATTAAGATAATATTTACATAAGGAGGATTTACAATGAATAATTTAGCGAAACGCGTACTCGCCGCAGTTGCCGCGTCGTCGGTTATTTTGACCGCCGCGTGCTCGGGCGGCGTAACGCAGGAAAAGGAGGAAGAGCCTCCGCCCGTTTCGCTTGAAACGCAGGCGATAGAGCTTGACGGTGTTTCTAACGCGCGTCAGCTCGGCGGCTACGTATGCGCCGACGGACGGAAGATAAAGGACGGTGTGCTTTTAAGGAGCGCCGCGCTGTCCACGCTTACGGACGAGGGCGCAAAAACGCTCGCCGAAAAGTATCATTTAAGGTACGTGTTTGATTTCAGAACGGAAACGGAGCGCGAGGCGCAGCCCGATAAGGAGGTCGAGAGCGCGGAAAACGTATGGCTGCCGGTGTTCACGTCGTCGCTGTACGACGATGAAACAAAGGCGGCAATTATGGAGGCGCGCAAGACGAACGACCCCGAGCAGGCGTACATAACTCTCGCAAAGCATCATGGTCTTTCGACGATATATTCAAAAATGCTCCTGACAGACGAGGGTAAAAAGGCGTATTTGGAGTTTTTTGGTAAGCTCCTTACGGTCGGCGACGGCGAGGCGGTTCTGTGGCACTGCACGCAGGGTAAGGACAGAGCGGGTATGGCTGCCGTGCTGATTTTGTACGCGCTCGGCGCGGACGAGGAAACTATCAAACAGGATTATCTTTTGACAAACGATTCGTACAAGGACTTAATCGCCGAGAGCGAGGCGAGAGCGTCGGAGCTTAATCTTACCGAGGACGAAACAAAGGAATTTGTCGGCACGGCAGCGGCGGTGTACGAGGATTTCTTTAACATTGCGATTGACAGTGTTAAAGCGGAGTACGGCTCGGTTGAAAATTATCTCACCGACGGTCTCGGCTTAACGGACGACGACATAACGGCGCTTCGGGATAAATTTCTTGAATAATGTAAAAAACAGACCGCAAAGGGCGGCGTGAGATAAAACTGTA
>CANQQW010000018.1 GCA_947626075.1 uncultured Clostridia bacterium
CCTTCCTCGTTCACGCCCTCGGCAACGACAAACTTAAAGTTGCCGTCCTTGTCCTGCGTGATACCGAGATACGTAACCGGTCCGAGATGCGGATAGAACTGCGTCAGATAACCGCCGCCGGTCTTGCCGTGGAACACGGGCACGATCTTCATCGTCGGCTTCTTCGCGGAAATGTCCGCGTCGCCCGAGCCGCTGTGACCAATAATGCATATATCCTCGTCAAAGTCGATCGAGTACATCTCGGAAAGCTGTCCCATACCCGAAATGGTTTTCAAAATGCTCATCGCCATAGAAACCTTAATGTCGCCCTCAACGGCGCACGCAACTCCCTGCTTGATAAGCATCGAGAACGCGGGGATAAGCATACTGTCAAGTACGCCCGCCTTGCCCTGCGCGAAACCGTCGTAATGCGAAGCGATAAACGCAATCTTCTCGTCCTTGACCCACTGCTCGAACGCGACAACGTATTTCGCCATATCCCATACCTTTTCAACCGTGCCGCCGCCCTCAATGTCGAAGGTGTCGAGAATATCCTGCGCTTTGGCGCGGATAGCGTCTTCGTCGGTGATGTCGTCGGCGATTGCCCACATCTTTTCCCAGTCGAACTGCTTGGTATAGAGGTACATTCTGTGATAAAGGTTCGTCTCGTCGATATACAGATCCATCATACCGGGGTACGGACGACCGATTTGCGCGAGGTTCGTGTCGCGGAAACGGCGGCGCACCTGAGCGGCGCGGCACCAGTCCTCGATCTCAGCCTGAACGTAAGGATCTCCGCCCTCTACAACGCCGGTGATTACGGCGTGACGCTTGCCCGCACGCTCGAGGTCGGCTACCATTTCGCCGACAGCGCCGCACGCGTACAACTCGCCGAGCCATGTCGCGGTGTCGGTATTCTCGTAATCGGGAGCCTTTTTCTTCTGGATATTTACCAGCACGACCGGCACGTCGAGGTCGCGGACAGCCGGAAGCATATTGTAAGAAGTCGCGTATGTAAGGAGCTGTACGATAACGAGGTCAACGTCGGCAGCGCGGAACTTGTCGCCCGCAGCCTGTGACAGCTCCTTTGTCGTAACCATGCCGCCGTCAACTATCTCCACCGTGTCGGGAAGCGTCTTTTTAAACGCCTCGTACTGCGATTCGAACTCCGGTACGAGCGAGGGGAACTGCGGCAGATACGCGCCCAGCGCGATTGAAAATACGCCTATTCTTGCTTTTGTTTCAACTAACATAACAGTCTTCCTTTCTTGTTAAAATACATAAATTTGATAATAACATTATATATGATTTTGTAAATATTTGCAATAGCAAATAATAAAAGATTTAAAAAAATTCCCATTTTAGAGGCGTACTCCATATTATATAATATCAAGCTTTGAAAGGAATGATATATTTATGGAATATAACAGAGAAGCCGCGGTTGCCTATGCCAAACGCTGGGCATACGGCAGGAACCCTGCGTATTATGATTTCTCGGATTTGGGCGGCGACTGTACAAATTTCGCGTCTCAGTGTCTTTATGCCGGAAGCGGAGTTATGAATTACACCCCGATTTACGGCTGGTATTACATTTCGGTCAATGACCGCGCGCCCGCATGGACGGGAGTAGACGAGCTTTATCGTTTTCTTACGACGAACCGAGGCGCAGGCCCGAGAGGTATCGTAACCGACCTGTCGCAGATACGGGACGGAGATATAATCCAGCTTCAGTTTTCTCCCAAAGTACGTTTCGACCATTCGCCGGTAGTCGTTGACGCGGGTAACGGAACGCCGAACACAATTCTGCTCGCGGCTCATTCATACGACGTGGACTGCCGTCCGCTGTCCTCGTACAAGTACGGCAAGATACGTCCTATACACATAACAAACGTGGGTGAATAAATGCGATTTGCTATTGAAATACTTTCATATTGATGATAAAATAGTAGTGCAAAGATTAAAGGAGCATTATTTTCAATATGAAGAAATTATTTCCGTTTTTGAAGCCGTACCGCCTCCAGCTTACAATAGGCCCTTTTTTTAAGCTGTCCGAGGCGGTGCTTGAGCTTCTTATTCCCACGCTCATGGCGCTTATTATAGACAACGGCGTAAATAAAGGAGATATGGGCTATGTCATAAAAATGGGCGCGCTTATGTTCGTAATAGCGACTTTCGGCGTACTGTTCGCGTACATATGTCAGTACAGCGCGTCAATCGCGTCCCAGGGTTTCGGCACGGACGTGCGCAACGCGATGTTCAAAAAAATCTGCTTGCTTTCATTCGAGCAGTTGGACAAGTTCGGTATACCGTCGCTTATAAACCGTGTGACGGGCGATGTCAACCAGTTACAGTCCGCTGTGGCGATGCTTATCCGTCTTGTGATACGCGCGCCGTTTTTATGCGTGGGCGGACTTGTTATGGCTATGGCGATCGACCTGAAGCTGTCCGTTATATTTATGATTGTAATACCTATGTTTATCGTCGTACTGTTTCTCGTAATGTTCAAGGCCGTACCGCTTTACAAGTCGGTACAGAAAAAATTGGACACGCTCACGCTCGTACTCCGTGAAAATCTGACGGGTGTGCGCGTAATACGCGCGTTCGCGGGAGTACACCGCGAAAAAGAACGCTTTGACGAAAAAAATACCGACTACGCCGATACCGCTATACGCGTCGGACGTATCGCGGCGCTTACAAATCCCGCGACCACTATCATAATGAACCTCGCGGCAATCGCCGTAATATACTTTGGCGGTATACGCGTAAATACGGGACATCTCTCGCAGGGCGAGGTAATAGCATTTATAAACTACATAACGCAGATTTTAAACGCGATGATAGTCGTTGCGAATTTGGTTGTGCTGTACACAAAGGCGTACGCGTCGGCGCTCAGGGTAAACGAGGTGCTTGAAACAGAGCCGTCCGTTAAATACGGCTCGAAAACAAATATTGAAAAGTCGGAAAACGCGGTTGAGTTTAAAAACGTGTCGCTCACGTACGCGGGCAGTAATATAAGCGCGGTGGAAAATATAAATTTGTCGGTCAAAACGGGCGAGACGCTCGGTATTATCGGCGGTACGGGCAGCGGTAAAACGACGCTTGTAAGCCTTATTCCGCGCTTTTACGACGCTACAACAGGAGAGGTGCTGCTTGGCGGAGTAAACGTAAAGGAATACAGTGAGGAAGCGTTAAGAAAAGAAATAGCGATAGTTCAGCAGAGAGCCGCGCTGTTTTCGGGTACAATCGCAAGTAATATGCGTATGGCGAAAGAGGACGCGTCAAGAGAGGAAATGCGCGCCGCAGCGGATACGGCGCAGGCGACTGAGTTTACGGACCGTCTCGAGCGCGGTTTTGACACGGGCGTTGCGCAGGGCGGAAACAATTTTTCGGGCGGACAGCGCCAGCGTCTTGCGATAGCCCGCGCGCTTATAAAAAATTCACCCATACTCATACTTGATGACAGCGCCAGCGCGCTTGACTACGCGACGGACGCGGCGCTTCGGAAAGCCGTTAAGGAAAATACCGCAAGCAAGACCGTAATTATAGTTTCGCAGCGCGTGAACTCCATCAAAAACGCCGACAGAATAGTTGTTATGGACGACGGCGAAATAGCGGGCGTAGGCACGCATACGGAGCTTTTTAAGACTTGTGAAATTTACAGGGAAATTTGTCTGTCCCAGGAGGAGGGTGACGAAGATGAAAAAAGATAGTACTCTTTCGCGCCTTTACTCATATGTCGCCGGCAACAGAAAGTACCTCGCATTGATGATAATATCGGCGCTTTTGGCGAATATATTCATGCTTGCCGCGCCGTACGTTTCGGGACGCGCGATAGACTTTATAAAAGGCGAAAACAACGTGGATTTCACTATGGTGCTGAAATTCATAGGCGTACTTTTTATCGTGTACGTTTTAAACGCGCTGTTTACGTGGGGCATGACCGTGTTCACAAACGCGCTTTCAAACCGCACAATAGAAAAAATGCGCCGCGACGCGTTCACGCAGATTTCGAGGCTGCCTCTTAAATTTTTCGACACGCACTCCCACGGCGACGTGATAAGCCGTCTCACAAACGATATAGATTCCGTTTCCGACGGACTTTTGCAGGGAATAACGCAGTTTTTTTCGGGACTTGTTACCGTGGTCGGCTCACTCGCGATGATGTTTTGGCTGAACTGGAAAATTACACTGTGTGTTATCGTTATAACAATTATATGTATCTTTGTGTCCAGATTTATAGCGACAAATTCCGGTAAAATGTTCCGTCTGCAAGCGCAGACGCTGGGCGAGTTGAACGGCTGTGTTTCGGAAACGATAGGTAATCTGAAAGTCGTGAAGGCGTTCGGGTACGAGGAGCGCGGCGCGCGGGCGTTTGAGGAAATAAACGCGCGTCTCTATGACTGCGGACAAAAGGCTCAGTTTTACTCGTCGCTCGTCAACCCGTCCACTCGGTATATAAATAATCTCGCGTATATTTCCGTCGGCGTATTCGGCGGCTTGGCGGCGCTTATGGGTCATCTGAGCGTGGGCATCATTTCGAGTTTCCTAATTTACGCGACACAGTTCGCGCGTCCGATAAACGATATGACAAGCGTTTTAACGCAGCTCCAGTCAGCACTTTCCGCTGCGGCGCGAATATTTGCTTTGGGCGACATAGAGCCGGAAACGCCTGACGACAACCGCCACGAGCTTAAGCTTAAGGGCGGCGAGGTGGTATTTAAGGACGTGGATTTCTCTTACGACAAAAACACCGAACTTATAAAGAACTTAAACATAACCGCGAAAAGCGGTCAGCGCGTCGCGATTGTGGGACCGACGGGCGCGGGTAAAACAACTATAGTAAATCTTCTGATGAATTTTTACGGCACGGACAAGGGCGCAATTATAGTCGACGGTCAAAACATAGACTCCGTAACGCGCGACAGCCTGAGAAAAAATTTCGGTATGGTCTTGCAGGACACGTGGCTGTTCTCGGGTACGGTCAAGGAGAACATAGCGTACGGCAAGGAGGGCGCGACGGACGAGGAAATAATAAACGCGGCGAAAGCGGCGGAAGCGCACGGATTTATAAGACGTTTACCCGACGGCTACGATACCGTAATAACCGAGGACGGCGGCAACCTGTCGGGCGGACAGAAACAGCTGCTTACGATTGCGCGCGCCATGCTTTCAAATCCCGAGGTACTTATTCTCGATGAGGCGACGTCGAACGTTGATACGATGACGGAGCAGAGAATACAACGGGCGTTTTTAAAGATGATGGAGGGCAGAACGAGCTTTATAATCGCCCACCGCCTCTCGACTATACGCGGCGCGGACCTGATCCTTGTCATGGACAAGGGACGCATCGTCGAACAGGGTACGCACGAGGAGCTTTTGGCACAAAACGGCTTTTACGCACGGCTTTATAACAGTTAAAGCGCGTACGCGCTGCGGAGGAGTTTTATTTCTTTGGCGTAGCCGTCGAGTTCGTTGGGAGTTTCGAGCAGGACGGGTATACCTTGAAGCCTGGGGTTATTGATTATCCTTACCATAGCGTCGAAGCCGATCGAGCCTTCGCCTATCTTCTCATGCCTGTCCTTATGGCTCTCGAACGGGTTTTTACTGTCGTTCATGTGTATCGCCTTAAGGCGGTCAAGACCTATCACGCGGTCAAACTCATCGAGCACGCCGTCGAGGTTGTTTACTATGTCGTACCCCGCGTCGTAGACGTGGCAGGTATCGAGGCACACGCCCATTTTCTCCTTAAGCTCCACTCCGTCTATAATGGCGCGAAGCTCCTCAAACGAACGCCCTATCTCACTGCCCTTACCCGCCATTGTTTCGAGCAGTACCGTTGTCGTCATGTCCTTTGTAAGCACCGCGTTAAGCTGCTTTATTATAAGGTCTATACCAACTTGTGCGCCCTGACCGACATGACTGCCGGGGTGGAAGTTATACAGCTGGTTCGGTGTATATTCCATACGCGCGAGGTCGTCCCGCATGGTATTTAACGCAAACTCACGCGTCGCCTCCTTGTCGGAACAAGCGTTTAACGTGTACGGCGCGTGAGCGAGTATTTTGGAAAAGCCGTGCTCCTTAGCGAACGCGGTAAACGATTTAACGTCGTTCGGGTCAATCGCCTTAGCCGCGCCGCCGCGCGGATTGCGCGTGAAAAACTGGAACGTGTTCGCGCCGATACTCACGGCTTCCTCGCCCATGTGCAAATACCCCTTTGCCGCCGACAAATGACAACCTATATTTAACATATTTATCCGCCTTTCTTACGTGAAATTATATGAATATTATAGTATAATCACGGACTAAAATCAATACGGTATTTACCAAAAAAGCAGTTCACGACGGGAACTGCCTTTTTGTATGAATGTAACTTTTTTACTTTTATTGAATTGCCGTTATATCTTCCACGGCGTCCATAAGCGGGACATTGTTGCCGTCCCAAAGCATGAGCTTATATTTCGCGGTGGGGACTTCGGCGTTTATAGTGATCGTGTTGCCTTCAACCTCGCTCTTTGTTCCGAGCGTCAAACCGATAAACCGACCGTTTTCATCATACTCGGCAACGTAAAGTTCGACATCGTTAAGCTCCTCCGCGCGTTCCGGCTCGGTTACGGTAACAGGGAATGAAACACTGTTATTTGCCGCGTCGAGAATCGGTACAATCGGCTCCACTTTGAGCGGCAATATCGGTCCGTCGCTGTTATAATGCTTTTGGGCGTTCATTAACGGTTCGTTAGAGTCTTTGACGGTTATCGCTTGCCACATTGTTTCCGTGCCGCCGTAATATATATCCGTCAAGCCTCTGCATTGGAAAAACGCCCGTTCGCCAATGCTTGTTACGCCGCTGCCTATGGTAACGCTTTTCAAGCCTTTGCATAGGTAAAACGCACTATTACCAATGCTTGTTATATTGTCGGGTATTGTAATGCTTGTTAGGTTGATGCAGTCCTCAAACGCAGAATTGCCAATGCTTTTCACGTTGCTGCCTATGGTAACGCTTGATAAGTTTTCACAGTAGGAAAACGCCCGTTCGCCAATGCTTGTTACACTGTCGGGTATTGTGTAATCGGCTTGTATTTTATCTTTTGAATATGCAATAATTTCCGACTTGTTTTTGTTGAATAAAACACCGTTTATATCGCAGAAGCTTGTATTGTTTCCGTCTACGCTTATATTTAAACTGCCACAGTCTGAAAACGCTTCCTCGCCAATGCTTATCACGCTGTTAGGTATCGTAACACTTGTTAAGTTTCCACAGCTGAAAAACGCACCTTCGCTTATGCTTATCACGTTGTTCGGTATTGAATACTCCGACTGTATTTGGTCTTTTGTGTATTTTATTATTTCTGTTTTATCTTTATTAAACAGCACACCGTCTATATCGCTGTAATTCGGATTGCTTGTGCTTACCGTTATATTTAGACTACCACAGTAGGAAAAGGCAGAAATACCAATGCTTGTCACGCCGCTGCCTATTTCTACGCTTGTCAAACAACTGCCGCAACCGTAAAATGCATAATTGTCAATGCTGGTTACGCTATCGGGTATCTTGACGTTTATTAAATTACCGCATTGGAAAAACGCCCGTTCGCCAATGTTGGTTACACCGTTACCTATCGTAACGCTTGTCAAGCCGCATCGGTAAAACGTCTGTTCGGCAATGCTTGTCACACTGTCGGGTATCGTAACGCTTGTTAAGCCTGTGCAAAAGTAAAACGCACCCTCGCCAATGCTTGTCACACTGTCGGGTATTGTAATATTTGTTAAGCGGTAGCAATTGGAAAACGCGCTAGCGCCAATGCTTGTTACACTGTCGGGTATTGTAATGCTTGTCAAATGGTAGCAACCGGAAAACGCGCTAGCACCAATACTTTTCACGCCCTGTTCTATGACAACATTAGTAATGCTTGAGTTATCATACCAAGGAGAATGAGAATAATAAGAATAATCCTCCATCTCTCCCTCACCGCTTATTGTGAGCGTTCCCGCATCGTCAAGCATCCATGTAAGGTTCGCGCCGCATTCGCCGCTATCAACAACCGCCGCACTTGCCACGCATGGTACAAACGCAGTAAGCATACACAGCGCGAGCAGCACACTTAAAATCTTTCTTTTCATTAAATTTACCTCCCCGTAAATTAAAAATTTTTCCGACATTAAAAATACGCGGCTCCTTTCATTAAAGCCGCGCATAAAAACGCAGCTTTAATTTCAGTTGCCACACATCATCAGTACCAAAAATTCATTGAATAAGGTAAGATTAACTAAAGCTTACGCTTTTTACTTAGCGTAAACCTATTCAATGAATTTTATTCAGATGTATGGCACATACATTGTACCACACCCCTCTTATTTTGTAAAGTCCTTTCGGGAAGTATCTCAAAAAGATATATACCCTTGACAAACGGCTTGAAATATGGTAAAATATATTAGAGTAAACGCAAGGAGAAACAAAAATGAAATTTGAAAATACTGAGGTTTACGGTTTTAAAAGCGCGCTCAGAGGTATGCGGAATCCTTTGGAGTCGTGGGCAAAGAACGACACGGCGGAGGAAAACGGGCGCGTTACGATAGGCGAAAATGATTTGGGATTGGCGCAAAGACTCATACGCTCGGGCAGCGAGCACCGCAAGTTTATGCGTCAGATTTTTGTGTCCGTCGATATTACCGCGCCGCTGTACTGGTGGAAAGAATTTGACACGTACAAGGTCGGCACCGTCGCGAACAGCACCTCCACGATGCACAAGCTCGCGTCAACACCGATAACGCTTGACTGCTTCGAGATCGACGACTATTCCTCCGACCTCGATTACGGCGGTAAAAAGCTTGCCGACGTAATGGATAAACACATTGCATTTTTGGAGGAAATGCGGGTAAAATATCTTGAAACGAAAGATAAAGCGTACTGGAAGGAGCTTATACGATGGCTGCCCTCGTCGTGGCAGCAAACAAGGACGGTTACAATGTCGTATGAAAATCTGCTCGCAATGTGCTCAAAGGGACAGCGGCGCTTCCATAAGCTTACGGAATGGTCGAAATCGTTCATAGACTGGGCGCGGTCGCTCCCGTATGCCAAGGAGCTTATATTCATCGATGAAACGGAATGATAATTTAACTATTGACAACATATGTATTTCTTTAGTATAATAGCAAATAGATTAGATGAGTTTAGAACAGAGTATATTTAATAAAGTTATTTATGCCCTCATAGTCTTATCTGTCTGTGGGGGTTTCTGTTTAGGCTTACAAAAAGAAAGGATTTGAGTAAAATGAATTTGAAAAAGGTATTGGCTTTAGGCACGGCGGCGCTTCTTTGCGTCGGCGCGGTAACAGGCTGCGGACAGACGGGCGGCAGCGAAAACGCAAACGCGGGTAAGACGTACAAAATAGGCGTATTGCAGTACGCGGATCATCCGTCGCTCGATAACTGCCGCGAGGGATTTAAGCAGGGTCTTGACGAGGAGGGTATCGCGTATGATATAACCGAGCAGAGCGCCAAGGCTGACGACGCGACAAACACGCAGATTGCGCAGCAGTTCGTTTCACAGGGTATGGATCTTGTGTGCGGTATCGCTACGCCGTCGGCGCAGGCTTGCTACAACGCGGCTTACGAGGCGAATATACCCGTAATCTTCAACGCGGTATCGGATCCCGTCGCGGCTAATCTTGCCGAGAGCACGACGCAGGCTATGGACGGTATCACGGGCGTAAGCGATATGCTGCCGGTCGACGAGCAGTTAAAGCTTATAAGAGAAATGCTTCCCGACGCGAAGAAGATAGGTATTCTCTATACGACGAGCGAGGCAAACTCCGTTTCGACGATAGAAAGCTACAAGGAAAAGGTAGGAGAGTACGGCTTTGAGCTTGTGGATATGGGTATCACGAACGCGGCGGAAATTCCGCAGGCGGTTGATTTACTCGTAACGCAGGTTGACTGTATCTCGAACATGACCGATAATACGGTTGTCGCTAATCTTCCCGTACTTTTGGAAAAAGCGAACGCGGCGAATATTCCCGTATTCGGAAGCGAGGAAGAACAGGTAGGTAACGGCTGCATCGCGTCGGCGGGTATCGACTATATCGACCTCGGTAAAAAAGCGGGTATAATGGCGGCGAGAGTTTTAAAGGGCGAGGACATAACGACCATTCCTTACGAAACTCTTACGGAGAGCAAAATCACAATCAACACCGACGCGGCGGCGGCAATCGGAGTAACAATCCCGCAGTCGATAACCGACAGAGCAGAGGTTAAAAACACTCCGTCGGAACAATGATCGAGGGACTTATAATCGGCATACTGGAGCAGGGACTTATATACGGTATTATGGCTATGGGCGTGTATATCACGTATACCATACTCGATTTTCCCGATTTGTCGGTGGACGGTACGTTCCCGCTCGGAATAGCGGTATGCTTCGTAATGGTAAATCACGGACTGAGCCCGTGGCTCGCACTTCTTGCCGCGTTCGCGGCGGGAAGCGCCGCGGGTATGTTCACGGGACTGTTTAACGTAAAGCTGAAAATACGTAACCTGCTTTGCGGTATACTTACAATGACAGCGCTGTATTCGATAAATTACGGAATAGTGGGTAAAGCGTCGGACTTTCTCAGTATGGACACAACGACTATATTCTCACAGACGGCGTTCCTGTTCGGAAACGGACATATGGCGATGTATTCAAAACTCGCCGTCATACTCGTGATAGCGCTTGCGGCGAAGTTCGCGCTTGACTGGTACATGCGTACAAAGTCGGGCTTTTTGCTCCGCAGCGTCGGAGACAACGAGGGACTTGTCGTAACGCTCGCGCAGAATCCCGGAACGATAAAGATAATCGGTCTTGCGATAGCGAACGGTCTTGTGTCGCTCGCGGGCGCGGTGTACTGCCAGTACGGCAGGGCGTTCAACGTCGGCAGCGGTACGGGTACGGTAGTCATGGGACTTGCGGCGGTCATTATAGGCACGACGGTGTTTAAAAAGATAAAGTTTCTGCGTATCACAACGGGCGTACTGCTCGGTATGATCGTGTACAAGGCGTGTATTTCAATCGCGCTCGCGGCGGGTCTGCCGGCGCAGAACACAAATCTTATGATAACCGTTCTGTTTATACTGACGCTCGTAATAAACGAGTTTGTACTTAAAAAGAGGAAAGCCGGGGTGAAAAAAGATGCTTGAGCTTTCCGCAATAAATAAGACGTTTAACCGTGGCACAATTGACGAAAAGGTACTTTTTTCCGACTTTGCGCTCACCATTAACGACGGCGAGTTTGTCGGCGTGATAGGCTCCAACGGTTCGGGCAAGACTACCATGCTCAACATAATTTCCGGCGACGTGGAAGCGGACAGCGGCTCTGTCTCGCTCGACGGCGTTGATTTAAGGGGTATGAAGAATTTTAAACGCGCGAAAAGAATAGGCAGAGTTTTCCAGAACCCGTCCATGGGTACATGCCCGTCAATGACTATTTGGGAGAATATGTCCATTGCGGACAATAAGGGTAAAACGTACGGTCTATCGTTCGGTCTTAACAGGCAGCGCAAGGATTTTTACCGGTCGCAGCTTGAGCTTTTGGGTATGGGACTTGAGAACAGACTGCAAACGCCCGCAGGTTCGCTGTCGGGCGGACAAAGGCAGGCGCTTGCCATGATTATGGCGACGATGATACGTCCCGACTTATTGCTGCTTGACGAGCACACGGCGGCGCTCGATCCGAAGTCGTCGGACACGGTAATGATGCTTACGGAAAAGATAGTGCGTGAGAAAAAAATCACGACGCTTATGGTAACGCATAATCTCCGCCACGCGGTGGAGTACGGCACGCGCACGGTTATGATGCACGAGGGCGGTATTATCATGGACGTAAGCGGCGAGGAAAAGAAAAATAAATCCATAACGGACTACCTCACGGTGTTCAATGAAATAAGTATCGAATGTGGAAATTAAATTTCACGAAAAAACAGCGTTCAAGTGTGAACGCTGTTTTTCTATTCCTTAATATGTTCAATAATATCCGAAACCTCGCAATTGAGCGCAAAACACAGCGCGTCAAGAGTTTTCGTGCTTATCGCTTCGCCGTGTTTCATTCTGTGAAGCGTATTCGCTGAAAAACCTTCTTTAAAAATCATATGATATTCGGTCAAACCTTTTTTTAACAATGTATCATAAAACGGCTTGTAGCTTATCATTTCTATCACCAAATCTATTCTACCATACTCAATCTCTTGACAATACTCAATATATTGAGTATAATATAATTGTTGAGAATTTATGTGGGAGGAATGGAGAATGAAAAAGAAAATTTTTGTTGCATGGATGATTGTAATAAGTATGGTTATGTGCCCTGTCATATGCTTTGCAGGAACAGACGATTATCCGGCGAAGTATAAAAACGCAGCACAGGATGCCCTTGTGGATGAGTGGAATTTTTTCAACAGGGAATGTACATCGTTTGTTGCGTGGAGATTAAACAGCCGAAATAAAGTCAGTTTTACAAACCAATACAAGGGTGCTAGCAAGTGGGGAAACGCGAAAACATGGGGAACGGTGGCGAAAAGCCTCGGTATCACTGTAAACACAACTCCGGCTGTCGGAGCCGTTGCTTGGTGGGATACGGGAACATACGGTCATGTCGCTTGGGTTGAAGCGGTAAACGGAAGCAACGTAACAATTGAAGAATATAACCGGGCAAAGGCCGGTGCATACGGAGAAAGAACGATTTCCAAATCAAATCCTACGGGCTATATTCACATAAAGGATTTATCCAATCCCGAACCGGCTCCGCTTCCGTCAAACGCGTGGATAACAGCAAGTCGAACGGAAATAGAAAAAGGTCAAAGCGTAACGTTTAATTTTGGAATATCAAACGTAAAACATTGCGGTATCGGTCTTGATAAAAACGGAAAACGATACTATACGATTGAAGCAACGGGAAAGAGCACGGCTACATATACATTCAATGAGACGGGTACATACAGTGTGGTCTGTGAGGGCTATAATTCGGACGGAAAAATGGGATACAGTAATTGGCTTACAATAACGGTATATGACACCGGACAGGTACCGCTCCCTTCCGACGCTTGGATTACATCGGATAAGACAGTACTAACAAAAGGTTCCACCGTAAATTTCAATAAAAGTTACTGAAATTGACAATGATAATCTTATTACCGCAGTTGATGTTTTTGTGTGGACAAATACACATGAAATCCGGCCGCTTTCCGCCAAAACATCAGGTAAATTTTCATATTGATTATCAAACAATAAGATAAAACTATTCTCAGGCTCAATACATTCGATTGGAACGGTATAAATAAAATGAAGTCGTTAGCGTATTAAGCGGCGCATATAACAAATGCCCGACACTTATCGGTGTTGGGCATTCGTTGTGCATTTTATCTCTTTATTTTAAATACCGTCACGCTCTGCGGGGGGAAAGTGTATTCAAAGGCGTTGGAGGGAGATGTGAGCGTCTTTGATTTCGGGTACACCTTTTTCGGATCGTCAAAGTCGTTCATATCGTCCGGCGCGTAGCCGGAAAGCTCCGATATACAAGCGGAAACAGTTGTCACGCCCTCTACGGCTATTTCAGCCGTGACCGCGCTTTCACGCACGTTTACCGCCTTTATGTATATGTTATCATCGTCACGGCTCGCCGTGCAGTAAAGCTCCTCGGTAAAGGGCTGTTTGTCAACGGCTCTGTTCGCCGTTTCGCCGTTTATGCGCGTGGTTATTTCGCGTCCGTTTACCTCCAGCGACAGCTTGTACTCGCGCTCGGTCATGAGCGAGAAAATATTGTGGTCGATACACGAGCCGCGCCCGTTTACCTGCGCGTTCATCTCCGTGTCCTGATTCTGCCAGCCGCCGATGAACCACTGTATGAAGTTGTCGTCGTCCGTTTTGCCGAATATCAGTCTGAAGCCCGTATCTCCGAATGTGCGCTTGGCGGTAAATTCAATCTTGTAATGGCGCGAATTTACAGTGTCAACGCGGGCGTGTCCGCCGTTTTTAAACGATAGGTCGTCATACTTTTTAACCGTGCCGTTTTCCAAGTCCGTTACGGTAATATCGCGGAAAACGGCTCCGCACCTGTCCGCTTCAAGCTCAATGTTTCCGAAAATCGTCTCGGAGCCGAGAGTTACGCGGTTATCAAGTCCCTGTGTTTTAATTTCGAGCAGGTCGCGCCCGGTGTTATTCATGAACATTTTCTGCACGTAATAGTTCGCGCTGCCGTAGACGCGGTAATTGTCGAACCATATCATGTTCGGCTCCCAGTCAACGTAGTCCGCGTTCGCGAGAAGCGGCGCGTAGCACGCCAGTCCCACGGCGCGCGCGTTGTTTTCAAGACCCGTCATATACGCCGCCTCGCAAAGCGCGTTGTAATACGTGTTTCCCCATGAGGCGTACTCGCCCAAAAATACTTTCGGACTGTCGGGGTAGGTTTCGTAGCGGTGAATATTTGCGAGCAGCCATTCGGGAGAGGTGTAGTAGTGCTCGTCTATAAAGTCGGAGCCGTTTTTACGCGCGTTCGCGTGGCCGCGCTCAAACTCGCCGCCCGACGGGAACGGTCCCGCGGAGTTTATCAGCTTTATTTCGGGGTGCTTTTCGCGAAGCGTCTTGTGGAACAGGTCGTATCTGTCCCAAAAGCCTTGTCCCACCTCCTCGTTGCCTATCGCTAAATACTCGAGGTTAAACGGTTCGCTGTGACCCAAATCAGCTCTGATTTTTCCCCACTTTGTCGTAACGGCGCCGTTCGCAAACTCGATAAGGTCAAGCGCGTCGTCAATCCACTCGTCCATTTCGTCGAGCGGAGCGGCTTGTTCCATATGCGGGTTGTACCCGGCGGGCAGGACGGGCAAGGGCTTTGCGCCTATGTCCTCGCAGAATAGAAAATACTCGTAATATCCAAGTCCAAGCGATTGATTGTACTTCCAGTTATTGCGGCGCGCGGGGCGGTTTGTCACGTCTCCTATCGTGTTTTTCCAACGGTACATGGAGTTTCTGTCATCGGCGTTAAGAGTGCCGTCGTGGATAAGGCAGCCGCCCGGGAAACGCATAAACTTAGGCGTGAGCGCGGCAAGCATTTCGGCTATGTCCTTACGCATACCGTTTTTGCGCGACTTGAACGTGTCGGCGGGAAAGAGTGAAACAAAGTCAAAGCATACTTTGCACGGTTCGCCGGGTGTGAGCGCGAGAGAGGCGCTTGTTTCGGTTCTGTCCGGCGTGAGCGTGAGAGAGTACTTTGTCCACGTGTCGGAGTTTACATTGATAAAATCCGAGCAAATCGTATTGCCGTAAGCGTCGTCGAGCGAGACGGTCACGCGGCAGGGGGAGAGGGCGCGGGCGAAACAGGAAAACACGTAGCTTTCGCCGCCCTTTACGGCGACGCCGCAGTTATAGCCGAGGTTCCTGATACCGGCGCGTCCGGAGGCGTTTGTGATTTCAAGAACGAGGTAGTTTGGGTTGCGCGCTGAAAGCGGATTTTTGCTTGAAACAGAGGCGCTTACGCGCGCGCCGCCTTCCTCAATGCGCTTCCACGCGGTAAGCGCGGTGTAGGCGGGATTGTCCATCGGAGAGAACTCAAATGCGCGGTTACGCACCATTTCCGCGTACAAACCGCCGTCCGCGGCATGGTTTATATCCTCAAAAAATATGCCGTAAAAGTCGTCCATGCACGCCTTTTTATTATCGGTAACCATGATTTTATTCATAAAAATACCTCCTTTTGCACCTATAACAGAACTATTGTGCCATAACTATTACAAAAAATCAATATATTTTTCAATTTATTGTCATATTTTTTGACTGTCGCTTAAAAATATGATAAAATGATAAAAACACCAAGGGAAAGAGGTAGATTACCGTGACAATATTATACGAGGTTCATAACAACTTATATGTGAATATGACGAACAGATGCCCGTGCGCGTGTACGTTCTGTTTAAGGCAGACGCGCGACGAGATGAACAATTCCGGCAGTCTGTGGCTAGAAAGAGAACCGACAGCGGACGAAGTAAAGGAGGAGTTTAAAAAGTTTGACATAGACAAGTACGGCGAGATTGTGTTCTGCGGCTTCGGCGAGCCGACAGAACGTCTTGACGATGTGCTGGAGGTGTGCCGCTTTATTAAGGACACCTACGGTAAAACCATACGCATAAACACAAACGGGTTAAGCGACCTGATACACGGCAAAAACACCGCGCCGAGCTTTGAGGGGCTTATAGATATAGTTTCGATAAGTCTTAACACTCCGAATAAGGAGCGCTATCTGGAGCTTACGCGGAGCAGGTTCGGTATAGAGTCGTTTGACGCGATGCTGCGCTTCGCTAAAAATGTTAAGAAGTACGTTAAGAAAGTGGTGCTGTCAACGGTCGCCACGACGCTTACGGAGGAAGAGGAAAAAGAGTGCGCGAGAATTTGCGCCGAGGTGGGCGCGGAGTATAGAATACGCCCGTGGGAGGATTGAGGTGGCGGGGGATTTGAATACTTAATTTATATAGTATTCAAGCCACTTACGAGCCATTGACTAATAACTGACTAAGTGCGATTGAGGAAAGAGAGGGATTTCCCTCTCTTTTATTTTGTAATCGTTTCGTATATATCCGTAATCATATTGTTAATCTGCCGTCGTTCCTTTGCCATGTCCGAACTGGCGTAAAGGGACTGTATAAATTCCGTAATCTCCTTGCACAATCCCTTGAACGTCTGTATTACCGCGTCGTCCGTACCCTCGCCGCGTTGATACCGTCTTTTAGCCTCGACGTACAGCTTGTATTGCGGTAATATGTCGTCGAGTTCTATCTCTGTTTTACTTTTTTCGCCTTGCATATGGTCTTTTACAATAAATAACGCGGCTAATTTCTTATAATCTTCCAAGTTGTCAGCCATGTTTATAAGACGCGTTATTTGATTGTCGACCCTTTCCATATCCAACATTATATCACTTCCTTATAAAAAAGGCAAGTGCAAAAGCACCCGCCTTTTAAAATTAATTGTCAAGCTTTTCAATACACTGACGTATTGCCTCACGCTCATGCTCGGTCTTTGCCGTATTCATCATCATGCTAAGTTCATCGAGCATTTTCTCTTTGCCTGCGTCGCGGGAGTACATTCCCGAACCGTAAGAACCGTTATCCCTACTGGTGTATCGTCCGCGAGCGTCGCGTCCTCTGCGAGTGCTATTGCCATAGCCCTCACTATAGCGTCCGTCTCCGTCTCCGTCACGTCCGCGCCTTCCAGTATAACTGTTACCGTCATAACTTCCTCCGTTCATAGAATGACCTGTCATGGAATAGTCCATGTCGTGTCTGTAAGCCTGTGAATATCCGTCGTCAGCGTTACGCATGGCGTTTATAGTTTCAATGTCCTTGATTATATCTATCGCCTTATACGTGTTTTCAAGCTCCGTGGGAGTGATGTCGCCCTTTTTGGCTATGCTTTTTAATTGGTCGTTAAGCATTTCCTGTAAATCCATTAATACATTCATGGCGTTTCCTCCTTTCCTTACGCTATTCTTGCGACCGTAAGGTTCGCGTTCTGCACGTTGATTGATTGCGTACTCGTGTTTTCAACGGCTATATCGAAGCAACAGCCACGCGGAACGGTTATAATCGCGGTCGAAGTCACATTAAAATACTGGTCTACCGCTGCGGGCGTTGTTCTTGCCCGACTGGTCTGTATCGGCTCGCCGTTTTGTGCAATGGCAAGCGATATTTCCCCAACCGCGCCGCCTGCGGGGACTGCGATATTACCGTTAAATGTCACCTGATACCGTGCAAAACAGCCGCAAGGATTATTTACGATACCACGCAAAGTAAAAATTCCCGAGCCGACCCTATGTAACACATAGCCGCTCGTACAGGGAATAGAAGCGTCTAACAGCACATTCTGACCCGTTTCCACGGTTTGAATGGCGTTCTCTACATACTCTGCCATAGTTTACCCTCCTTACGCTGCCATACCATAGCCGCCGCAACCGCAGCCGCCGTAATTCTGTGAGCAACAGTTAGGATTTTGCACGATATACGCGGGACGCGGTATAGGTGCAAGATACTGCTCCAATGCCGTTGTCTGCGCCTGATTGTTCGCGAGAATGGTAGCTGTAGCCGCTGTTCTGTCCGCTTGCATGGACGCCATGTTAAGCTGGTTCTGGAGTTCTGCAATCTTCTCATTCTTTGCGTCAATCTTGTCAGCGCACATCTGGTCGAGTATTCTCTGCGTCGAAGCGGTGTTTGCCTCCAGTACATCTCTCAATGCCTCGGATATTGCGCTTCTGTCTGCGCAAGCCTCGGTTGCGATTGTGTACTTCAAGTCAGCGATACCCGCTCTGTTCTCGCAGCAGCAGTTCTGCTGTGTCATTTCCATACTGAACAGACGGCTGTCAAGTGCCTGTTGGTTCGCAAAATTCTGGTTCATACTTGCGATTTGGTTTGTGTATGCCGTCTGCATACTGTTCATAGCACGGTTACAGCCCGATACTTCCGCGTTCGAGAAACCGTTGCTTATGGACGACTGTATGCCGCTTAGCTGTCCTGCGAGAGCCGCATTGTCAAATCCTCTGCTAACGTCGTTCTGTGTGGAACTGTTAAGCATATACGGGTACAATGCGTCTGTACCGCCGCCCCAACCGCCGAAGCCGTTACCCATGAGGGCGAACAGGAACAGAATTACCCACCAGCCGTCACCGCCCCAACCGCCGAAGCCGTTGTTACAGTTGTTGCCGTAGCTGACAGGAGCGACAGGCATAACCAAACCGTTGTTGTTATCTGTTAATGCCATTATAAAATCCTCCTAAAATAATATTTATACATACCGCGCGCTTGGTTTGTATCAATTTAATTGACCGCCAAACTGATTGACGATACCCGACAGACGGTTAAATCCGTCTTGTGTCATTTGCCCGTTATTTAACAGGTATTGCACCATGTCTTTCGGGCTGTTCTGATATTCCTGTGGTATATTGATTTTTCGTGACATCAAAAACTGCATGGGATTTGACCTAAACTGATTAAACATAGCCGCCATATTCGGCTGACCTCCGCCCATAGCGTTAAGTAGTGGATTTGCCATTGTCCGTCACCTCTTTCTTAGTTGTGCGTTTAGGGGCAAGCGCCGCAAGACGCTCGTCCAATTCCTCACGCGTTACATACTTGTTCGGGTCAAAATTATTCTGAATTACGGGATTTGCCGCCGACTGTGTACGCTCCGTAAAGTCGAATATCCTCAACGGCTGCGGCATACCGTTAGCCGCTGTAGATTTTAAGTAAAATACCTGACTTTCACTGTCCAACATCATAACCGTATTACCTGCCGCCACAGGATAGGCTTTTGCGCCCGCCTCGCCCTGTACCCATACAATTCCATTATTCATGGAATTGGACTGCTGTACGGGCATTTGCGGGGGCTGTACGGGTGGTTGAATAGTCGGGTACATCTGCGGATATGTTACAGGAAAACCATTGTTAAACGCCATTTTTAATTACTCCTTTCCCAAAAGAACACGGGTATCTCGTCACCGCTGTCCCATGTATCGTAGTAATTGCCGTCCTCTACGGCTAATACATGGCTGCCGGTAGCTAAAATGTACTCTCCGCGCGGGTGTTCCGCACAGAAATCTCTTACAGTGTAGCAATCGGGGCATACGTGGGATATAACTCCTTGACGAAATCCCTCGTTGTACAAAAACGCGCCCCAAACGTTATTTGATGACGGCATATCTCGCATTGTAAAGCCTTGCAACGCTATTCGGATATACGTTTCGTCCCAGTCCATACCCGTCACACGCGAAATAGCGCGGATAACACAGTCGCCGACTAAATTTTGTTTCGGGTTCGCATTATAATACCTAAACGCCATACAATCACCACATTAAAATAAGGGCGCACCGTACACAAATAAATCTGTCATAGGTTACGCCCCCTCTCATTTATTGAAATAATTATACATAAAAAAAGAACTGTAAACTTGTACAGTTCTTTCATAAAAATTATCGCAAAATTATCATAAAACTTTCATTATTTTTGTCTTTACGCGTTTTGCAAGACGTGATACACGCGCCTCGGATACATTCATTGTCATGGATATTTCGACGTTCGATTTATACTTTGCCCGTAAATTAAAATATTCTAACTCATCGGGTGTAAAATTACACTCGCGTCTGAATTTATCTAATTCCCATTCGACAAAATCGTAAATCTTCATCGTTTATTTACCCATATATACCCGCTCTGTCATTCGCGACAAATACTCTCAGCATATCCATTGTCAGCCCAAGCTTACCCTCGTTGTCGCCGACGAGAATACCCTTGTCCATTAATTTTTGTATTGTCGGCTTTGCCCAGTCGGGCATATTATTATCCATGTAATTGTAAATCATCGGCTTTAAGCCCGCGATTTCTTTTTTTAATTCCTCATACTGTGTCACTGTTAATTCCTCACTTTCTTTTCTCGTTACTGTCTTTCCCGTAATTGCCTCGGCAATTGTTTCCGCTACTCTCTGTGCGCCAAGTCTGCGGTAAAGCTCCACATCGGAGGCGCTGTCTACAAAGCAGACCTCGATGAGCATAGCTTTTGCGTTTGTGTGGTTTATTACATACAGGCTCTGATTTTTAACGCCCCTGTTTACAAATCCCAACGCATGGAGCTTATCACAGACCGCGACAGCTTCGGCATGACGTACGCCATTATATGTAAATACTTCCGTACCCTTACCGCCGCCGCTGTTGAAATGTATCGACACAAACAAATCAAGCGGCTGTGCGTTAGCCAAGCGGCAAATCTCCGCAAGGTTCGCGTTTGTAGTTGCCGCGTAATCGTTCGTGCAGTTTACGACCGTATGACCCGCGCCTTTCAAAATTGCCATAAGGCGGTTGCCTACCTCGCGTGTTTCGACGCTTTCATTTATCAAACCGACCGCGCCGCAACCGGGCTGACCTGATACCGTGTGACCGCAGTTAATACCTATACGCATACCTTATCCCTCCAATTCGGGCAAGCCCTTAACGCTGATGAGCAGCGATATAATACCCGACAGCACTGACGCGGACGCTACCATGCCCCAATTTACCTCGCCCATAACCGCCGATGTTCCGATTGTGGCGATTGCGGTTTCCGCGACCGTCTTAATCGCGCGTATACCCGCCGCTTTCAGCCATTTTACAAACCTTTCCTTAGTCATTGTGTATTTCCTCCTTTATTTCTTTTATCTGCGCTTGGTGGCTGCGTAACGTGTTTTCCACAACCGCCATACGCTCGATTACTGTGTTATGTTTTTCGACCTTTTTTTCAAGTTGTTCTATGCGGTAAATCCATTTATTATTGGCAAATATCGTACCCATAAACGTACCCGCGAATGATAATACCGCTATTATAATTTCTGTTAAATGTTCCATGTGTTACCCCTTTAATCCCAGTTTAATACAGTGTCGTCGTATTCAAAACCGCCAGCCAAATCTTGAACCAATTCTTCAATCTGCAAGAATTTGTTGTTTAATTCGGTTAGGTTTATGCCGCCCGAAAGGTTGTTCACTTCCGTTTCCAAATCGTCAAGCCTGTCAGTTATTGCCTGTATTGTGCTGTTATCGGCTAAATTGCTTACCTCTTGTGATAATCGATTGACATTAGTCTTTAGCGACGATAAGTCTGTACTTGTGTTTTGCACATTAGTCTTTAGTGACGATACATCGGTTTTTGATGAAACAGCTTTCTTAATACTGGTAAGCGGGGTAATCGTTTTAGAATATCGCCGATCTTGTACCGATAATGTAAATTCAGCTATTTCTTTTTGTGTGCCTTCAATAATAATTTTCATCGTCTCTCCCTCTAACGTTTGAATATTGAAATTTTTTCACTTCCGTGTTATAATCATCACAGAAAGGTGGTGATTATATGCGTCTAAATCCCGATTGCGTCAGAGCCATTTTACTGACCGTAGAAGAGCACTCTGACGGAATTAGTGATAAAAAATACGATGTATCTCCCGATTTCCCATTATTAAAAGAATATCCCTTTGATGTGTTCCTGTATAATGTTCGCCAGTGCAAGCAAAACGGATATTTTACACAATGTAAGCAAGATGTTCTTGGAGATATTTACATCGAAGATTTAAGCCCTGCGGGGCATGAGTTTCTTGCTCATATACGCGATGATAAAAATTGGAAAAGAATTTTAGCTCTGTCTCTTAATGCTGCCCCGACAGAGTTCTTGCCGCTTATATCAATCTGTGAATCATAACCGGCCGCCACAAGCGTTGACATATCGCCTGTCGCCGTAAGCTTTGAGCGACCACCAGACGACGCAAGACTTGATTTATGTCCCGTTGCCGTCAGCCGCGTATTTTCCCCCGCTGACGCAAGTGCCGCGTAACAATCCTGCGATATGAGATTTGAATCTGTTCCCGCCGCCGCGAGTTTTGTATGTATATCTGTAGATACAATCTGCGAATGTGCTCCCGCTGACGCAAGTGCCGCACCTGAATATTTTGACGAAATCCGCGCCCATTCGCGTGTTGACGCTTTTACAACTTGACTGTAAAGCAGTTCTTTGTTGAGTTTGTCATGTGAATTCATATTCTTCTCAACACCTCCTATTTATTTTTCTGAACCATATTCACATTATATCGAATTTTATTCACTTTATCAATAGTTTTTGTGAAATTTTTTCAGAAAGTATTGACAATGTGAAAGTAATTCACTATAGTATACTTAACGAAAGGAGATGTAACCATGCTAAGTACAAAATTAAAGGAATTAAGAAAAGCTAATAAAATAACACAAGAACAACTTGCTGAAATAATAGGTGTGGAACGCTCCAGCATAGGGAAATATGAATCCCCTACAAAACCGGTTATGCCGTCGCCCGATATAATAACTCGGATAGCCGATTATTTTAATGTATCTGTCGATTATCTTCTTGACCGCGAAATGATTACAGATACAAGCAAAATTGAAGAAGAACTTAGCGGCGTTGAATTTGCCTTGTATGGAGAAATACACGATTTAACAGATGAGGAACTACAAGATATACTATCATACGTGAAATTCAAAAAATCGCAAAGGGGCAACAATGTGTGAATGGACTAATGAACGTTTTGAAACAACTCCGCAATCAAAAAAATATTTTGCAGCGCGATGTAGCCGATTATTTGGGAGTAGATAGAACAACCTATGTAAGATATGAAAATGGCGATTGTTCATTAAGCCCCGATATGTTAATTAAACTGTCTGACTATTATGGTGTGTCTGTAGATTTCATTTTAGGCAAAACAAATATTCCACAACCTCTTAATGAACAGCTTGAAGGCGTTGAATTTGCCTTATATGGTGAAATACATGATTTAACAGAAGAAGAAAAGCAAGATATACTATCATACGTCAAATTTAAAAAGTCCCAAAGGAGCGATAACGTGTGAATGGACTATTGAAAATCGCAAATGAAGAAAATATTAAAATCGACTTTTATCCCATGAAAAAGCTAAAAGTCGTATCAATTCCCCATTCAATAGCAATAAATCCCAAGAAAGTACAATCAAACAGGGAATTAAAAGAGATTGTCGCACACGAAATCGGACATCAAAAGCGAAACGCATTTTATAACATAAATTCTACTTACGAAACGAAAGCAAGGCAAGAGGAGCGCGCCGCTCGTTGAGCGGTAAATACGCTTTTACCCGCCGAGGATTTAAAGGCGGCGTTCAAAAATGGATATACAGAGCTATGGCAACTATCAGAATATTTTGATTTGTCTGAGGAATTTATAGCTAATGCGGTTAGGGTACATAGACTAAAAGGAAAATTATAATTAATATCAAAGAAATGACATAAATTCGGATGGTGGAATATGTTTAAGGAAATAATTAGTCGGTTCAAAACAAATAGCTCAAATTCAACTCATTTTGATGTTGAATATAACTCGCCTAGATATATGAACATATTAAACTTGAAAGAGATTGATAAAAATGCTGTTATTCCCATTCCTAAATTTGAAATACTGCCAGAGCATAATTTAACAGAAATGGAGAGGAATAACAATAATACCGCTTATTATAAAAATGGTATGCTGTATGATGTGTCACCACGTGACAATAGCGTATCCTTAGACGAAAACAGAGATATTGCTTATAATGCCAGATATATAGTATTAAACGGAAAAAAATATGATTTATATAATAGCGATAGCATATCATCTATTGAACTTCCGACATTTAAGCCCGAGGAAACATCTTTCGGTTATGTAACGCGTAATTTGGCTTATATTATGAATATGCGGGCAAAACGCACATTTGCGCCCGAATTAGCCATACCTTTAGTTTTTCAAACGGTCAATTTAATGATACGTTCAGATATTTCGTGGGCAAAAAAGGACTATATGCGTCATGTGGCACAGCTAGACGGCATTAATAAACCTCAATATGCTAAATATCTTGTAGAGCAACTAATAAAAATTGTTCCTAGCGTAGCAGATGATAGTTATTTTAAAAAATTATACATAAAGCGTCAATTAGAAAACGCAAGGCTATGTCACACAGATTTAATCGAAATGACATCTTTATTTACTACGTGTTCTGAATGTGCAAAATATCAAGGCAGAGTATATTCTATTTCTGGAAATGATAAACGTTTTCCAAAGTTGCCCGAACAAGTTTTTGAATACGGAGGAATACATCTGGGCTGTACTCACAGCTTTAACGCATTTTGCTATGATATAAGAAAAAAAATTATGATATATACGACAAGTCAAGACGGTAAAACCGACATTGTATATGTGGATGCATTAAAATGTAGTAATCGTCCGTTTGTAGATAATAGGACCGAACAAGAAAAAGAACGTTACGAAAAACTGACTAAGGAACGGGAGAAAAAACATCGCTGGAACTATGATAGTTTGGTAAAGCATTTAAAACGCGCGTCAGAATATGATTGGATATGTGCCAATCTTCCCGACTTAGCTCCAAAATCATTAGGCGGATATACACGTATGAAACATACAAGCAGCAAAAATTATCTAAAGATAAAAGAAGCCGCTATGAAACTAAACAAAGAACTCATTGAAGATATATAAGAATAGTCAGGAAAAATATCGGATGATATATCTAACGAATTAGGGCAAGATGTCCCGATACCTACAAATATAAAATCAGGTTTATGATTCCGTGGAAAGGGATTGTATATAAGGTTTTAATATATTATACATGAGAAAGGAGCATGTGCAATGCTTACGATAAATCAAATTGCCGAAGCCGCAAAAACAGCCGCCGCGGAATATCCGATTACGCGTATCGACTTGTTTGGCTCATATGCTAACGGTACAAACACCGAAAACAGCGATGTCGATTTACTTGTTGAATTTGACCGAAGCCAAATAATTACCTTGCTTACGCTGTCCGGCTTAAAAATAAGAATGGAGGAGCTTTTAAACACATCTGTAGATGTTATCAGTTCTCCCATTCCCAAAGATTCTATACTCGAAATAGAAAAGGTGGTGCCGCTTTATGCTGCGTAGAGATTTTATCACGCTCAAAAAAATTTCCGATGAAATTTCGATAGCGCTTGATTTTATTGCTGATACGCCGATAGAAGCCTTTTTATCTAATGAAATGATGAAACATGCAACAGGTATGACGGCTATCAATATCGGAGAGCTTGTAAAAAATCTGTCTGAGGACTTCCGTATCAAATATAACAATATTCCGTGGAAACAAATAGCCGGATTTCGCGATATTGCGGCGCACAAATACGGCACGCTTGACATGAATTATGTGTATGACACGGTCACTAATGATTATCCCGTTCTGAAAGCTCAGATTGAGAAAATTTTAAAAGATGAATAAAAATCCTCCGACCGCTACCAACAGCCGGGGGAATAAAGGAGTGTATTGTGATACACCCAATCAATGTGTAAAATCATTGTATCACAATCACTCCAAATTTTCAATACCCAATTTTAAAAAAGGAGTGAATCAATGTGAAAAAAAGAAAGGACGGTAGGTACATAAAGGTTATAACATTTAACGGTAAGCGCGTGACATTCTACAGCCGAGCGGCGACCGAAACCGAGGCGCAGCGGGATTTTAACAAGCAGCTTTTGGCATACAAAGGAAAAGAGGAAAAGGGCAAACTGTTTAAGGACGTAGCCGATGAGTGGGAAGAAGAACACTACCCGAAAATCGCATACACCACGGCGAACCGCTATAAAGTACTGCTCGCCCATGCGGTAGACGATTTCGGGGATATGTATATCAAGGACATCACGGCTCTTGACATCGAACGTCACCTTGACGCGTTCGCAGCTCAAAGGTATTCATCAAAGACGATTAAAGACCAATTATCAGTCGTGCGTCTTGTGTTCAAATACGCGTACATTAAAGGCTATGTAACGGTTGACCCTACTCGCTACATTACCCCGCCAAAAGGCAAGCCGTCTACGCCGCGTGAGGCGCTTACAGAGGACGAAGTAAAGACAGTAATAGACAGCATAGACTGTAATTACGGATTTTTACCGTACTTCCTGTTATATACAGGCTTGCGGTGCGGCGAAGCTCTTGCGCTCCAATACAAGGATATTGACATGGCGAACAGGGAAATCCATGTGACAAAATCGGTGTACCACGAGAGAAATAAACCAAAATTAAAGACACCGAAAACCAAAAACGGCATACGCGACGTTATAATTCCCGATGTGCTGTTGGATAAAATCCCTGTCGGTAAGCCCGACGATTACCTGTTTTCCGTTGACGGTTCGCACCCGATGTCGTACAGCGCGTACCAACGGCAGTGGAACAGATACCGCGAGGAAACGGGGCTAAATATTACGGCTCACCAGCTGCGCCACACTTACGCGACTATCCTGTTTGAGGCGGGCATAGACGTTAAGGGCGCGCAGCATTTAATGGGGCATAGTGATATAACAGTCACACAAAACATTTACACGCATATCCGCGCTAACCGTTTGCACGATACCGCGAATAAATTAAATGCCTACACAAATCTGACTAACATTTGACTAACTTTTACCCGTCTGACTAACAATTTTGTTCCGTAATTTTCCATAATTTGTAACAATTCGTAGACGGTAAAAAACAAGCAAAAACCGCATAAACGCTTGTTTCCTAAGCATTTACGCGGTTTTTGTGATTGGTGGAGAAGGAGGGTTAGAAAGGAATCCCTCCACCGCCTTCGGCGGTCCCCCTCCCTTTGACAAGGGAGGCTAACGGGCGGCCGATGACCGCCCCTACAGACCCCTCAGTCGCCTGTGGCGACAGCTCCCCTAGTAGCGGAGCCTTAAAACGGGCGGCCGATGACCGCCCCTACAGACACCTCATCCACCGCTAGCGCGGTCCCCCTTCCCCTCAAGGGGAAGGCAATGGGCGGGTGGGGAGAGTTATTTAAATTTTCGGTTGAAAAAACAATTATTATGTGGTAAAATAAACTATATAATTGTAAATATGGCGCAACGCCTTATTTTTAAGAGGTGACAAACATGACAGATATATACGATGTGTTGGATTCGCTTTTTGAAATCGTATATATATCGGATTCCGAGACGCATAAGATTTTGTATATGAATAAATCAGGCAGGGATACTTTCGGCGACTGCATAGGAAAAAGCTGCGGCGAGGTCATATACGGCAGCAGTCTTGAAAATGATTTCGGCGGCGATAAGGAAGCCGGCGCGGACGGCTTTATAACGCGTCGGTATGAAAATCAGCTTACCGGCAGAACGTACGACGTGAGAGAAAAGCTTATTGATGTGAATGACAAAACCGTGCGCCTTACCGTGACTAACGATATTACGGATTCAATAAAGGTGCGGGAGGACTATGCGGCGCGTATGGAAAAGCGCCTTTGGCACATGAGCTATTTCGACACGCTCACAAACGTTTACAACCGCAACAAATTTATCGAGGATTCAAAAGCGGATTTTTGCCCGATGGACACAGGCGTTGTGTATATGGATCTTAACGGTCTGAAAACCATTAACGACAATCAAGGTCACAGCGCGGGAGACGAGGCTTTGAGAAGTATATCGCTTATACTTCTCGATATTTTCAACGGCTATAACATCTACCGCATGGGCGGCGACGAGTTCGTTATCATATGCCGAGGCATCGAGGAAGATGAGTTTAACACAAGACTGAAAACGCTGAGGCAGAGAATCCAAAAATCCGATTTCAATTCCGCTATAGGAGCGAAGTTCGAGCGCGGCTGCACGAACGTTGACGAGGCGGTAAAGTCGGCGGACGAGAAAATGTATCTCGACAAAAAGTACTTCTACAGACATATGAACGAGTCGGGCAGGTATAGGTTCCGCAACGACACGTTTATGGCAATCTCAACGCCGGAGCTGCTTAAAAAGCTCATAACCGACGAGAGGTTTGTCATATGGTTCCAGCCGCGTTTTTCCGTAAAGACGGGAGAGCTCAGCGGCAGCGAGGCGCTTGTGCGCTTCTTTGACGATGACGGCGTGCTCGTTTCGCCGCTCGATTTTATCCCGGAAATGGAGGACAATCAGACAATACATATTGTGGATTTCTATGTCTTTAAGCACGCGTGCGAGTACATAGCCGGCTGGCTGAAGGCGGGGAAAAAAGTGAAGCCCGTATCGGTTAATATGTCGCATAAAACGATGCTGCTCCCGGGCTTTACCGAGACGCTTATGGACATATGGTACGACTATAACATACCTAAGGATCTAATCATAATCGAGGTCACGGAGGACAGAGAACGCGGCGGCGTGAGCCGAGTTTCGGATGTGCTTACCGACCTCAAAAAGCGCGGATTTAAGATTGCAATCGATAATTTCGGTTCAAAGTACGCCGATATATACCTGTTCGCGGATTTGAAGTTCGACATATTGAAGCTTGACGGCGATATGGTGTACAAGATTGAAACGGACAAAAAGGCTTGGATTTTGTCGGAGTCGATTTCGCAGATTTGTCACAGTGAAAATATAACGATTGTCGCCGAGGGCGTGGAAAACGACGCGCAGCTCGATATGCTTAGAAAGATGGGCTGCGACGAGGCGCAGGGCTATAAGTTCGATAAGCCGATGCCCTGGAACAAGTTCGAGGAAAAATATCTGAAGCCCGCGGCGTATTGACAACAACGTTAAAAAATGTTATTATAATAGCGTTAAATTATATGAAACAAGGAGGAAAAATTTATGGCAAAGTATGTATGTCCCGTATGCGGTTATGTTCACGAAGGCAGTGAGCCGCCCGAGAAGTGTCCGCAGTGCGGCGTTCCCGGCTCAAAGTTCACGGTTATGGAGGAAGGCGCTCTTAACTTCGTTTGCGAGCACGTTATCGGCGTAGGCGCAAAGGGTAAGGTAGAGGACGATGTTTACGAGGGATTGAAGGCTAACTTCGAGGGCGAATGCACCGAGGTCGGTATGTATATCGCGATGTCGAGACAGGCTATCCGCGAGGGCTATCCCGAGATAGGCGAGTTCTATATGAGAGCGGCTTTGGAGGAAGCGGAGCACGCGGCAAAGTTCGCGGAGCTTTTGGGCGAGGTTGTAACGCCTTCGACAAAGAAGAATTTGCAGCTCCGTGCCGAGGCTGAGTGCGGCGCGACCGCCGGCAAGCTCGACCTTGCTAAGCGCGCAAAGGAGCTTAACTACGACGCTATCCATGATACCGTGCATGAAATGGCAAAGGATGAAGCTAGACATGGAAAGGGTTTTGAAGGACTTTTGAAGAGATATTTTGGTTAAAGCAAAAACTCATGTTAATACTTGATTTTATGAAAAATCCCGCTTGTATAAGCGGGATTTTTTGTGTGGGTATATCGCGTGGGGTAAAATGCGGTTTAGCACACGTTTATATGCTGTAACACTTCTTTTAAATATTCTGCAATGTGAATAAAACTCCTATTGCCTGTTCTTGTTTTTCTTCCGTTAATGTTCGGAATATATTTAGTAATTCCAGTTCTTTCTTTGATAAACTGTTATTAAGAAAAATGTCGGCAGAATAGCGCACTTCACTTTTCCCCACTAAATAATCAATAGAAACATTGAAAAAATCCGCTAATTCTATCAACATATCCATTGTCGGCTGATGTCTGCCGGTTTCGTATGAACTCACCATATATTGCGATATGTTTAATTTCATGGCAAGCCCTATTTGGTTTAAATGTTTTTCTTTTCTTAACTCCGCTATTCTATTCATGACTATCCTCCCAATAATATTGTTTATACAAATAATTATATTGGAAATACTTGACTTTATGATTGGTTTATGCTATAATATTATTGTTAATTACAATAAGCATTGGGGGAATATATATGAATTATGATTCATTATTAAATTTTGCTTTGGAAAAAGCAAAGCAAATGCCTGCAAATCAAGAATTTGAATTAAAAGATCTTTTTGAGCCTGATCCATGGGCAGAAATGGGGAATTATCGCGGTTCTCTGGGAACAAAGTTTAGGAAAATAATAGAAGAAAACGACCTAGGCATTGAACGGGTTCAAAGTGCCGCAAGACACTCAAACAAATACATTAACAGAAATTAAAAGAAAGGACGCAACAAAATGAAAAAGAAATTTTTAAGTATTACTATTGTATTATCAATTTTATTGTCGTTTACACAGATTTCGGTAATGGCAAGGGTAAAGAGTTATGGCGATTGCGGTCTAAAAACAACTTGGGCGCTAAACAGTGATAGAAAATCTCTGTCAATCGACGGCAGAGGTGATATGTATGACTATTCATTAGACAGAAAACCTCCATGGGACACGTATGATTATGAAGTTAATACAGTAAATATAAAAAAGGTTAATATTTATGACGGTGTAACAAGTATTTCCTGCTGTTAGGCAAAGACTAAAAAATAATGTATCTCCCAAACCGTCACGGCAGCGTGTTAATGCCGCTGTTT
>CANQQW010000019.1 GCA_947626075.1 uncultured Clostridia bacterium
AGCAGGCAAAAAATATGGGATATAAAGCGATACTCGTTGAGGGGAATCCGAAAAACTATAATCCGCGCGGATTTGAACCAAGCTATAAATATGGAATCAATGCGGGACCGAATATTAAATTGCCGAAGCCGGAATGTTTAATGGTTAAGGAGCTTGCGGAAGGAGCTTTAGATAATATGAGCGGCATTGTGGATTATTCATTTTATGATACACTCGGCAAAGAGTAACGGGATGTAATAATTGACTGATCAGTTGGCATTTCCCGATACGCGCTTGTATGTGGTAACGGCTACGGGCTTCGGCATAACACGCGATAATTGGTATGAAAGCGAGTACGGAATAACTCGTGTAATGGGTGAGCTGTCGCGCTGCGGACAGCAGTTTACGCGGGAATGGATCGGAGGATTGAATAAAAATGAGCATTAGCTTTAAATACACAAACGGACAGGACAAGGATTTTATAATGCTTTGCCACAGATTAGACGATTTTTTGAATGAGCTTGTCGGCGGCGAGGAAAACAGAGCTGAGTATGTGCAATATAATACTCTTGACGATATTCATGACGTTGTTATGGCATACGATAATGACACGCCCGTAGGCTGTGCGAGCTTTAAAAAGTATGATAATGAAAACGCAGAGGTTAAACGCGTATTTATCCGCGCGGAATATCGCGGTAGAGGCATATCGAAAGAACTTATGAATTTATTGGAGGCAACAGCGAAAAAGCAGGGATATAAATATTTTGTTCTTGAGTCGGGCGAGCCGCTTGAGGCGGCTATGGCATTGTACCGCTCAATCGGCTATGAGGTTATCCCGAATTACGGTCCGTATATCGGTATGCCGGAATCGGTGTGCATGAGGAAAGGCTTATAACATGAAAGATTACAGCATCCAAAACAAACGCGCATGGGAATACAACGCTTATGAATTTTGGACTAAGCATATGGGCGCGCCCTCGGAGCGGGCGGTGCAAATCAGGGAAAATCCAATCAAGCAATTAAAACGGTATTCGGCGTATTTTGATACATACAATGGCGTGAAAATCGCGAACATATGCGGCTCGTGCGGAAAGAAAGCCGTTCCGCTCGCCATGCTCGGCGCCGACGTAACGGTTTTTGATATTTCGGAGGACAACAAAAGGTACGCATCAGAGCTTGCAAAAGCCGCCGGAACGCGTATAAATTATGAGGTATGCGACGTTTTGGACATCGACGAAAAATATTACAACATCTTCGACGTTGTTTTTATGGAGGGCGGAGTGCTGCACTATTTCCACGACATTAACGAGTTTATGCGTATCATGTATTGCCTGCTTAAAGACGGCGGGAAAATGATATGCAGCGATTTTCACCCGTTTACAAAAATATCCGATATACTGAATCTGGAACAGCCCGCTATGAGCTACTTTTCGACGGACATATTCGAGGGAGAAATGGCGCACGCGAGGTTTTTTGATGATGAGACTCGCGGTAAAATGCCTAAATGCAGCTACAGAAAATACACCATGAGCGAGATAATTAACGCGGTAATAGACAGCGGATTTATCCTGAAGAAATTTGACGAACACCCCGCATGGACGAACGACAATTTACCGGGCGAGTTTACCATTACGGCAGTTAAAGAGTAAAGAAGTGTTTATCGTGTGCGCGGAAATGTAACCGCGCCGCCAATAATTTTAAATACCAACACAAAACAAGCGGCATATTTGCCGCTTATTTTATTTGCATTTATGATTTTTCGTAAGCGGCGTCGGCTCGTCGGTGAGCCCCGCAATATAGTCGATCGTGACGTTATACAGCTTTGCCAGACGTATTACGAGACAGAACGGTATCTCTCTGTAGCCCTGCTCGTAATTTGTGTAGGTGGTTTTGTGCATTTTAAGAATTTCGACAAGCTGCGACTGCGTTAAATCGCTGTCCTCGCGCAAATCTCTGAGCCTCGGATAATGTGCCATAATCTTTCCCTCCGTAAAAAAATAATATTCCCTATTGACATAATACATCATTTGTTGTACAATTATGTCATAAATACAACATATGTTGTATTTGAGGGAGGTCAACATGATAATAGGAAAAATGAAATTTTACAGATTGTGGAAAGACAAGTACTCCTCATTCTGGAAGAAAAGACGGTTCAATAAAATAATGGGGCTTATTAATTTGCCCGACAGGGAACGGATAAAGGTACTCGAGGTGGGCTGCTCGAACGGCAGGGATTTTATACAATTTCTGCCGCGTGACAAATTTGAAATATGGGGCGCTGACATAGACGCGGACTGCGGCGCGGACACGGACATACATTTTGTGACCGCCGACGCAGCCGACCTGCCGTTTGACGACGGCGAGTTTGACTTAGTTGTTTCGATAGGACTTTTGGAGCATATCGAACCCGTTGAAAAGCTGTGCCGCGTAATACGCGAAATGGAGCGCGTCGGGACACATCAGCTATCCGTCGTGCCGTCCGTTGCAACGCTGCTTGAACCGCACAGCGGCAAGGTGTTTTTCCCGCTCCGAGTATGGCGCGAAATGATGTCGGAGCAGCTGTCAACGCCGCTGCATTTAAACTTCTACACCGAACACACGTGGACAAAATTCACGGGCTTCACAGGCTGCGAAATAAAGCGATTTTTCTACATACCGCCGTTTATAACGAACACGGTGATATACAAGTGAACCACAAAAGCGGAGCGATCCGCTTTTTTTATGCAAAAATATTTCAAAAACAGGCTGACAAACCGTAAAATAAATGATATAATGGTAAAAACGACAAAAAAACGGCGGTGAACAAGGAGGAAAGCACATGAAAACACTTAACATCTACGAGGAATTAAAGCAAAACGCGTACCCGGGACGCGGAATTGTTATAGGCAAGTCGGCTGACGGGAAGTCGGCGGTGACGGCGTATTTTATCATGGGACGCTCGGAGAACAGCCGCAACCGCGTGTTCGTCGAGGACGGCGACGGAATACGTACGCAAGCGTTTGACCCGTCGAAAATGAAAGACCCGCACCTCATTATTTACGCTCCGGTGCGCGTTCTCGGCAACAAAACGATTGTCACGAACGGCGACCAGACCGACACGATTTACGAGCTTATGAACCAACAAATGACGTTTGAACAGTCGCTGCGCGGCCGCGAGTTTGAGGACGACGCGCCCAATTACACGCCGAGGATTTCCGGCATTATTAAGGTTGACGACGGACGTTTCAATTACGCGATGTCAATCTTAAAGAGCGAGAACGGCAACCCCGAATCGTGCCTGCGCTACACATATTCGTACAAGAACCCGATAGGCGGCGAGGGCAGATTCATCCACACCTACATGGGCGACGGCAGTCCGCTCCCCTCGTTTGAGGGCGAACCGAAAAAGGTCGCGGTACCGAGCGATATTGACGAGTTCACAAACGGTCTGTGGGACGCGCTCAACGAGGATAATAAGGTGTCGCTGTTCGTGAGATTTATCGACCTCGAAACCGGCGAGGTTCAGTCGCGTATCGTGAATAAGAATAAATAACACAGGGTGATTTTATGAAGAAGGAAATCTATTGTGGGTTTGATGCGGCGGAGTTTAATCGTATTCGTGACGCGCTCGATTGTGCCGGAATAAAACATACGCATAAAATAACGGATTTAACAATGCCGTCATGTTTGATGGATATAACGGCAGACGCGCGTACCGCACCAAAATCCGGCTCGGCGCAATCGGCGGCGGCGCGGCAATATTACGTGTACGTTGACGGCGGCGATTATGAAAAGGCGGTCGGCATTTTGCGGAAATGAAAAAATACGGTTGGACGAATACTACGAACAATAAAAGAAAGGAACATATATCATGAACGAATTACAATTAAAATACGGCTGCAACCCGAACCAGAAACCGTCGCGGGTATTTATTGAGAACGGCGACCTCCCGTTTGAGGCGCTTTGCGGAAAGCCCGGTTACATCAACCTGCTCGACGCGCTTAACGGCTGGCAGCTCGTCAAGGAACTCAAAAAGGCTACGGGACTTCCGGCGGCGACGTCGTTCAAGCACGTGTCACCGGCGGGCGCGGCTGTCGGTCTGCCGCTTTCGGACACGCTTAAAAAGATTTATTTCGTTGACGGAGTGGAGCTTACGCCGCTCGCCAACGCATACGCGCGCGCACGCGGCGCGGACAGAATGTCGTCGTTCGGCGACTTTATCGCCCTTTCGGACGAGTGCGACAAGGCGACTGCGCTACTTATCAAAAAAGAGGTTTCCGACGGCGTGATCGCGCCGGGCTACAGCGACGAAGCTTTGGAAATACTGAAGTCCAAGAAAAACGGAAACTATAACATAATCAAAATCGATCCGAACTACGTTCCCGCCGAAATCGAGCGCAAGCAGGTATTCGGTATCACGTTCGAGCAGGGCAGAAACGAGCTTGACATAAACGACGAGCTCCTGTCAAACGTCGTTACCGCGAACAAAACTCTCTCCGATGAGGCAAAGCGCGATTTGAAAATCGCCTTGATCACGCTCAAATACACGCAGTCGAACAGCGTTTGCTATGTCAAGGACGGACAGGCGATCGGTATCGGCGCGGGACAGCAGTCGCGTATTCACTGTACGCGTCTTGCGGGCAACAAGGCTGACATCTGGTGGCTCCGTCAGGCGCCGCAGGTGCTTAATCTGCAATTTGTTGACGGCATAAAGCGCGCCGACCGTGATAACGCGATCGACGTGTACATCTCCGACGAGCATGACGACGTTTTGGCTGACGGCGCTTGGGAGAAGATATTTAAGGTAAAGCCGCCCGTATTCACAAAGGCGGAGCAGCGCGAGTGGCTCGACAAGAACACGGACGTCGCGCTCGGCTCGGACGCGTTCTTCCCGTTCGGCGACAACATCGAGCGCGCAAGAAAGAGCGGCGTTACGGTAATAGCCCAGCCCGGCGGCTCGATAAGAGACGATAATGTTATTGAGACGTGCAATAAATATAACATGGCAATGGCGTTTACAGGAATAAGATTGTTCCACCACTAATTATATATAAAAATTATATATAAAACCCCTCCGACGCCTGCGGCGCCACCTCCCCTGTCAGGGGAGGCTTACGTAATGCGACGCTCTACGAGAGGCTCCCCTATTAGGGGAGCTGTCAGCGCGTACTATTGCGCAGCAATAGTTGGGCTGACTGAGGGGTTTTAACGGGCGACCGCAAGGGTCGCCCCTACACCTTTATTTTATAAAGTGTGCTCCGTAGGGGCGACCCTTGCGGTCGCCCGTCCACGATAGCACGGGGACACTAAAATATACAGAGACACTAAAACACGGGAACACTAAACTGGAGGAAAACATTATGAAAATTTTAGTAGTAGGCGGCGGCGGACGCGAGCACGCTATTGTTTGGAAAATCGCGCAGTCGCCAAAGGTTGAGAAGATTTACTGCGCGCCCGGCAACGGCGGCATAGCGGAAACAGCCGAGTGCGTGAACGTGGCGGCGACGGATATAGACGGCATGGTCGCGCTCGCTAAGGAAAAGGCAGTCGACCTCGTAATGGTCGCGCCGGACGACCCGCTCGCTATGGGCATGGTTGACGCGCTCGAAAAAGAGGGAATACGCGCGTTCGGACCACGCGCAAACGCGGCGATTATCGAGGGCAGCAAGGCGTTTTCAAAAGAGCTTATGAAAAAGTACAATATCCCGACCGCCAAGTACGAGGTATTTGACGACAGCGCGAAAGCTATCGCGTACATAAAGGAGCAGGGCAAATTTCCCGCCGTTATCAAGGCTGACGGACTCGCGCTCGGCAAGGGCGTTATAATCGCGCAGGATTTAGCTGAGGCGGAGCAAGCCGTGCATGAAATGATTGACGAGGGCAAGTTCGGCAAGAGCGGCAGCCGCGTCGTTATCGAGGAATTTCTGACAGGTCCCGAGGTAAGCGTACTCGCTTTTACGGACGGAAAAACCGTTAAGCCTATGGTCAGCGCGCAGGATCACAAGCGCGCGTACGATAACGACAAGGGCTTGAACACCGGCGGCATGGGTACGTTCTCGCCGTCGCGGCTCTATGACGAAGCAAAGCAGAAAGAGTGCATGGAAAATATCTTCCTGCCGACGATAAAGGCAATGACCGCGGAGCAGAGACCCTTTAAGGGCGTACTCTATTTCGGACTGATGATGACCGCGGACGGCGTAAAGGTAATCGAATACAACTGCCGTTTCGGCGATCCCGAAACGCAGGTCGTACTGCCGAGGTTAAAGACGGATTTGGTCGATATAATGGAAGCCGTTATCGACGAGCGCCTTGACGAAATCGAGATAGAGTGGGAGGACAACGCCGCCGTATGCGTGGTTATGGCGTCGGGCGGCTACCCCGTAAGCTACAAAAAAGGATATGAAATCACAGGTCTTGACAGCGTGGACGGCGTTACCGTTTTCCACGCCGGAACGGCTGTAAAGGACGGAAAAATCGTGACAAGCGGCGGACGCGTTCTGGGCGTTACCGCGCTCGGCGCGAATATCGACGAGGCGCGCGATAAGGCATACGCCGCAGTCGATAAAATCTCATTTACGGACGAATTCCACAGGAGCGATATTGGTATAAAAAAATATTGATGGGGTAAGTTTAGGGATTGTGCTGCATCTACATAAACGGGCTGTCGAGGGCGCCAGCCCCTACGGTACACGATTTTTATAATTACGAGTGTAGGGGACGGCGCCCCCGACGTCCCGTTGTAGGTGCGAACCGTGTTCGCCCGTGCATTAAACTCCAAATTACAAATCCAATTCAAATTCGAGGTGATATTTAATGAAACGAACTGATTACATATCATGGGACGAATATTTTATGGGCATCGCGCTTTTATCGGCGCAGCGCTCAAAAGACTCTAACACGCAGGTCGGCTGCTGCATTGTGAACAGCGAGAACAAAATCTTATCGCTCGGCTACAACGGTATGCCCACGGGCTGCGACGACGACCTCATGCCGTGGAAGCGCGACGGCGCGCCGCTCGACACAAAATACATGTACGTCTGCCACGCGGAATTAAACGCGATATTGAACCGCAGCTCCGGCTCGCTCGCGGGCGCGACGCTGTACGTGACGCTGTTCCCGTGCAACGAGTGCGCGAAAGCCATTATACAGTCGGGCATACGCGAGGTTGTGTACGCGTCCGACAAGTACGACGGCGAGGACGACAACGTTGCGTCAAAGCGCATGTTCGACATGGTGGGCGTAACGTACCGCAAATACGAGCCGACGGGACGGCGGCTCACGATAGAGCTGTGAGCGTACGGGACGATTTTAAAAGGTTACGGGAAAAGGAGAGAAATCATGGAATTTGAGGAAAAAACGCTGTCAACCGAGCCTATATTCGACGGACGCGTGATAAAGGTGCGCGTTGAAAAGGTAGAACTGCCCGACGGACGCACATCGTCAAGGGAGCTTATAGCGCACCCCGGCGGCGTGGGCGTGATCGCCGTTACGGACGACAGACAGGTATTCATGGTAACGCAGTACCGCATAGCGGCGAAGTCGATGATGCTCGAAATACCCGCCGGCAAACTTGAGTACGGCGAAAATCCGCTCGAGTGCGGCAAGCGCGAGCTTACCGAGGAAACGGGCTGCGAAGCTTCCGACTTTACGCACCTCGGCGCGTACTACGCGACGCCCGGCTACTGCGAGGAAGTACTTAATATTTACCTCGCGCAGAATCTTCACTTCGTCGGACAGCACCTCGACGAGGGCGAGTTTTTGAACGTAAAGAAATACGACCTCGACGCTCTTTACAGCATGGTAATGAACAACGAGATCCATGACGCAAAAACCGCGATTGCGATACTTAAAGCAAAGGCGCTGCTGGGATAAACCGCTTTTACGCAGCCGTAACATTTGCATTGACAATACGCTCCTGATAATGGTATAATAACTTTAACAATAAATTTTTAAGGAGAGGAAAAAGATGGGATACTATTTTGATGACAGCGTAAGCATAAACGCCTTTGAAGGCACAGACCCGAAGGCGATAATTTCATCGCTTGCCAATCGCTACATGGGACAAAACCTAAAGCACGGTCTTTACTACCGCGCGTACACCAACAACGGCATCGTCCGTACCACCGATTACCGTTACCTTGTGGACTTCAACAAAATTTTCCCCGAAGCAAAGGACAAGGACTGCGTGTGGGCGTTCGCGTCCACCTACAGCGAGGGCAAGGCTAATTTCGGCTTTGACATAAACTGCTTCGGACCGATGGTAATGTACGTAAACGGCGAGATTGTGTACAAGTCGGACATTTTCAAGGAAAGATACTCCGAGACCTCCACTCGTATTTTCTTTGACGTAGAGCCCGGCTGGAACGACATCAGGATACAATTCAAGAAAACAAAGGCGGGCTTCGGCGCTCAGTTCGGAACGTGGATAGGCAAGTGGGACTTCTACACGATTGTGCCTACCAAGGAGCGCATGGGCAGAGAGGGCTTTGTATTCACGGAGCTTGTACCCGACGATTACGAGCCGGAGTTTGAAATCGGAATGAGCGAAAAGGACTTCGCGAAAAAGCTTTACCCCGTCAAGGACTGGACTGACGAGGAAATGAATAAGGGACAGCTTACGCGTATGTACGGCACTCCCGACGGACGCTATGCCGTCGGATACGTTAAGGCGTTCTTCGACGATATAAAGGACGCGAACCACAAATTCACCCTTGACACTAAGGGCGATGCAACAGTTTATATAAATAAGAAAGAAGTATTTTCCACCGCGGGCGGACACGAAACGTTTGACGTAAATCTGCCTTTCGGCGAGTACGATATATACGTAAAATGCGTATGCGACGGCGGCGACTGGGGCTTTACGCTCGACTGCCCCGACGCGAAGCTTGAAAGCGCGGCGAGAGTAAAAGGCACGGACGACGTGTGGATGTACATAGGCACGTTCGATGCGGATTACGAGTTCCCGTTCGATAAAGCGTCCGATATGCTCCACGTCGTGGGCGAGCCAAAGACGTACTGGCGGCTTGACGAGCCGGACACGTTCGTAAGACCGTATAACGAAAACACGCTTTTCGGCAAGTGGAACTACCCCTTGGGCGTAACCATGTACGGACTTTTGCACACCGCGCTCCTCATAGGCTCGCAGGATATGCAAAATTACATAAAGGACCACGTGCAGCTTTGCATCGACACTCTTGACTACGCCCTCTGGGACAAGGAGCAATACGGCGGAGCCACGGGTATCCACAATCTTCTCACGTCGATTGACAGTCTTGACGACTGCGGCTCGTTCGCGTCTATGATGCTCGAGGTACACAAATACCTCGGCTTAAAGGACGTAAAAAAGGTTGCCGACTATGTGGGCGACTACATTTTCAACCATCAGGCGAGACTTGAGGACGGCACTTTCTTCCGCAAGGAAATGATGCACCACTTCCATAATCAGACGATGTGGGCGGACGACCTCTACATGAGCGTGCCGTTCCTTACGAGATATTACGAGTTCACGGGCGACCAAAAGTATATCGACGACGCGGCGAACCAATTCTTCGGCTTCAAAAAGCGTCTCTTTATGCCGGAGGAAAATATCATGTCCCACGTGTACGACTTTAAGTACGACACAAAGACGAACGTTCCGTGGGGACGCGGCAACGGCTGGGTAGTATTCTCAATGACGGAGCTTTTGGAAAAGCTGCCCGAAGACCACCCGAAACGCGGCGACCTCATCGAATTTCTGAACACTCTCTGTGAGGGCTACCTTAAATTGCAGGACGGGGACGGAATGTGGCATCAGGTACTTAACGACTGGGACAGCTACCCTGAAACTTCATGCACGTCAATGTTTATTTATGCATTTTCGCGCGGCGTCCGCTTCGGCTGCCTCAAAGACCCCGAAAAATATGTAAAATCAATATTCAAGGCATGGGAGGCGATCTCAAAGACAAGCGTGGACTCGCACGGTAACGTGTACGGCGTGTGCCGCGGAAGCGAGTTCTCGTTCATACCCGATTATTACAAATACGAGCTGGGCTGGAATTTAAATGACACTCACGGCACCGGCATCGTAATGCTCGCGGGTATAGAGGTGATAAGAATAAGCGAATTTTTGGCGAAATAGTTTTTGGTCAATATAGACAAAGAAAAACGGCGGATATGTGTCCCGCCGTTTTTTTATCGTTAATTTAAACAAAAAATCACTGTTTTTTTTATAGATTTTGAAATTATTTAATGGTATCATTAATTATGACATTTTAAATATATTTAGCCTTTCATGGTGATTTTATATAAAAGAACAAAATTTTTTTATATTTTTTGCAATTTATTCACAAAAAGTATTGCAAATTAATGCCAAATAAGCTATAATATATTTATCAGCCTTTGGTTTTTGTGCAAATTGCGTATAAAACGGCTTATCAACGTATTTTACGCAAAAATCAAAGAGAATAGTAAACTTTTAGGGAGGGTCAAATATGGCTAAAGCTCAGAAGGTTAAGCTTTCACCGGAAGAGAAAGCGGAAATCTCAAGAAAAAGAAAGGCGCAGCTTTTCAGAGACAGATGGGTATATCTGCTGCTGCTGCCCGGATTTTTGTATTTTATCATCTTCAAAATCGTGCCGATGTGGGGTATTTTGATTGCGTTTAAGGATTATTATCCGACGTCCCACTTCTTCGGTTCGGGATTTACAAAGAACTGGATTGGTCTTGACAACTTCATAAACTTCCTGACCGACTCCAGCTTTTGGCAGCTGTTAAGAAACACGCTGATAATCTCGGGTATGAATATTTTATTCTTCTTCCCGTTACCGATTATCCTCGCGCTGCTCCTTAACGAAATGAAAGTCCAGTGGTACAAAAAAGCGGCTCAGACGCTCGTTTACGTGCCTCACTTCGTATCTATGGTTGTCATCGCTTCTATCACGTTCATGCTTGTAAAAACTCCGTCCTCCGCAACACAGAGCGGCGGCGCTTTATACGAGATTGTAAAGAAGCTCACCGGCAAGGAAATGCAGGCGCTCGGCGGAGGCTGGGCTATTTACTGGGTATTGCTTATTCAGAACGTCTGGAAAGAGACAGGCTGGGGAACGATTATCTTCCTTGCGGCGCTCGCCGGCGTTGACGTTGAGCAGTACGAAGCGGCTATCGTGGACGGCGCGAACCGTTTCCAGCAGCTTATATACATAACGCTTCCCGCCATAACGGGTACAATAGTAACGATGTTTATCCTGCGTATGGGCAGCGTGCTTGACACAGGCTTCGAGCAGATAATCCTTATGCAGAACACGCTGAACAGACAGAATTCGGAAACGTTTGATACTTACGTTTATCAATATGGTAGAGTTGAGGGTAACTACGGTTATACGACCGCGATCAGCTTGTTCAAGTCTATAATCAGTATTATCTGTATTCAGACAGCTAACCGCCTTGCCAAGAAGGCAGGTCAGGCAGGCTTATTCTAAGAAGGGAGGACGTGTAATCATGATAAGTATTAAAAGAAGAAGTATCGGCGACATTATCGGCGACGTCATAATCTATGCCATAGTTACACTGCTTGCCGTACTGATGGTAATACCTTTCCTTTACGTTATAGCGGCTTCGTTCGCCAAGGAAAGTGAAATTCAGACAAGACCTATATTCTTTATCCCCGATAACCCGACTTTGGACGCGTACAAGGAAGTATTTAATCCGCGCGGCATGGGTCCCACGGTTCTGCGTTCTCTGCTCATATCATTGGGTGTAACGGCTGTAGGTACGTTAATAAACCTGTTCTGTACGACCACAATGGCGTACGGACTGTCAAGACCTAAGCTTATAGGTAAAAAGCCGCTCCTTAACATGGTATTGCTTACAATGGTATTCGGCGGCGGCATGATCCCTCTGTTCCTCGTTGTTAAGGGATTGGGAATGTACGATACATACGCTGCGCTTATCCTTCCGGGAGCGATCAGCGCGTACAACATGCTTATTGTAAGAAACTTCTTCATCGAGCTTCCCAAGGAGCTTGAGGAAGCGGCGTCGATAGACGGCTGTACCGAGATAGGTATATTCGCGAAGATAGCGCTTCCGCTGTCAATGCCTATTTTGGCAACATTCGGTCTGTTCTACGCGGTTGGACACTGGAACAACTACTTCGGAGCCCTCATGTATTTGAACGACTCCAAGAAATATCCGTTCCAGCTCGTTCTGAGGAACCTCGTAATGCAGACGCAGGACAACTCAACCAGTATGGATGAGCTTCCGCCGGAGGATACGTTAAAGATGGCTGTTATCGTTATCGGTACCGTTCCTATCCTCTGCGTATATCCGTTCCTGCAAAAGCACTTCGCGGCGGGCGTTATGGTCGGCGCGGTTAAAGGTTAATTTAAAGAATTTTAAACCGTTATTTAACGGATAAAAGAAAATTTTTAAGGAGGAAAACACAATGACACAAACTTGGAAAAAGGTTGCCGCCGTTTCGGTATCGGCAGTAATGCTTGCCGGCGCGCTCGCAAGCTGCGACGGATCGGCGGTATCGTCGATAGACCACGAGAATCCCGTTCTGACGGTTCAAACGAAAGCGTTCAACGCGGACTCCGCGGCTAACGACAGCCCTGTTGTTCAGGCACTTAACGAGTACTTGGGCGCTACGCTCCAGTTCTCATGGGTACCGAACACAAGCTATGACGAAAAGGTTACAACGGCAATGGCGGCGGGTGAATATCCGCACATCATGCTTGTCGGCGCAAGAAGCTCATCGGTTATTCAGGCTTCGAGAGACGATACGTTCTGGGATTTGACAGACGTATTGACAGACTCGGCTAAGTATCCGAACCTTGCTCAGACGAACCCCGTTGTTAATCACAACATCTCGATCGACGGTCAGGTTTACGGCTTGTACCGTTCAAGAGAGCTTGGCCGTGCCGGTGTAACGATTAGAAAGGACTGGCTTGATAACTTAGGTCTTGAGATACCGACCACGATTGACGAGTTCTCAAACGTTCTTAAGCAGTTCACCGAGGGCGACCCCGACGGTAACGGCGTTAAGGACACATACGGCATGATAGTAACAGACTATCTTGACGGTCCTCTGAACAACCTCGCTATTTGGATGGGTGCTCCGAACGGCTGGGGTCTTGACGAGAACGGCGAGCTTAAGCCCGCGTTCATGTTCCAGGAGTTCAAGGATACCTTGAAGCTTATGAAAGAATGGTATGACGCAGGTTATATCAATGCAGACATGGCTACATATTCATCGGATAAGTGGAACGAGCAGTTCCTTACGGGTCAGGCGGGCGTTATCATCGACGTTGCTGACAGAGCGAGACGTGTTGCTTCAAACATTGCCGAGCTTAATCCGAACGCCGTTGTAGACGTATTCGGTTACGTTAAGAAAGACGCTGACACAGACCCGAGAACATTGCCGACAACAGGTTACGACGGATACTTCGTATTCCCGAAGGCTTCCGTTGCTACGGAGGAAGACCTTGACCTCGTTCTTACCGTAATGGATAAGGCTAACGACGCTGAGGCTGAGAACCTTATGAACTACGGTATCGAGGGCATCCACTACACTGTAGAGGACGGCTTCGCCGTAAAGAACACTGACGACGCGCTTGTTAAGGAGTATAACGACCTTAACCAGTTCGCTACAAACATCGTTGCCAACGGTCTCACAACAAAGTACGCTGTACCTGTTGCCGAGAAGATTGACCAGGTTTACGCTGAGAACAAGAACTGGGTAGTTGCTAACCCCGTTGAGCCGTACATTTCAGAGACATACTCAACAAAGGGTCCGCAGCTCGACGCTATCATGGCTGAGGCGAACACGAAGTTCATCGTTGGTCAGATCAGTGAAGCTGATTGGGATGCTCAGGTTGAGAGATGGCTGTCACAGGGCGGTCAGGGCGTTATAGACGACTATAACGAGGCTTACAAGGACGACGATTCTGTACAGTAATTAAAAAAATAATAAAAAGAACGCTTCGGCGTTCTTTTTTTGTACTAATTACGGGCGGGATAGAAATAGTTACGGCAAAAGTTGGAATTTTTTTCAGAAAAAGATAAAAAAAGCTGTTTTTTTATTATCTTATGTTGTATAATAATAGTATAATTAAATAAAATTGCATACGAAACGGAGATGAAAAAGATGTCTGTAAACAAGGTTACATTTACGGTGAACTCGCGCCAATATACGGTCGTCGCCGATGAAAGCGTCGAGTATCTTGAGCAGCTTTGCGCGCACATAAACGAAAAGGTGGAAAACGTGCTGCGCGAGGGTCAAAATATTATGGGAGAAAGACCGATTGTACTCGCGGCATTGAACATTTGCGATGAATATTATAAAGAAATAGCCGCGCAAAAGGCGAATAAAAGCCAAATTAAGGAGCTTGAAGAGCAAAAAAGACAGCTAAACCGTAAGATTAAAGAGCTTGAAAAGGAGCTTGAAAGAGCCGAAAGCGACCAAATTTCAATAGACGAAACGGCGATGAAAGCAGAAGTTTCCTCGCTTCACGAGGATTTGGACGACGCCGGTAACAAAATAAAATTCCTTGAAGGACACATAAAAACTCTCGAGAAAAAACTCGAGGAAGAAAAAACAAGATACGACATGCGCGAACTCGAATTCCTCGACATGATAGACAAAGGCTGATGACAATGGAACTTTTAGCACCGGCAGGCAGCGCCGCCGCTTTGCGCGCCGCCGTTCAGTCCGGCGCGGACGCGGTATATTTGGGCGGCGAAATGTTTGGAGCGCGCCACAGCGCAGACAACTTCACTATTGATGAAATGAAGTCCTGGACAGATTACTGCCATTTGTACGGCGTTGACGTGCATGTTGCGGTAAACACGCTTGTAAAGGAAAAAGAGCTTGATGAGTTTGCCGACTATATACGCGCACTCGGCTCCGCCGGAGTTGACGCGATGATTGTCCAGGATTTGGGCGCCGCCGAGATAATAAAAGAAATCCTGCCCGACATGGCACTGCACGCGAGTACTCAAATGACCGTTACAAGCATAGAGGGAGTAAAGTACTTGGAGGACAAGGGCTTTTCGCGCGTGGTACTCGCGCGCGAGCTTGGCAAATATGAAATTGAATACATCTGCCGCCGCGCCAAGGCGGAAATAGAAGTGTTTGTCCACGGAGCGATATGTATGTGCTATTCGGGACAGTGCCTGATGTCGAGCATTTTGGGCGGCAGAAGCGGTAACCGCGGCAGATGCGCTCAGCCCTGCCGACTGCCTTACGAGCTTACCGAAAACGGAAAAAATGTGGGCGGCGGCTATATTTTAAGCCCCAAAGATATGGCACTCGTGAACCGTTTGGACGAGCTTGAACGTATCGGCGTTTCATCGCTCAAAATCGAGGGACGCTTAAAACGCGCGGAATACGTGTCAGCCGTAGTGGGTGTGTACAGAAAATACCTCGACCGTGGCGGCACGGCGAGCAGACAGGACATGACGGAGCTTACGGACGCGTTTTCACGCTCCGGCTTTACCGACGGATACTTTACGGAAAATCTCGGCAAGGACATGATGAGTCTCGTAACTCCGGGTAACAGCAGCGGCAATAAATTTACCGACGCGGCAAAGAAACGCGCCGCCGAAAACGCGAACGTGCGGAAAATACCCATAACTATTTCGGGGACACTAAAACGCGGCAAGCCGCTGCAAGTAACATTTACCGACGCGGACGGCATAACCGTGACAAGCATAGGGACAGTAAACGCCGAGGACGCGCTAAAGACCGCGCTCACAGCCGAGCGACTTAAGGAGCAGCTTTTAAAACTCGGCTCCACGCCGTTTGAATGTACCGACGCAGACATTTACGCGGACAGCGGAATCACCGTACCGATAAAGGAAATAAACGCCGTAAGACGCGCCGCCGCGGAAAAACTTACGAAAGCGCGTATTGACGCGCGGCGCAGGGACAGTAAAACACACACTTTCTCACGTAAAAACAGGGACACTAAAACTACCGACGGCGCAAACGAAATCATGCTGTGCGCCGAGGTCTCGGACGAGGAACAGCTGAAAGCCGCCGTTACGCACCGACTCTCTCGTATATACGTACCTACTGACGTATTGGGGACACTAAAAGACAAGACGCTCCTCGAAAAAGCGCGCAAAGCAAACATCGAAATAATCACCAAAGCGGCTGAAATCTTATGTGACGAGGACATTATGACAGACAGCGTGCTCGTATCGTCTGCTGCGGCGGCGTACAAATACGCGGACAAAAAACTGTACGGCGATTTCAGACTGAACGTATTCAATTCCATGACCGCGAACAGCTTTGACCGCTTTGAGACTGTTACGCTGTCGCCCGAGTTAAACCTCGGCGAAATACGCGATACGCTTTCTAACACGCGCGTAAATACGGAGCTGATCGCCTACGGGCGCATACCGCTTATGCTTACGAGGAACTGCCCCGTAAAGGCTATGGGTAAATGTCAGAAAGGCAAAAGGATTTACTCTCTCCGCGACAGAAAAAACGAGGTTTTCCCGATTGTATGCGCGAGCGGCTGCCGCGCAAAAATACTCAATTCCAAACCGATTTATATGGCGGATAAAATTGACGATTTGAAGAAATTAAAAATAAACGGTTTAAGATTGATATTTACTGTTGAAAATTTTTCACAATGTGATAAAATAATAGATGTATACAGACGCGCCCTTGACGGAGAGACCGTCGGCGGTATGGCGGCGGGCGCATACACGCGCGGTCACTTTTACCGAGGGGTGCTATAAAGGAATGTGATATAATGACGGAATTTATACTCGCCTCCGCGTCACCGCGCCGCAGAGAGCTTATGGAGCGCATGGGACTTAAATTCAAGGTACTCACCCCCGATGCGGACGAAGCATCGGTCGCGCGCGACATACCCGTAAAGCTCTACGTGCAGGAGCTTGCGCTTTTAAAGGCGGGCGCGGCGGCAAAAATGACGCTTAAAAACAAAAACGCGGTTATAATAGCCGCCGACACGATAGTTACGCTTGACGGCGTAATACTCGGCAAGCCCTCGGACGAGGACGACGCGAGACGAATGTTAAGAGCATTGGCGGGACGTAAACACGAGGTTTACACCGGCTGCTGCGTCATGCGCATACGCGACGCGAAAACCGTCTGCTTGTCCGTGAGGACGGAGGTGACCATGCGCCGCCTTACGGACGAAAAAATCGACAGATACATTCTGTCCGGCGAGCCTATGGACAAGGCGGGCGCATACGGTATACAGGGGCTCGGCTCCATGCTCATAGAAAAAATAGACGGCGACTACTTCAACGTGGTAGGACTTCCCGTGAGCGCGCTTGCTGATACGCTCGAACGGGAATTTGACATAGAACTTCTGTAAAAAAAGGAGAAAATAAGATGGGGATTTTATCAAAAGATATAGGAATAGATTTAGGTACGGCAAATACTCTCGTGTATGTGCGCGGCAAGGGCATAGTCGTTAGAGAGCCGTCTGTTGTGGCTATAGATAAGTACGAGGGAAAAGTACTCGCGGTCGGCAACGAAGCAAACGAGATGATAGGAAGAACGCCGGAAAACATAGTCGCGGTACGCCCGATGAAGGATGGCGTTATTGCCGACTTCGACATTACACAGGCTATGATACGCGCGTTTATCAAGGAGGCGAACGTAACCGGCATTTTCAAGCCGAGAGTGGTAGTGTGCATACCGTCGGGCATAACCGAGGTTGAAAGACGCGCGGTTGAGGAAGCCGTTATCCAGGCAGGCGCGAAAGCGGCGGCGCTTATCGAGGAGCCTATGGCGGCGGCTATGGGCGCGGGACTTCCCGTAAACGAGGCTGCGGGCAATATGGTAGTCGATATAGGCGGCGGCACTACAGAGGTAGCCGTAATATCGCTTGGCGGAATCGTCGCGTCGAAGTCGATAAGGATAGCCGGCAACGCGCTCGACAGTGCGATAATAAACTACTTAAAGAAAGAACACCAAATCAACATAGGCGATAAAATGGCGGAGGAAATCAAAATTTCCATCGCGTCGGCTTACGAGGACGATGAGGAAGGCGTGTACGAGGTACGCGGACGCGACGTGTCCACGGGTCTGCCGAAAACGGCGCAGATAAAGGAAAGCGAAATACGCGAGGCTATAAGTGAGAACATTGACGAAATGACCGAGGCTATTAAGCTGACGCTTGAAAACACGCCGCCGGAGCTTGCGGCGGACATTATGGAAAGGGGAATAGTCCTGACGGGCGGCGGAGCCTTGATAAAGGGACTGGACAAGCTTATAACCGAGGTTACGAAAATACCGACGCACGTCGCGGAGTACCCGCTCGACTGCGTTGTTGTCGGCACGGGCAAGGCGCTGGAAAACATCAAGGAACTGCTTGAAGCGGCAAAGTAAAAGGTTTTTGAAAGGAATTAAAATATGTCATCGTTTTTCAGGAAAAAGGGAGTGCAGATTGCGGCGGCAGTAACCGCGGCGGTGCTCATATTTGCCGCGATAGCGCATTTTTGCGGCGTTAATATAATATCGAGCGCGCTGCGCACGGTAATATCGCCGTTTCAGAACGGCGTAGCGTATATAACGAATAAGGTCAAGGACACGACCGACTTTATACGCGAAATGAAAAGCTACAAAGAGGAAAACGAGCGCCTTATAACGGAGATAAACGAGCTTAAGCGTCAGAACAGGGACGTTACCAACTACCGCGAGGAAAACGAGCGCCTACAGGAGATTTTAAATCTCACAGACTCGATGGCGGACAATTATTCAACCGTCGCGGCAAAGGTAATAGCTTACTCCTCAAATAACGGCTACGATACAATACAGATTAACAAAGGCTCGCTTGCCGGAGTGGCGGCGGGCAACGCGGTAATCACGCCGGACGGAGTTGTGGGCAAGGTGATCGAGGCGGCGCCCACATGGTCGCTCATTTCGACAATATTAAATCCCGATAACGCTATGGGCGTGAAAATATCGAGAACGGGTGATGTGGCTGTTGTTGAGGGCGACGACGAGTTTTACAAGCAAAACTACTGCAAAATGACGTTCATCGACCGAGGCTCGAACCTCATAATAGGCGACCTGCTTGAAACGTCGGGGTCGGGGGGAGTATATCCCGCCGGACTTCTCGTGGGCGCTATACGCGAGATCGACTCGGACGCTATGGGTAATTTGAATTACGCTACCATAGAACCGCTGGTGGATTTCGGCAGACTTTACGAGGTAGTTGTCATAAACGGTATAAATTATTGAACGGAGAAAAAAAGTGAGAAATTTTAAAATATTTCTTTGGATATTTGTGATACTGCTTATTCAGACCGTGATACTCGCGCAAATCAGAGCGCTTGGCGCAATACCGTCTCTTGTGCTTGTGTACGCGGTATGCGTGATGATATTGGAGAACGAGTTCCGCGTCGCGGTAACCGTAAGTATAATATGCGCCGCGTCAATGGGCGCGCTCGGAGATAGAGGCTTCGCGCTGACCACGCTGTTTTACGTCTACAGCTCGATAGTAATTTTCTCTCTTCGCGATAAACCCGCGTATGTGGGCAATTTGCCGAAGGCGCTTTTTTGGACGTTTTTATCGTCCTTTGCGGCGGAAATTATGTACTATGCGTCGTCCCATTTTACGGTAAGCGCGGACGCGATTTTAAACGTCGCGCTGCCTACCGCGCTTTTCAACACGGTGATGGTGCTTGCGGTTTATCCGCTTTTGAAAATAACCATGTACAGGGACGAGAAAAAGAGAAAGCTGATTCAATAAGGCGCGCGGCGCCGTCTTTCGTTTATCGATATTGTAAGGAGAATGTGTATAAATGCCAAACAGTAAGGTAAGATTTATTATACTGAAAGTGTTAATAGTTTTTATGTTCGCGGCAGTCGTATGGAAGCTGTTTGATTTGCAGGTAATAAACGGCGGACAGTACGACGCTGTAGCGAACGACCGTCTCACGACCAATATAGTCGAGAAAGCGCCGAGGGGCGAGATACTTGACCGCTACGGTACGCGTCTCGTTTCCAATAAGGTAGGTTATTCCGTCATAATACAGAAAACCGATATGAACGACGCGGAATTTAATAACGTGTTAAACGAGCTTATCGGCATACTGTACGCGAACGGCTGTGAATACTATGATGATTTACCTATATCATTCGCGCCTTACGAATATCGGTTCGAGGACGAAAACGCGGACGGCTCCGTTGAGGACGAAAAAACGGCGTGGTTTGAGCAAAACGACGCGCACGATATAGACGTAACGCCCGAAATGAACGCGGACGCGGCAATGCTCGCGCTCAAAACCGAGTACGGAGTAAGCTCCTCCTACAGCGAGGACGAGCAGCGCCGTATCGTCGGTATACGCTACGCGGCGCAGATAAGCGGTCTTTCAAGCACGACCATGTTTACCCTCGCGGACGATATATCGGTTGAGGCGGTGACGCAGATTAAGGAGCGTCAGGACGAGCTTCGCGGAATAGCCGTTATAAACGACTATGTTCGCCAATACGATATGCCCGGACTTGCGACGCATCTTTTAGGCAGAGTCGGCAGAATAGACCAAAAGGAGTACGAGCGCAACAAGGACCTCGGCTACGGCTACAACGATATAATAGGCAAAGAGGGCATAGAGCAGTGGGGCGAGCAATACCTGCGCGGCACGGACGGAACGACAGGCACAACCAAGTCAATAAACGGCAGGGACGTGACCGTGCTTGAGGATATAGACCCCGTGCCGGGAGATTACCTTGTGCTTACGATTGACGCGGATTTGCAAAAGGTGGCTGAGGACTCTCTCGCAAAAACGATAACCAATATACGCAATTCGAGCGGCGTGAAAGCAAAGGACGGCGCGGACTGTAACGCGGGAGCCGCAGTGGTTATAGACGTAAAAACGGGTGACGCGCTCGCTATGGCTTCGTACCCGACGTATGATATGACGCGCTACTACGACGATTATAACGAGCTTATCCAAAACGACGCAAAACCCATGTGGGACAGGACTGTAAACGGTCTCTACAGCCCCGGCTCGACGTTTAAGCCGCTTGTCGCGATAGCGGCGCTTGAAACGGGCAATCTCGGTCTTAACGAAACAATTGTTGACGAGGGCGTGTACAAGGCGTATAAGGACTACCAGCCCGCCTGTTGGATTTGGAACGAGTATAGGCTCACTCACGGCAGGCAGAACGTCACCGCCGCGCTTGAAAATTCGTGCAACTACTTCTTCTACGAGGTCGGCAGACGTTTGGGCATTAACACGCTCGATAAGTACGCGGCTAAATTCGGCTTGGGCGAGGACACGGGCATAGAGCTTTCGGAGGAGTCGGGACACATGGCGAGCCCCGAGTATAAAAAACAGGTGGAAAGCAATATCACAAGCCAAGACTGGTACGACGGCGACACGCTTCAGGCTGCGATAGGACAGTCGTACAGTCTCTTTACGCCGGTGCAGCTCGCGAACTACGCCGCCACAATCGCGAACGGCGGCACGCGTTACAAGGTAAACCTTGTAAAGAGCGTGCGCTCGTCGGTGGACGGAAGCATAGTTAAGGAGTTTAATCCCGAAATCATTGAAAATATAGACATGGACGATGCGGTTCAAAACTCCGTAAAGCAGGGTATGAAAAAAGTTGTGGACGAGGGAAGCGCGGCTGAAGCGTTTGCGAATTACGGCATACAGGTCGGCGGTAAGACGGGTACGGCTCAGGTCGGAGACGGCTCCAATAACGCGGTGTTTATCGCGTATGCGCCGTTTGAGAACCCGCAGATAGCCGTTTCCGTGGTACTGGAGCACGGCGTGAGAGGCACAAACGCGGCGCAGGTAGCGAGAGATATTTTCGACGCGTACTTTAACCTTAACGCGGACATAGCTCCGACAGACGCGGCAGGAACCGCGCCGCAAAGCGACGGATTGTTAAGATAAAGATTAATATAAGAAAAAAGAGGTGTTTATATTGGAAAAGGAAATTATAAAGCTTAAGGGAACGATAGACGGAGTTAAGATTTATCTTGACGCCGATTGCTCCGTTTCCGATATAACCGCCTCTCTGTACGAGAAGCTGCGTAGGTTCCGCAGCTTTTTCGGTGACGGTCACTGTAATATTTACTTTGTCGGACGCGAGCTTACCGCGAGCGACAAAATGCGTCTTGAAGCGATTGTATCGGCTATGCTGCCGGAAAGCGCGATTAATTACGGCGAGCGCAAGAGAGTAAAGAGCGAGGACTATAAGGAACAGACGTTAAAGCTCCCGGACGACCTTACGGAGAAGCAGAGTGCGGACGCGGACGAGGGCGACAAACCGTTTGAAAAGATAAAAGAGGTTGTGACGACGAACTTTAAGTCGAGCCGCGCACGCTTTTACGAAGGCGCCGTGCGCGGCGGCAAAACGCTGGAGTCCGACGGTCACCTTGTGCTTGTCGGCGACGTTGAGGAAGGCGCGCGTATAGCCGCCGTGGGCAACGTGATAGTATTGGGCAGCGTCAAGGGCGCGGTTGAAGCGGGATGCATGGGCAACGACGGCGCGTATATAATCGCGCTGAGCTTTTCACCGTCCGAGATACGCATCGCGAAAACACGCAGAGGATTTAATAAGGAAGATTTTGAACAAGTTAGCGCAAAAAAAGCTTTTTTAGTGAATAATGAGGTTTATATTGAGGATTTTTTGCCGCAAATATAGACAAAATAAGAAGAATATGATATACTTATATAGCATTGAAAGGGAAAAAAGATGGGAAAAATCATCGTAATAGCGTCAGGAAAAGGCGGTACCGGCAAGACCACAGCCGCCGCGAACCTCGCAGCGGCGCTTGCTTTACGGGGTAAGCTGACGGCGGTGGTGGACATGGATATGGGGCTTAGGAACTTAGACATAGTGCTCGGACTCGAAAGCAGCATAGCCTACGACATTTCCGACGTTATTGAGGGCGCTTGCGTGTTCGACGAGGCGCTTATAAAGGATACGCGTTGCGATAATTTGTACTTTATGCCGTCGCCGCAGACGCGCGGCAGCTCCGCGTTTGACGATGACGCGGTAAAGAAAGTATGGGAACAGTTTGCGTCGAGGTTTGAATACTGTATCGTGGACGCGCCCGCCGGTCTTGACGGAGGTTTTTTGTACGCGGCGGCGCGCGCGGACAGCGCAATAATTGTCACGCTGCCGTTCTTAACGGCGCTTCGGGATGCGGACAGAACCGTTTCGGTTCTGGAGGATATGGGCATATCCGATATACGCGTTGTAATAAACCGCGTAAGAGCAGATATGATAGATAAGGGAATAATGATGAATATGGACGACTGCGTTGATATGATTCAAATTCCCGTGCTGGGTATTATTCCCGACGACGAGGAGCTTATGATTTCGTCGCTTCGCGGTGAACTGGCTGTCTCAAATGAAAATTCCGTGGCAGGCAAAGCTTTTTTGAATATTGCCGCGCGGATACTCGGCGAGGAAGTACCCATAATTGATTTTGATGTGAAGGAAGGGTTATTGAAAAAAATCGGAAGAATTTTCGGTAAACGTTAAAGGAGGTATTTTAAATGAACATCGCACTGATAGCACATGATAAGAAGAAGGAACTAATGATTCAGTTTTGCATCGCGTATTCGGGTGTGCTTTCAAGACATTCGTTATATGCAACCGGTACGACAGGTAAGATGATTATTGAAAATACCGGGCTTAACGTGTACAGGTTTTTATCGGGACCGCAGGGCGGCGACCAGCAGATAGGCGCGAGGATTGCGTATAATGAAATTGACCTTGTGCTGTTTTTCCGTGACCCGCTTAACGCGGAGAATTACGAGCCGGATGTATTCTCGCTTTTAAGACTTTGCGATATGCAGAACATTCCTATCGCGACGAACAGCGCGACCGCCGAGGTTCTTATCCACGGACTTGAGCGCGGCGACCTTGATTGGCGCGATATTGTAAATCCGAAAGAATAAACGAAAACGCTCCCACGGGAGCGTTTTTTTGTATACATATTTTTGTAGATAGGTCATTTGAAGATTGCATGATCCAACGCCGTAGGGGCGACCCTCGCGGTCGCCCGATTTTATGTAGGAGCGGCGTTTTGCTACGGCATACGAGCAAAGCTCTATGCCTACCACACGCGAGCGTGTGGTTCACCACGCCGTCTCGCTGACGCCTCAAATTTAATCTTTCTCTAAAATTCACATAACTGTTGAAAATTAGCAAATGATATAGTATAATATATACGTGAAACTATTGTCCTGCGAGGTGTGATTATATGACCGATACTGTTTCAATAGTAAAATGCGGCAGCTACGCCGATTCGGCGCGCGCCGTAAGAGAAGCGGTCGGGCTTATCGGCGGCATCGGCAGCTTTGTGAAAAAAGGCGACAAGGTTCTTATTAAGCCTAACCTCGTCTCGCGTAAAAATCCCGGCGAGGCGGTAACGACGCACCCAGACATTCTCCGCGCGGTAATAGAACTCGTAGAGGAAGCGGGCGGTAAAGTGACCGTTGCCGAAAGCCCCGGCGGACCGTATAACGCCGCTGCGCTTAAAGCGGTATATTCCGCGTGCGGCGTTGACAAAGCCGTGGAGGGAACCGGCGCGGCACTGAATTACGACACGTCGTTTACCGAGGTGCATTTTTCCGAAGGCAGGACGATAAAACAAATACCGATTATAAATCCCGTGCTTGAAGCGGACGTGATAATTTCTTTGCCGAAGCTCAAAACGCACGCGATGACGAGCTACACCGGCGCGGTAAAAAATCTGTTTGGCGTAATACCCGGTACGCACAAGGCGGAGCTGCATTTCAGGCTCGACGACCGCCGCGCGTTCTGTTCCATGCTTGTGGACTTATGCGAGTGCGTCAAACCGACGCTCAGCATAATGGACGCGGTTTGGGGTATGGAGGGCGACGGTCCCACGGCGGGACAAAGCCGCCATATAGGACTTGTGCTTGCCTCCGCCAACGCTCACGCGCTCGATATGGCGGCATGCCGAATCATAGACTATAAGCCCCGTGAAGTAGACACGCTCCGCGAGGCGGTGGAGCGCGGATTGACCGCCGAAAACTCGGACGGTCTTGACATTAAGGGCGAGCCGATTGAACCGCTTGTGATAAAGGACTTTATAAAACCTGAAAGTCATTTTAATCTGCTTAGGCTCATTTCGCTGCCCGCATCGCTTAACGCGTTGCTTACAAACGCTCTTGCGTCGCGCCCGAAAATGGACTATTCCGTATGCGTGGGCTGCGGCGAGTGCGCGAGGTGCTGTCCGCCAAAGGCGATTGACATGACGGGCGGTAAACCTGCAATAGATACGAAGAAATGTATAAAATGCTTCTGCTGTCAGGAGCTTTGCCCGAAAAAGGCGGTAAAAATAAAACGCCCGCTCCTTAACAGGTTTATGCTGAAATTTCTAAAGTAAAGGATATGGTATTGCTTGTTTAATATAGTATTGGTAGAGCCGCGTATTCCGCAGAATACCGGTAACATAGCGCGCACCTGCGCGGCGACGGGGTGCGGCTTGCACATAGTCCGTCCGACGGCGTTTCAGATTACGGACAAGAATTTAAAACGCGCGGGGCTCGATTACTGGCATTTACTCAATGTCAAGTATTATGACAACTTAGATGACTTTTTTGAAAAGACTAAGGGTGTGCGTTACTTCTACGCGACCACGAAAGCTCCGCACACATACGTTGACGTGGAGTATAAAGACAACGACTACCTGATGTTCGGACGCGAGGACGCGGGACTCCCCGAGGAGCTTCTGCACGAGCATGAGGAGCGCTGTATAAGAATACCGATGATACCCGACGCGCGCAGTTTGAATTTGTCAAACTCCGTCGCGGTGATCGTGTACGAGGCGCTTCGCCAGCAGGGCTTTGATAATTTGAAGAAACTGGGACAACTAACGAAATTTACGTGGTAGTTCTAACGGGCGACCGCAAGGGTCTCCCCTACGATATCGTTAATTTGGATTGTCGTGGAGACGGGCTGTTGAGGTGAACCACACGTTCGCGTGTGGTAGGCATAGAGCTTTGCTCGTATGCCGTAGCAAAACGCCAGCCCCTACAATGAGCTATTTTCAAAATTACAGGTGTAGGGGACGGCGCCCTCGACGTCCCGGGTTGCATGGACGACCAGCCGCATAACGCGAACGCCGTAGGGGCGGTCATCGGCCGCCCGATGTAGATACATAAAAGAAAGGAGATTATCCAATGAGCGATATAAAAATCATAGTAGACACAGGCTCGGACATTCCCGACGAGGCGCTTGAAAAATACAATATCGGCATTATCCCGTTCATAACGCTGTTCGGTGAAGAGCAGTACGTCCAGCGGCGCGACATAACGAACGAGCAGTTCCTCGATATGCAGGAGCAATTCGACGGCGTACCGAGAAGTTCGCAGACGCCGTACGCGGATATGTACGATTATCTGAAAAAAGCGACCGACGAGCATGAGAGCGTGATATACTTCACATTGTCGAGCGCGGCAAGCGGACAGTATAACACGGCTTGTCTTGTGAGAGAGGAAATAATGGAGGAAAATCCGAAAGCGGATCTGCATATTTTCGACTCGTACAAATTTTCGCTTTACATAGCGCAGACGGCTGTACACGCGGCTCAAATGGCTGCGGAGGGAAAAAGCGTCGATGAAATCATAAAGGATTGCGAGCAGTACATAGTTTCGTGGCGGTGCTACCTTCTCGTTGACACGCTCGAATATCTCCAGAAAGGCGGCAGACTGTCGAAAACGGCGGCGTTTGTCGGCACGCTCCTTGACATCAAACCGATACTTACAATAGAAAACGGACTTGTGGAAAATCTTGACAAGCTCCGCGGCAAGAAAAAGCTGATACATAAGCTCGTCGAAAAGATAAAAGAGGACGAGGACGTTGATTTTGAAAATCCCGAATTTCTGATAGTGGAGTCGGACAAAAATAAGTACGACGAGGCTATGGAAGTCCTTAAAGAGGAGTTTGGCGAGGACGTAAAGATAACGATGCACGGCGAGTTCAGTCCGCTTATCGCGACCCACGTCGGACGCGGCGCATTGGCGATTATCCCGAGAATAAAAAGCGGATTTAAGTATAAGGAAAGAATGGAGTGATACCTATGTCAATAAAGTCAACCGTAATTATACAAAAGGAAGAAAATTGGTATGTGGCGACGGCGATAGAATCGGGCGTCGCGTCGCAGGGAAAAACAATAGATGAAGCGCTTGCTAATCTTTCGGAAGCGTTGGAGTTGTATTATGAGGATAACGTTCCTGAACAGCCGCTAAGCTCCGTGTTTGTCACAACTCTGGAGGTGGCTGTCTGATGGGGTCAAAATATCCTGTCTTGCCGCCGTCGAGAGTGATTAAAGTTCTCGAAAAACGCGGATTTTCATATATCAGTCAAAAAGGAAGTCATATAAAATATTCCGACGGCAAATACACGGTTATTATACCTAATCATTCCGAGATAGCCAAGGGAACATTAAAAAGTATTCTCGCTATGGCGCATATTGATTTGGATGATTTTCTTGAAATGTTATAAAGTGAAAGGGGAAAACAACATGAAATACATTGTAATTTTAGGCGACGGTATGGCGGATTATCCGGTGGATCACTTCGGAGGAAAGACTATTCTTGAAGTCGCGGATAAGCCGACCATTGATTATATGTCAAAGCACGGCGAGCTGGGTATGGTAAAGACCGTGCAGGACGGTATGAAGCCCGGCTCGGACGTAGCTAATCTGTCTGTTATGGGCTACGACACGAAAAAGTGTTACAGCGGGCGCTCACCTCTCGAAGCCGCTTCAATCGGCGTTGAGATGAAAGACGACGACGTTACGTTCCGCACCAATCTCGTGACGCTCTCCGACGAGGAAAATTACGAGGATAAAACCATGCTCGACTATTCCTCGGGAGAAATCACGACGGCGGAGGCGGCGGAATTAATGAAAGCCGTCGCGGCAGAGCTTAACACGGATAAAATCAAGTTTTACCCCGGTATCAGCTACCGCCACCTGTGCGTGTGGAGCGGCGGCTCGACTAATGTGGACTTAACTCCGCCGCACGATATTTCCGACAGGAAAATCGGCGATTATCTCCCAAAGGGCGACGGCGCGGAGAAGTTTCTTGAAATGATGAAAAAGAGCGTGGAAATTTTAAAGGAGCACCCCGTAAACAAGGCGAGAGTTGCGGCGGGTAAAAATCCCGCGACCTCGATCTGGCCATGGGGCGAGGGAACAAAGCCTCAGCTTGACAACTTTGAGGATAAATTCGGTCTTAAAGGCAGCGTTATTTCGGCTGTCGATTTGATAAAGGGTATAGCGAAGTGCGCCGGAATGAACTCGATTGACGTTGAGGGCGCGACCGGCAACTGCGAAACCAACTGGGACGGCAAGGCGCGCGCCGCGCTTGACGCGCTGCTTTCCGGCAGTGACTTTGTATATATCCACATGGAAGCGCCCGATGAAATGGGACACCAGGGACTTCCCGAAAAGAAGAAGTACGCGGTGGAAACGATAGATAAAAAGGTCGTAAAATTCTTAAAAGACGAGCTTGAAAAGCGCGGTATTGACTACAGAATGATGATTTTACCCGACCACCCCACGCCTATTAAGCTCAAAACTCACGTATCGGATCCCGTGCCGTATATAATTTACGACAGTACAAATGAAACAGACGATAACGCGTCTCTTTCATACACGGAAAACGACGCGAAAAAGACAGGCGTTTACATTGAAAAAGGCTATACGCTTATGAACAGATTTTTGGATAAATAACGCGCATAGACTGCCAAAGGGGATTATGCTATGAAAATAAAGAAAAGCTGGATAAAATTATTAATCTTCGCAGTCGCTCTTGCCGCGGCGGTAACCATAGTATATTTTTTCCTGCCGACAATACTCAAAGCGCTGGGATTTTTAATAGAGCTGGCGCTGCCGTTCCTGCTCGGATACCTGTTTTCTATGGCTGTCAATCCTCTCGCGGACTTTCTGCAAAACAAGCTGAAAATACCGCGGGGACTTTCGGCTATACTCGTCATAGTACTGATAATAGGTATACTCGGCGGCATACTCAGCTTTGTCATATGGAAAATAATCGACGAGGTACGTATGCTGTACGCACAGTTTCCGTCAATTTACACGGGCATGCGCGAGAGTATGCACGCTATAGGCACAAAATGGTCGGTGCTGTACGACAACCTGCCCGGTAACGTGCAGCAGGCGCTTACGGATATCGGCGACAGTATATCGGTAAAGGCTTCGGAGATGATAAACTCAGTGTCCGAGCCGGTTGTGAACAACGCGGGCAACTTCGCGAAGGCGCTGCCGAGCGTGTTTATAGCGATTATAGTATTTATACTGTCATCGTACTTTATGGTAACCGACAACAAGCTTGTAAGCCGCACGGTACACAGTATGATACCGTCCAAATTCACCGAAAGGCTTACTATGGTAAAAAGTGAGCTAAAAAAGTACATGGGCGGATATATAAGGGCGCAGATAATACTTATGTTCATCGCGTTTCTTATCATTTTTGCGGGGCTGAGTATACTCGGCGCGAACTACGCGCTGCTTATCGCGCTTTTGATTGCCATACTGGACGCGCTGCCTTTCTTCGGCAGCGGCTTTGTGCTGTGGCCGTGGTCGATAATAGCGTTCCTTAACGGTAATCTAAAGACCGGCATAGGACTTATAATAATATACGCCGCGGTACTCGTGGTACGCCGTATCACCGAGCCTAAGCTCGTAAGCACGGGCATGGGCATACACTCGCTTTTAACGCTTATGTCGATGTACGTCGGATATAAAACGCTGAGTTTGGGCGGTCTTATATTGGGACCTATCATACTCATGCTTATAATCAGCTTTTACAAGGCGGGTATATTCGACGCGCCCATACGCGCGCTCAAAACGGCTTTTGAGTTTATCAAAAAACAGTTTGTCATGTTTAAAGCTTTTTTAAAAAATTTAATGGAGAGTGACTGGAATGAATAAAGAAAAATACTACATTACAACGGCGATCGCGTACACATCGAAAAAGCCGCACATCGGCAACACGTACGAGATAATTCTCACCGACGCGATAGCGCGCTTTAACCGCTTTATCGGCAAGGACGTGTTCTTTTTGACCGGCACGGACGAGCACGGTCAGAAGATACAGGAAATCGCCGAGGCGGAGGGCATAACGCCAAAGGAGCACGTTGACAAAATAGCGGGCGAGATAAAGCAGATTGCCGACATGCTCAACATAAGCTACGACAAATTTATCCGCACCACCGACGATTACCACGTCAAGGCCGTCCAACAGATTTTTAAAAAGCTTTACGACCGTGGCGACATATACAAGTCAGAGTACGAGGGCTGGTACTGTACGCCGTGCGAGAGCTTTTGGACGGAAACACAGCTTGTTGACGGCAAATGCCCCGACTGCGGACGCGAGGTAAAGAAAGCTAAAGAGGAAGCGTACTTCTTCAAAATGAGCAAGTACCAAGACAAGCTCATGGAATACATCGAAACGCACCCCGAATTTATACAGCCCGAGTCGCGCAAGAACGAAATGGTAAATAACTTCCTAAAGCCGGGACTTCAGGATTTATGCGTGTCGCGCACAAGCTTTTCATGGGGCATACCCGTGGAATTTGACCCCGGACACGTCGTATACGTGTGGATCGACGCGCTTTCAAACTACATCACCGCCTTAGGCTACACGCCCGACGAAAAGGGCGAGCTTTACAAAAAATACTGGCCTGCGGACGTGCATATTATAGGCAAGGAC
>CANQQW010000020.1 GCA_947626075.1 uncultured Clostridia bacterium
GCTTCCTTAACGGTGTTGGGTGCGCCGTCAACAAGCGCCTTCGCTTCCTTAAGACCGAGACCCGTAAGCTCTCTGACTATCTTTATTACGCCGAGCTTTGACGCGCCCGCTTCAGCGAGTACAACGTCAAATTCGCTCTTTTCCTCGCCGCCCGCGGCAGCGCCTTCACCGGCGGCACCGGCTACCATTACGGGAGCAGCAGCGCTTACGCCGAATTCCTCTTCCATCATTTTTACCAATTCAGCTACTTCAAGTAACTTTAATTCCTTGATTGAATCAAGAATCGCATTTAAATCTGCCATTTTATTTTCCTCCTAATTTCTAAAATTATAACCTTTGTTCCTTTTGCATTACTCCGCGTCTGTCTTTTCTTCTTCAGCCGGAGCTTCGTCCTTTGCCTCCTCTGCGGGAGCCTCCTCCGCCTTTGCCTCCTCAGCCGGAGCGGCTTCCTCTGCGGGAGCTTCTTCCGTCTTTGTTTCTTCAGCCGGAGCGGTTTCCTCTGCGGGAGCCTCCTCCGCCTTTGCCTCCTCAGCCGGAGCGGCTTCGCTTGCTTCGCCTGCCTTTTCGGCTACGAGGTCGGCAATTTCCTTACCGCCGTCAACAATAGCCTGCAATGTGCGGGCAAGTGACGAAATGGGTGAGTTGAGGCTGCCCATCATCTTCGCAATCAATGTCTCGAAGCTCGGCGTCGAAGCCAATGTCTTGATCTCGTCAAGCGTCATAACCGCGCCGTCCATAAAGCCGGATTTGATTTCAAGCTTGTCGTTGCCTTTCGCGAAATCAGCGATTACCTTAGCGGGCGCAACAGCGTCCTCCGAAGATACGGCAATAGCCGTCGGTCCGTGAAGAACCTCCTCAAGAGCGTCCAGTCCTACCTCTTTCGCCGCGCGGAGAAGAAGAGTGTTCTTCATAACGAAGTACTTTACGTTCGCGCTTCTCAATTTCGCGCGTAGGTCTGTGTCCTCCTCAACCGTAAGACCGCGATAGTCAACGATCACGCCGGTTTGAGCCGCTTTTAACAAGTCGGCAACTTCAGCAACCTGCGCTTTTTTTGCTTCCAATACTTTTTCACTTGGCATATTTCGTTTCACCTCCTATAGTTTTTGGTAAATATGCCTTCATTACGTAAAATAAAGAAGGCTCTTTGCCGTAGACGCAAAGAGCCATAGTAGTCTCTACTATAATTCCTCGGCGGGGCTTACTTTCGGTTTTCGCCTAATGCCCGCTGTCTACGGATTTATCAACAAACGGTATTATACCATTTATGATACGTTTTGTCAAGCTGTTTTTAGCCCAGTTTTGCCTGGTTAATCTTAATGCCGGGTCCCATTGTCGAAGCGATAACGACGCTTCTCAGGTACTGTCCCTTTGCCGCTGCCGGCTTAGCCTTTATGATAGCGCCGATAAGCGCGTCAAAGTTCTCCTGAAGCTTCTCGGCGCCGAATGAAGCCTTGCCTATCGGGCAGTGGATTATGTTGGTCTTGTCAAGTCTGTACTCAACCTTACCTGCCTTAATCTCATTGACGGCTTTCGTAACGTCCATCGTTACAGTACCCGCCTTAGGCGACGGCATAAGTCCCTTGGGACCGAGAACCTTACCGAGACGTCCCACAACGCCCATCATGTCGGGAGTTGCGACAACAACATCAAAGTCGAACCAGTTTTCGCCCTGAATTTTCTGAACGAGCTCCATTTCGCCCACGTAGTCCGCGCCGGCAGCCTGAGCCTCGTCAGCCTTGGGACCTTTCGCGAACACGAGAACTTTCGCGGTCTTGCCCGTTCCGTGCGGAAGCACGATAGCGCCTCTTACCTGCTGGTCGGCATGTCTTGAGTCAACGCCGAGTCTTATATGAGCCTCGACAGTTTCGTCAAACTTTGCCTTAGCCGTTTTTGTGACGAGTTCCATAGCCTCGCCCGTGTCGTAAAGCTTTGACTTTTCAACGAGCTTTACGCTGTCCTGATATTTCTTTCCTCTAAACATTTCTTTCCTCCTTCGTGGTCAAACGAGATTTAATCTCTCCCACCGTCTCAACAATATACCTATTAGTCTCCGATAAGAACGCCCATACTTCTGCAAGTACCGGCAATCATGCTCATGGCTGCCTCAAGGCTTGCCGCGTTAAGGTCGGGCATCTTCTGCTCGGCTATCGCCTGCAGATCAGCCTTTGAAATCGTGGCTACCTTTGTCTTGTTGGGAACGCCCGAGCCGCTTTCAATCTTACAAGCCTTCTTGATAAGAACCGCTGCGGGCGGCGTCTTTGTTACGAAAGAGAAAGAACGGTCTGCGTACACCGTAATAACTACGGGGATTATAAGACCTGCGTCCTTCGCCGTCTTTTCGTTAAATTCCTTCGCAAACTGCATAATGTTTACGCCGTGCTGACCGAGTGCCGGTCCGACCGGGGGCGCCGGGGTTGCTTTTCCGGCAGGAATTTGTAGCTTAATGTATCCTGCAACCTTTTGTGCCATAATGGCCACCTCCTTGAAATTTTACAGCCGCGTGCGCCAAAGGCTCCGCGCTGCATGTGGTAATTGCGAACCTTTACGGTTCTCCCACTGTTACCAGAGGGATATATATAAACGTAATTTACCGTTTATATCGTAATTAATAAACCGATTATTCTATGCGTTCCACCTGCGTATAGTCGATTTCAACGGGAGTTTCGCGTCCGAACATCGAAACGGCGACGTTAATTTTGCGCGTCTCGTTATTGATACTCGTAACGGTACCCGAAAAGCCCTCCATAGGGCCGGATTTTATAGAAACAGTCTCACCTATGGCAAAGTCAATATCTTTCATGCGGATTATCTCCACGCCCATACGCTCCACTTCCTGCTCGGAAAGCGGAACGGGCTTTGAGCCGGGGCCGACAAAGCCTGTCACGCCGCGCGTGTTTCTTACTATATACCAGCTTTCGTCCGTCATTACCATTTTGACTATTACGTAGCCCGGAAAAATTTTGCGTTTTACGACTTTCTTCACGTCGCCCTTTTCCTCGACAACGTCCTCGGTGGGTACGCGCACGTCGAGAATTAAATCCTGCATGCCACGGTTTTCAACAGACTTTTCGATATTGGCTTTGACTTTGTTTTCATAACCGGAGTATGTGTGCGCCACATACCATTTTGCCTCTCCTGCCATAACCGTTCTCCTTCCCTGACAATTATTCCGCGCTTCTAAATTACAGTATATTCGTCAGCATTTTAAACAACTGCGCGAACGCAACATCGAGCACGGACAGGATAATCGTAACTATAATAATGAACACTATAATTACGCCCGTGTTATGAATAAGCTGTTCCTTTGTGGGCCATGTAACCTTTTTAAGCTCCGCCTTGGTATCCTTGAAAAATCTCTTCATTCTTGTACCGAAAGGCGTCTTTTTCTTTGCTAAATTTGTATCAGCCATTTTTTACACATCCTTAATCAATCGAATTTATTTTGTTTCCTTATGAAGAGTGTGCTTTCTGCAGAACTTGCAGTACTTGTTCATCTCAAGTCTGTCGGGATCGTTCTTTTTATTCTTCATTGTGTTGTAGTTCCTCTGCTTGCACTCCGAGCATGCCAATGTAATTTTTACTCTCATTTTTTACACCTCCGTGTTTACGTTATGTAAGTCCTCTTATTACAGCATAAAAAAAAGAACTTCTTGTTCAATTATTGACATTATAACATTAAGATACGCGTAAGTCAAGCCGTTTTTGAAAAAATTTTATTTTTTTTGAAATTTTTGAAAAAAAGTGTTGACAAATACCTCTACAGCATGTAGAATATAGTTATACTACACAGTGTAGAACAAAAGAAAGGAGCTTTATAAAAAATGAAAATATCCGATTCGGAAATGAAAATCATGCGTCTTATATGGCGGCGCGGCGAAGCCGTATCAGCTTCTTGGCTGCTTGACGAAGCGGGCGAGGACTGGAAAATTACCACGGTGCTTACATTTTTAAAGCGCCTCTGCGACAAGAAGATGCTCGAGGTAAGGAAAGCGGGCAAAACCAACCTTTACAGCGCGATTGTCACCGAGGACGAGTATAAAAGGTGTAAGTCCGAGGAATTTTTAAACGATATGTATTCGGGTTCGGTGAAAAACTTTTTAGCCGCTCTCTACGGCGGGGAAAAGCCGAGCAAGAATGACATTGAGGATATAAAAAAGTGGTTTGACGAGCTGTAAGGAGGTTTTGCGGCATGGCATATTTTTTATACAATCTGCTTTTGATGAGCATATCCGGCACGATAATGTTCCTGCTCGCGTCCGCGCTCAACAGGCAGACGAAAAATAAATACGCGCGGTGGTACTATGCGCTTCTCATAACGTCGGTACTGCTGTTCATACTGCCTATGCAGCAGCTCATTCCCGTACCGCGCGCCGTGACGGTCGAGCTGCCGCGCAATATGCAGCTGTACGCCGACGGCGGCGTTATACCGCAGAAAAGCGCGGGATTGGACGTTTCCTACATAATATTCGCCCTTTGGGCGGTCGGAACGTCAGCTCTTCTCGGCTTTAACGCGTACTCGTACGTAAGGACGCGGCGCACGCTCAAGGACGTAAGCGAAATCACTCTTGACGTGCGTTCGCTAATGGCGTGCAAGAAAGCGCGGGAGCGGCTTGGCGTAAGGAGGAGCATAGAGGTGCGCAAAAGCACGGTTTTGCGTTCGCCGCTTCTTTTCGGGGTGATAAAGCCCGTTATAATACTTCCCCAAACGCGTTTTACGGACGACGAGCTTGAAATGATATTCACGCACGAGGTCACGCACTTCAAGCACCGCGACCTTATCGTAAAGCTGGCGGCTATATTCGCGTCGTCGCTGCACTGGTTCAATCCGTGCGTTTATATTATGAAGAACGCCGTAAACAACAGCTGTGAGCTGTGCTGCGACGAAACGGTGCTGTCGGTGCTTAACATAGCCGATAAAAAGTCTTACGGACGGCTGCTGCTCTCGGTCATAGAGGGCGGTAAGGGCGGTTTCGCGTACACGACGGCTATGTCGAGCAGTCAAAGTCTGAAGCAGCGGCTTCTTAAGATAGTCGAGTTTAAGCGTATGTCGCTGCCGCTCAAAATGGTAAGCGTGATGCTCGCGCTGTCCATGACGGTATGCTCCGTCACCGCGTTCGGGTTCGAGATGGCGAAGGACACTTTGCCGGACTCCATATCGCGGGCAATAGACAATACCAAGCCGAAGAAAGACAAAGTTGACGCGAGCGCGGCGTATTTCGATAACGACGCGGATGAGGAAATACCGCAATCCACACCCTCACCCGCGCCGGCTCCCAACGCGTCAGGCGCGCCCACGTCGGAAAACGAGCAGTCCGAAAACGCGTCAGGCGAGCCGTCTTACTTCTACGAGACGGCGGAAAATTATACGGAAACGGAGAGCGAAGCGGAGTACGAGCCGAATTACGGCGGCGCGTATGACGACAGCGCGGACGTACCCGTATACGTCCCCGCGCCGAAAGAAGAAAGCGAGCGCGCGGCGGCTCCGTCGGGTAAAGCGGACGCGGGCGAAACGCAGGTACGCTTCCCCGACACGAATTATATGTTCTCGCCGGCGTTCTCCAAAACCGGCTCGGACAGGATACAAAGCAGTCTTATATATGTAACGCGCGACTGCTATATGCGCGTATCGTGCTTCGACGACTGCGACTTCGGTCTCTACCGCGCGGACGGCTCGCTTCTTCTCACAAAGGAACAGCTTAAAAACGTAAAGGTACCCGTCAAGACGGGAGAGGGGTATTACGTAATCGCGCAGAGCGAAAGCTGCGCCGACACAAATATTTTCATCTACGCCGATTAGTGAAAGGCGGCGGAGAGACGTATTTTTGATTTTTGCTAAAAGGATAATTAGGAATGTATTTTATAGGAAAGGAAAGGGTAGAAAAATGAAGGCTTTAAAAAAATATTGCGCGGCGGCTCTTATTGCCGCCGCCGCATCAGTACCGTTCACGGCGGTTCAAGCTCGGGACGTCAGCTTTCCCGACGTGTCGTATATGTTTAACAGTACTTTTACCGACGCGGCGCAGACGGCAAAAAGTCTCACAATCGACGTGACGCGCGACTGCTATATGCGCGTATCGTGCTTCGACGACTGCGACTTCGGTCTCTATCGCGCGGACGGCTCGCTTCTTCTCACAAAGGAACAGCTTAAAAACGTAAAGGTACCCGTCAAGGCGGGAGACAAGTACTACATCGAGCTTGAAAAGGGCGAGGACGCGAACACAAATGTATACGTGTATGAGGGTTAGAAAGGGGGTCGGTTTGCTATGAACAGGATAAGGAAATTACTTGCCGCGCTTATCGCGGCGGCTATGGTCATGTCGCTCGTGCCGTTGGTATTCGCCGACAATCTTCTCACCGCCGACGAGGCGGAAAGGCTTTTAAACGAGCATTGTCTCGCGAGCAAAGATTACTGCGAGGAAGTTATGAATATGCCCGTCTATAACGAGGATAACATCTTCGAGAACAAGACGGTGCGCGACTACGGCGTTGATCCCGAAAAAACGTATGTTGATTATTTCCACGACATATCTTACAGCCGGAAGTATTACGGAGCAGATTACGTCGACGGTATAGACAGTATAGCTCTGTGCGCAATAATCGGCGACAAGCTCTGCAACATAAACTTCAGCTCTATGGTGCCGCTTAACGACACGTATTATGTAAGCATACATAACAACGGCAGCGCGGAGTACCGTCCGTCGTATGACGAGCCAAGAGACGATAACGTGTCCTATTCCGCCGTCGTTGACGGTATGGTAGATTACGCCGTAATAAATGAGTTTAAAGACAGAAAGGTGTCTGAGACGTATCCGTACAATTATATTTCGACGGGTAATTATCAGGCTGTCGCGGATTTTATAAACAACTACGGCTTAAGAGACATTACAATGATGATACCGCACATTCGCTCTATAACGGTAAAAACGGCGGAAAACAAGTATTATTACGCGCGCGACGATAAGTGCGTCGAGTTCAGTATCGAGGACACGGTTGACACGGAGTACAGCGACAAGTACGAATCGCTTTTTCTAAAGTATTTGGAGAAAAAGTATGCCGCAACGCCCGAGGAGTATAAGAAATATATACAAAGTCCCGAAGATTATAAAAAAATGCGCGAGGACGGAGTTTATATGTACTATAACGCGCCCGACACGGATTCTCTCGCGGAGTATGTGGGTCAGTCTCCTATTTATTCCGACCTCGGAGGCGACGAATTTCTGGCGCAGGCGACGCACCTTTTGAGCGATAAGGGTATTGTTACCGGCTTCGATGACGGCACGTTCCGTCCAAATTCCACGCTCACGCGCGCGGAAGCGGCAATGATGCTGCGTCCTTTGGTAAAGGGTGATTACGCGTCAAAAAATTTCCCCGATACCGAAAAACATTGGGCGCGTGACGCGATAGGGTACCTCGCGGGCGCAAAAGTCATAAACGGTTTCGAGGACGGTCTGTTCCGTCCAGACGATAATCTCACGTATTCGCAGGCGATACAGCTTGTGTATTCGATAATGGGTATGAACTGCGATTTCTACTGTGAGAACAAGACTCGCAGAATGATGGGTTTAGGCTTCTTCAAGGGCGTTGACAGTTTCACCGATACCGATATGATTTCGCGCGGAAACTTCGCGAAAATACTCGCGAACGCGTTCGACATAAGTCTCATAGTCGATGAGGCGACATTCACGCATCAAGCTCCGTCGTTTTCGTGGGTATCGGATATTACGCTCGCGTCGTACCTTGACGGCGGGGAAGTTAAAAACGGCGAGCTGTTTGTATCGTACGACGATTGCTACAACTGGGAAGAAAATTTAAAGAAAGAGTATGACAGACTTTATTCCGATATTGACAAAGAGTTTACTAACGAGGTTGCAAACCTTGGTTAGGGACACTAAAACTTACAGAATGGGGACACTAAATTCAGTGTCCCCATTTTTTGTGTATTGAAAATGTAAAGATTAAAATATTGTATTGCAATATTTTATGTGATATGCTTGTTACGCCGTGGAAGCGGCAGATAACGGGAGCGGCGGCGGCTGTTCCGCCCTTATACTGATTTAGGGAGGTGAACCTCGGTACTAAACAGATAAGGGGGTTATACTTATGGATTTGGATATTCTGATAAGGATAGTCGAATTGATTATAATTCTTGAGATTATAAGAAACATAAAAAAATAAGCCGCCCCTCTTTCCACTAAAGGGCGGCACCGTTAGACTTAATATCTAACAATCGCAATTTGGCGGAACGGTCAAAACCGCTCCTCCGTTATCTCTAATATAGCACATGATTACGTAATTGTCAAGAACAATTATTTTTTTATTGTCTCAAGGAGCCGCGAGGTGAGATGTTGCCTTGCGGAGAGGCGGTGGGAACCGCCGCGTCCGGCGCGGTATACGGCGTTGGCTCGGGCGTGGGACGCGCCGCAAGCTGCGCGTTTAAATCGTCTATTGTAGCCTGCATTTTGTTAATTGTGTCGTTAAGTTCGCTTATTTGCATTTTCAGGCGCGTATTTTCTTCCACAACGGACGATACATATTCCATTTTTTCTCCGTCGGAGCCGGCTATTATGCCGATAAACAGCAGCGCGGCGGCAAATATGACGACTATAATTATAGCGGCGGTAATGATTTTTTTACCTTTCTTTCTCTTATTTATGTTAAAATTGCCGTAATTAGCCATCATTTTCACCTCATTATTCAATTACTAATCTAATTTTACCACACTTTTTGCGGAAAATAAATACAAATATTTATCTTTTACGGGTTTTTTTAATATTTTTTCAACAGCCTGCGCGTAAAGCCGGAGCTGACGCTTGTATCTGTCCGCGACTTTCATCTGTTCCTCCGCCGTTTTGCAGCGGTCCGTCTTGTAATCCACGAGGATTATATCGCCGTTTTCGTCCTCAAAGTACAGGTCAATTATACCCTGTACCATTACCGTTTCTTCGCCGTACTCCTCACTGAGCGCGCCGTCGTACTCGCGCGCCGTTATCTCTATCTCAAACGGACATTCGCGCCGCACGTTTTTTGCAGTCAATAAGCGTTCGCCCATTTCGCTTTCAAAAAATCCGCGCACGTTTTTGCATATGTCGTTTAAAAGCTTTTTATCCTCAGCGATACATTTGTCAAGCTGACCCTCCGCCGCGATACGCTCCGTCTCGTCGGCTACAATCCTCGCATAGTCGGACTTGGGCGCGTTTTTCATCTTATCTATGTCTATGTACGCCATTACCTGATGGTGCGCCGTGCCGATTTGCGCTCCGCTTTTTTCGCCGCGCAGAAAAACGGGCAGACGCGCCATATACACGGGTCCCTCGCGCAGAGTATGCTCCGCGTCCTCCATTTCCTTTATTGCCGTTACGGAGGTTTTGGCGGGAATGGCGCCGCTTAGCGGGTACTTATACTTAAACTCAAGTATTTTTCTTACCTGCTCGCGCACCGCGTCGGGATTTTCCATTACGCTGTCCGTACCGTCCGTTTCCTCGTCCTCGCCGTATTCAAGCGACGTGTACGTTTTTTCAAACCGCTCCCAGCACTCGCCGTTTTTTATAACCGCGGGAGCTATCCAGTCGCCGCAGCAAGACGCTTCCGCCGCCGCGCGCGCGATACCTGTCATACCTTGGCATACGGACGCGAGCGCTTCCGCCTTTTTATCGTAATCGTCCCTGTCCTTATAGGCGCGCGAATACGTTACGATAAGCTTTTCCCTCGCGCGCGTCATGGCAACATACATAAGGCGCATTTCCTCGCTTCTGTGTTCGCGGTCGGTTTCGTCCTTTATATGCTTGTTGAACATAAGCTCCTTGCGGTACATATCCTCGTAGTTATAGTAGTCCACGCCTATACCGAAATCCTTGTGCAGACGCACCCTGTTTTCCTCGTTCGGCATACTCGCGTTAAACCGCTTTGCGGTGCGCGCGAGAAAAACTATCGGAAATTCCAGTCCTTTGCTCTTATGTATCGTCATTATTCTTACGACGTTATGACTTTCGTTTACGAGTCGCGCGCCGCTTATATCGTCATGGCGGTTTTCCATACGCTCGATATAGCGTATAAAATTAAATATACCCTTAAATCCGGAGTCCTCGTATTTCTTTGCGCGCTCGTACAGAAGCTTTAAATTTGCCTGCGCCTCCTCACCGCCCTCCAAAGCGCCCATAAAATCATAAAATCCTGTTTCCTCGTAAAGCGTCCATATAAGCTGCGCTATAGACTTTGTTTTAACATAGCCCCGCCAGCGGTCGAGGTTTGAAGTAAATCGGCGGCACTTCGCGCGGAGCCGCTTTTCCTTTTCGCCTATCTTCTTAGCGTCCGACTTATAGTATTTTACCGCCTTGTAATACGATTTATCCTTGCTTTCTATCCTTATCAAGGCAAGCTCGTTTTCCGTAAAGCCGCCTATGGGCGAGCGCATTACCGCCGCAAGAGGAATATCCTGAAGGTGATTGTTTATAAGGGATATGAGCGACAGCATAAGCTTTATTTCGCGGCGTTCAAAATATTCCTCTTTCTGCACGAACGCCGGCACGGAAAACCTTTCAAGCGTTTCCGCGAGAACGTCGCCGCCGCCCTTTACCGAGCGTACCAGTACCACTATGTCGCGATACTCCGTATTGCGGTACGCATTGCTGTTTTTGTCGTATATCTTAAACTGTCCGTCCACAAGGGCGCGTATGCGCTTCGCTATGTGCGCCGCCTCCGCTTTCTCGGCGGTAAGCTCGCCGTTTTCGTCCTCGCCCGGGAATACGGAAATCGTATGCAGCTCGGACGCGTATCCGTTATTTATATCGTCAGCGCTTACCGCGTTTTCGTAGTATTCCTTGTCCGCGTCGCGGTGCAGCGCCTCGTCGTCGCCGTAAACCACGTCGCCCACTTCGTCCGACATCACGGCGGAGAATACGGAGTTTATACTGCGCAAAACCTCAAAGCGGCTCCTGAAATTCTGACTGAGCGTTATTTTCTTGCCGCCGCCCTCGCCGAAAAGCTTGCTTTTATTCTTGAAAATAGTCGGATCGCCGCCTCGGAAACGGTAGATACTCTGCTTCAAATCTCCTACCATGAACATATTTTTACCGTCCCTCGATATGGAGGTGAATATAGCGTCCTGAAGTCCGTTCGTATCCTGATATTCGTCTATCAGTATTTCACGGTAACGCTTGGCGTATTCGCCGCGTATGTTCTCGTTGTCGCGAAACAGCCGATACGTCAGATGCTCTATATCCGCAAAGGTCTTTTCGTTCTTTTTATTCTTCTTTTCCTCAAAAAGCCTTGCAAACTTCTCTGTCAGCCATACTATATCCGAAACGTGTTTTTTCAGCTCTTCTGCGTGAATATAAGCGTTGAACGCGCCGCGTTCCACCTTTGGCAGCTTATCCCATTCGCCGCGCAGCTTTTCGCGCATATAATCATACTCGCCGTAATAGCGGCGCCATTCGTCGTCGGGCGCTTCCTTATCTTTCGGCACGATGTTAATCGCTAAGCCCAGGTACTTTTTCTTTTCTATATACGTCTTGTATACTTCGTAAATATCGTCGTAGCTTTCCGCCTTTTTAAGCGCGCTTACCGCTTCGCGGCACTTTATCACGTTAGTCCATATTTTGCCCCAGTACGCCTTGGCTTCCTCTATTTCCTCATACGCGGTTAAGCCGCTCGTGTCTATACCGTATTTTTCCTTTACCTTTTCCAGCATCTCGTCTGCGAGAGCGTTCCAAAAGTCCTCGTGGCGGCGGATAATACCTTCCTTGTACTCCTTGAAGAAAATATCCTTTACCCATTTGCTTTCAGCCATATCGCCGCTGTACATATCCGCCTTTTCCGAAAGCCACTCCGACGGGTCGGGAAACGGTTCGGTGAAATTATACACCTTGCGTATGACTCTTTTCAGTCCCTCGTCGTCACGGTTTGACGCGTATATGTTTACAAGGGAGTTAAAGCGTTCGCTTTCCTCCGCGTTCTCCGACGCATACAGCGACATAAACAGCTCCGACAGCGCATCGTCCATAAGCATATTGCGCGCGTTGTTGTCCATTATGCTGAAATTCGGGTCCGCGGCGAGGACGTGAAAGTTGTTCTTTACCACGTTCAGACAGAAAGAGTCTATCGTGTTTATATCGGCAGAGGCGGTGAGACGTATCTGCTCGCGAAGGTATTTCGCCTCATGCGCGTCACCCGAGGAAAGCGCCCCGCGGTACGCTTCGCCTATACGCCGCACGATTCGCTCGCGCATTTCCGCCGCCGCGGCTTCCGTGAATGTTACCACAAGCAGCTCGTCCACAGATACGCGGTCGCGCGGGCGCGTTATCATATTTACGATACGTTCCACAAGCACAGCGGTCTTGCCGGAGCCTGCCGCCGCGCTCACGAGTATACTTCCCTCGCCGGACGGTTCATATATTGCCTTTTTCTGCGCTTCGGTCCATTCAGCCATTGTTCTTACCTCCCTTGAGCGCCGCTCCCTTAAGCCTCATGCTTTCCCATATCTCGTCCGCGCTGCCCTTTTTCTCGCGCGGCACCCGGCGTTTTTCGTCAAATTTACATACGCTCTCGTATGCGCAGTACGCGCACGCGCCGCCCGCAAAGCCCGTGTCGTATGGGTTAAGGCTTATATCTCCGCCGCGAGCGCGGCTGTCCATGTCCGTCAATGTGTCACGTACATGCGCCATTAAACCGTTTACCTCGTCGTCGGAACGCACTCCCTTTATGTTGCCGTCCTTATCGGTTTTTATGCCTAAGAAATCGCTTTTCCCGTTCTTAAAAAAGCCGTTATCCATGTTTTGTATTACTCTCGCCCGCTCCGTCTCCGATTCGGGCGCGAAAGTCACTCCGTCAAGCGACATATCGCTTATATTTTTCTCTTTTATATTTTCCTCCGTAACCGTTGAGGTGAGACTTTTGTACTTGCTTCTCACGCCCGTGTAATATATGCCCGTCACCTCGGCGTCAAGCCCCTTTTCTTTCATCAGTTCCGCCGCCGCGAGCGCGTAAATTACCATCTGCATATCGCAGCCGTTCGCGATATTTACCGCGTCAAACTTCGTTATGCCCGTCTTGTAGTCGATTATGCGCATATATGATTTGCCGTCGGGAGATCCGCACACGTCTATTCTGTCAATCAGTCCGCGCAGCGCGACGTTTTCCGTGAGGTCTATTTCAAACTTACATTCCATGCCGTTTTCGGCGAAGTTTCCCGCGGAAAGCGTTTTCTGCACAAGCGCCGCCGCCGCGCTCACGGTCTTGCCCATGCGCCTGAATATGCCCGCCGTGCGCTCCTTGTCGCGCACCTCGGACGAGAGCATATTATCGCACGTTTCGTCTATTATTTTATTTAGCAGCGTTTCGCGTTTTTGCGCGTCGAGCGACCGCCACGCGTCGATTTTTTCCCCGTTCGTTTTTGCGCCGTCCTCGACCGAAAGGCAGAAATCGTTTATTACACGGTGCGCGTAGCTGCCCATATTCGCCGGCGTTACGTCCCATTCGTCGCGTTCGCGCGCGCCCAAGCCGTATTGCAGAAAGTAACCGAACGGACACATGGCAAACGCGTTGATACGGCTCGCGCTGTATATTATCTTGCCGTTATAAAGCATATTGGCTATGTCGCTGTCAAGCATTATGCCGCGTCTGTTATAGTAGTCGGCGCGGTCGGCGACGGACAGTATGCCGCGCCGCTTCGGGCTTTCCTCGTACCATTCCCTTACTATGTCCCAAAGCGGGTTTTTTCTGCCGCCGTAACGCTCCGAAAGACTTATGAGCATTCTGTGCGCCGTGGCTTTCGGCGAGGATATATACACCGCGTCACGCGCCGCGCCGTCCATAAGGTTATCCGACACGCGCATCTTCGGGAATTTTCTGTATATGTCGCTGAGCATATCCGACGGTGCGAGCGGCGAGCCTTTCTCGTCCTGTATAGAGCAGCTTAAAAACAGCTTTTCGCTTACGGCGCACAGTGCTCTGTAGACCTTGAAATACTGCTCGTCCGTTTTTCTCTTCGTGTCGGGCGCGAGAGTAATACCGTAATCGTCTTTTAGGGTAAGACGGTCCTTGTTGGAAAGAAATCCCTCTGTTTTTATAACCGTCGGGAAAGTGCCGCTTTTCGCGCCCGCGACAAACATCGCGCGGACGTTCGCGTGACTGCTTCTTTCCACGCTGCCGACGTACACCTGATCTATACCCGACGGTATAGTGCGTATCTCGCACTTTGAAAGTCCCACGGTCATGTACGCGGCAAAGGCGTCTATCTTCATTTTATCGTCCCCCAGCGCGGAGGTGGTCTGGTCAAGCACGTCGAGAATTAAATTCCATATCTTCGTAAACTGCTCCGCCTCGTTTAACATACCGTTTTTACGAAACGAGGATATGTCGCTTTTAAGTCCCTCATAGAGGTGTATGTCCCTAAGGTACTCAAACAGCGCTACGGCAAACTCCTCCGCCGTTTTCCTGCCCTTTGCCTTTTCGCAAAAAGCCGCTATGGGCGCGGCAATAAAGCGGCGCAGTTCGTCAATCATTTCCTCCGTTTCACTTTCGCCCCCGTCGCCGAAAGCGGCGTTTACTATATCGGTTCCACGGAGCCACGTTTCCTCGCCGAGCCACCTCTTCGCGCCGCGTATACCGCATTTTAAAACAAAGTTTTCAAGCGCGTCCACGTCCTCTTGGTCAAGCGCGTTGTAAAACGTGTACCCGCCCTTTTTCTCCTTTTTGTAGATAAAGCCGGAACGCAGGTAGCGGAACACGCTGTCGTAGCTCCAGTCCTCCTCAATCACGGAAAACAGCGACAAAATCTGCATCGCTATCGGATGGTCGCTCAGAATTATTTTTCTGTCGGTAAAGTACGGTATTTCGTACTCGCCGAATACCGCTTCTATAAGATGTCTGTATTCCTCCTCGTCGCCGCACAAAATCGCTATGTCGCGGTAACGGTAGCCCTCGTCGCGTACGAGGTCGGTTATTTTGCACGCGATACGCTCGATCTCGCCGTATGCGTCACGGCTCTGGAACAGCGCGATATTTTGCGGCTCCTTTTCCTCCCGAAAATCCTCCGTCCAGTACCTAAACAGTCTGTAGAGATCGGGCTTGTCCTTTATATGCATAAGTCCGCGTCCGGCGTGTACTTCTCCGTCGAAGCCGTATTCGTCCGCTAATTTCCTCACGAGTGCGAGCGTCTTTTCCGTTTGCAGATATAAAAGGCGTTCCGTTTCGTCCTCCGCCTCGGGGCAGCACAGGCTTATAGTCATATTTACTCCCTTTTTCAGCAGCGCTTCTATTACCTTTAACTGCTGCGGCATGAATTTATCAAAGCGGTTTACCCACACGTGCGTGCTATCGTTGAACTCCGCGCCGTTTTCAATACGCTCAGCTAGACGGTATAAATCGTCCTCGCTGTCGGTGCAGCCGGACTGTTCCACATATTGTATATAATTTCCGTACACGAGTGAAAGCGCGGTGAGCTTGTTTTTAAGCGTCCTGTTGTCGTCTATCGTTTCGGCGCGCTCCCTAAGCTCCATCGGCGTTACAAGATAGCGCTTCAGCTCGCTTATGAGCGATGAAGCCACGTCAAGAAAGCCGCGTCTGCGCATGGAGGTCACAAGCTTCATGTCCATGCCGTCCATGCCGGCAAGCTCGGCGCACGCCGCCTCCGACGCTTTATAAATAAGCATCTGTCTGCCCGATTCGGTAAGGTGGTTAAGCTCGTCGGCGCTCAGCATATTTATCGCCATACGGCGGAGCGTCAGCACCTCTATATTGTTAAGACCGATACCGCCGAACCTTTCCACGAACGTCTTTTCCGTCTCGTAGGAGTAGTGGTCCGGCACTATCATTACGCACCTTGCCGAGGGGTTTTCACTATGTATTTTTTCAATTTCTTCAAGGCACATCCTGCTCTTGCCCGAGCAGATGGCGCCGCGTATAATACGTATTCCCACAGAAAATCTCCCCTTGAAAATTACTTAATATTATTTTACCATATTCGGCGGGCAAAAAAAAGTATAAATGTAAAAAAAACGGTATGACATTATCTGCCATACCGTAAATTTTTTATTATTTTGAAAACAATGTTCCCTTTTTAAGCTTGTCGCACGCGTCATAATAGCTTTCCGGCGTGCCGATGTCTATTCTCACAGCGTCGAACACGTGCGCGTACACGTCTTTCCTGCCTATGAGCCACGGAATAAAATGTCCCGGAGCGTCGGGGTTATTGCCCTCGGCAAGGTATTTATCGATGAGCGGAAGCGTTTCACGCTTGTAAAGATAAAACGGCGGCACACCCAAATCCGACTTCGGATTTTCAGGCTTTTCCTCAAAGCTCTTTACGCGTCCGTCCTGTTCCAGCTCCACAACGCCCATAGAGTGCAAATCATCTTTATTTTCTATAACGTGCGCGCAAATCATATCCTTATTCTTCGCGCGGTATGTATCGGTGAAATCCGTAAGCGGGAAGCCGAAAATATTATCGCTCGCCATTACCAGTATTTCGTCGTCAATACTTTCCTTGTCAATAACGTACTTCAAATCGCCTATCGCGCCGAGTCTGTTATCGTTGCTTGTTGTATGGTCGTTTAAAACCTTAACGGTCTTTGGACCTTTGTATGTTTTGCTCCATTCCTCAAACTGCGCGTAAAACTTCTCGTTGGTAACTATATAAACAGTCTCTACCTCTCTTACCTCATCTATTTTATCTGTAACCATTTCGAGTATGGTCTTGTCTCCAAGCTTCAAGAGTGCCTTGGGCATATTTTCGGTAAGCGGGTAAAGTCTTGTGGCATAGCCTGCCGCCAGTAATACACACTGCATAGTCGTTCTCCTATTACTTATTATCCAATTTTTCAACCAAAGCCTTAATTTTATTAACGGGGTCAAGCAGTTTTGAAATCGTCTCGTCGTGGTTAAGCGTGTCTATAAGCAGAGAAATGTACTTCGACATATCAACCTCGCAGTACCACTCGCGCGATGCGAGGTCGGGATTTCTGTAGATAAGATTTGTGGTGAAAATCCTGTCGATAACGCCCTCTTTGTATGCCTTGTCGATAACCTCAAGACCGTTTACGAAAAGTCCGAACGTCGCGAACACGAATATTCTTTTCGCGCCGTCCGCCTTTAATTTTCTTCCGACGTCTATAACGCTCTCGCCCGACGAAATCATATCGTCCACGATTATAACGTCCTTGCCCGTAACCTCGCGTCCGAGATACTCATGCGCCTCTATCGGGTTTTTGCCGTTTACCATGCGCGAATAGTCGCGGCGCTTATAGAACATACCGAGGTCGAGCTTCAATACGGACGAATAATACATACATCTTGACATGCCGCCCTCATCGGGAGATATTACAATCGTGTCGAATTTATTGAGAGAAATGTCGGGTACGGCGCGCACAAGCGCTTTTATCATTTGGTATGCTGCCTGAACATCGTCAAATCCGGCGAGAGGGATAGCGTTTGAAATTCTTGGGTCGTGCGCGTCAAACGTTATAATGTTGCTTACTCCCATGTTCACAAGCTCGTGGAGCATAATAGCCGCGTCAAGCGACTCTCTGCCCTTTCTTCTGTGCTGTCTGCCCTCGTAAAGCATTGCCATAATAACCGTTACGCGCCTTGCCTTACCGCCCATAGCGGCTATTATACGCTTCAAATCCTGATAATGATCGTCGGGGCTCATGTGATTTTCCATGCCGTACATCTTGTACGTGACTCCGTAATTAAAGACATCGCAGATGATGTACACATCATGTCCTCTTACCGTTTCGTCAAGAACGCATTTTCCCTCGCCCGTGCCAAACCTGGGGCAATCCACGTGTGTCACGTATGTTTCCTCGTTTTCATCGGAACGGAAATTTTTTAAATAGTAGTCAATCTTAGATGTGATTTCCTCGCAGCCTTTCATTCCGATTACGCTCAGCTTTCCAACTACGGGAGCCGCCTCATTGCTTATAAAATTGTTTGTCATGGTAATTCTCCTTTGAAAGTGTGTCCCGCTCGCGGTTCGGTATCATTTTTTCGGACGATATTTCCCCGCTTTTAAAAAAGTTTTACATTTACTTTACAAATATATCATATATTACTTTATTTTGCAAGTGACATATTCTAATTATTTTGAAGAATTTCAGACATTTTTTTTGTTTATTATAGATATTTTTTCCTTACTCCCGTTCTTTCGGCTAACATAAACACGGCAAAAATCACAATTACCTGAAACGGATACAGAATTAAATTCTTAATTATCCTCACCGCGGAGAAAACCGTGTACGCTTTTCCGTACAGAACGGACAGCCAGTATGTGTTAAGGAGAATATTAATGAAGAAGATTATAACCGCGCTCGCCGCCATAATCAAAAGCAGCGCCTTCGGCGCGGTTTTTTGCTTGCCGCCGAGCTTCATTCCGTAAAGGAACAGTCCGTAGATAAATCCGCCGAGCACCGCCGACACGGTGAAGCCGAAAAAGTACGCTCCGCCGCCCGGATTGATGAGATAACCGAGGACGTCCCCCGCCCCGCCGACAAACGCCGCGCTGAAAGGTCCGAGGATTATACCCGCCGCCGCGAGCGGGACAAAGGTGAGCGTTATCCGATTATCGGGCGACAGGAGCGGAATTTTGAACGCGCCCAGCACCGCGTACATGGCGAGAAACATCGCCGTAAGCACAAGTCCGCGCACATCTGTAAAATTGCGCGCGGAAGATTTGAGTTTTTTCAGCATGAAAAAAACACCTCCGTAAATTTTTTCGGCAACCAAACATTGCCAAAAAAAGAGATGCAAGCTATTTTTTCAGCGGGATGCGGTCTGCGCACCGCAAGCGTTTACCGCTTTTCGTCGAAGCGGCAACTCCCCGTCCGCTCCGCACTTTACGCGCGCATACCTACTCTGTTGTTTGATTGTAAATAACATTATATACCGTATGCGCGTATTTTGCAACTGCTTTTTATAAAATATTTCTTTGCGTCAAAATTTTTATCCGCGTCCGCGTATAAATTTCAATTTCTTATTGCAAAAATACCGCTCTGATAGTATAATAATTTAAGCAAAACAACCGAAAGGAAATATTTACATGAAAATCACTCTGAACACTGCCAAAAAACAAGGTAAAATAAGCAAATACATCTACGGGCAATTCGCCGAGCATTTGGGACGGTGTATATACGACGGCATCTACGTCGAGGACGGCTCCGTTCCAAACGTGAACGGTATGCGCTGCGACGTGGTAAACGCGCTCAGGGAGCTCGAAATACCCGTGCTGCGCTGGCCCGGCGGCTGTTTCGCCGACGATTACCACTGGCGCGACGGTATAGGGAAAAAGGAAAGCCGTCCGTATATGGTAAACACAAACTGGGGCGGCGTGGTTGAAAACAACCATTTCGGCACGCACGAATTCTTTGAGCTGTGCGAGCAGCTTGGCACGGAGCCTTACATATGCGGTAACGTGGGCAGCGGCACGGTGCGGGAAATGCGCGACTGGATAGAGTACATGACGTTCGGCGGGGACTCGCCGCTCGCTAACGAGCGCCGCCGTAACGGGCGCGAGGAGCCGTGGAAGCTTAAATTTTTCGGCGTCGGCAACGAAAACTGGGGCTGCGGCGGAAATATGCGCGCGGAGTACTACGCCGACGAGTACAGGCGGTACGCGGTATTTATCCGCGACTACGGCGACGAGCCTATATATAAAATCGCCGGCGGTCCCAACGAGGACGACGCGCACTGGATGGAAACGCTTATGAAGAACGTCGGCGATAAAGCGGCGGCAATCTCGCTCCACAACTACACCTATGAAACAGACTGGAAAAACAAGGGTAAGGCGGCGGATTTCACCGAAAAGGGCTATTACGACACAATGGCGCATGCTGTGAGAATGGACAGCGTTATAGCGCTGCACAAGGAAATAATGGAGCGTTACGACCCTGATAACAAAATCGACCTCGTTGTTGACGAGTGGGGTAACTGGTTCGACGTGGAGCCGGGTACAAATCCGGGTTTTCTTTATCAGCAGAACACTATGCGCGACGCGGTAAGCGCGATGCTTATACTTCATATTTTCCACAAGCACCGCGACCGTGTGAAAATGGCGAACATAGCGCAGATGGTAAACGTGCTTCAGGCTATGGTGCTTACCGAGGGTGAAAAAATGATACTCACTCCCACATACCACCTGTTCCGCATGATGAAAGGACATATGGACGGTGAAAGTCTTGAGCTTTCCTACAACGCGGGGTCGATAGAACATGAAGGTATAAAAATACCGAAAATAAGCGTTTCCGCGTCCGAGAAAGACGGCAATGTCACCGTGTCGATGTGCAACGTAAGCCTTGACAGCGACGAGGAAATAGAGTTGTGCTTAGACAGACAATTTACCGCCGCGAATGGCGAGCTGCTTACGTCATCGTCCATGACTGACCACAATACGTTCGACGCGCCCAATACCGTCAAACCGCGGTCAGCTGACGTAAAATTAAGCGGCTCGTCGGTTAAGCTGACTCTGCCAAAGATGAGCGCCGCCGTTATAACTATTAAGTAATGGGAAAATGTAAACGATGCGGACTTAAAACCGTCCTGTCAAAAAGTGATATAGACAAAATGGTAAGCGAGGTAACGTCAATGAAAGGCGTAAGGCTTGCTGACGAGAATTTATTCTTAAAAAGATTTGACGTATGCTCGCTGTGCGATAAGCTTATGTACGGCTCGACGTGCGCGGTATGCGGCTGTGTCATGCAGGTGCGCGCTCGGCTGTCGGACGGCAGATGTCCCGAGAAAAAATGGTAATATGAGTAAATATTTATGTATATTCTGCGATGAGCGCAAAAGAATTTCGGAGGCGTATGCCGTAAACGGAAAAGTAGGTATATGTCCGTCGTGCCGCGCGTCGCTCGCCGACACGCGGCTGTCGCAGCCGTTCAAGGGCTATAGGAATATTTCGTATATAATGTCGGCGTTTGAGTACACGGGCAGACTGCGCGATGCGATACTTGACTTTAAGTTTAAAAACTGTTGGGCTTACGCGCCTCTTCTCGCGGATATTATGCAGGAATATATAGATTCCTACGGTAACATAGCCGAAACGTTTGATTATATAGTACCCGTACCGCTGCACAGCGGCAGAATGAGGGAACGCGGCTACAACCAGTCGGAGCTTATAGCAAAGAGTATAGCGCAAAGAAACGGTATACCGATGCGCACCGACCTGCTTGTGAGGAAACGCGGCACGGTAAAGCAAAGTACGCTTCACGGCACAAGCCGCGCGCTTAACGTAAAGGACGCGTTTGAATGCGGCGCAGTCCAGAGCGGCGCGAGGGTACTTGTCTTTGACGATATATGTACCACGGGAAGCACGCTGCGTTTCTGCGCCGACGCGCTTAAGGACGCGGGCGCGGAAAAGGTATGCGCGCTTACCCTCGCCATTCAGCTTCGGGATAATTTACCCATGATTATGTATTAAAATGCAAATATGAGTTAAAAATAGATATATATTACAAAACATATCTGAAAGGAATTGTGTTTATGAAAAATATATCTAAGCGGATAACAGCGCTCATATTGTCATTAATTATATGCTGCGTATTCACCGAAAGCAACGCCCTCGCCCTGTCGCGTATCGGCTCGAGAGGAAGCGAAGTCACAAGTATTCAGTCGCGCCTTAAGGACTGGGGATATTACACCGGCAGCGTGGACGGTATATACGGTCAGAAAACAGCCGACGCGGTAAGCTACTTCCAAAGTAAGAACGGTCTTACTCCCGACGGTGTGGCGGGCAGCGCGACATTGGCAAAAATCGGTTTGCCGTCAGGCTCCTCGTCAAATTCAAATAATGTGACGCTCCTCGCCAAGGCGATAAACGGCGAGGCGCGCGGGGAAAGCTACGAGGGACAGGTAGCGGTAGGCGCGGTTATTCTTAACCGCGTAAGACATTCATCGTTCCCGAATACGATAGCCGGCGTTATTTATCAGCCCGGCGCGTTCACCGCCGTGAGCGACGGACAAATTGACTATCCCGTGCAAAGCTCGTGCTACAATGCCGCGCGCGACGCGCTTAACGGCTGGGATCCCAGCGGCGGCGCCATTTATTATTACAATCCCGTCACAGCCACAAGTAAGTGGATACGCACGAGAACAATTATAAAAACTATAGGCAATCACGTTTTCTGTATTTAATCCCGCGCCGCGCCTTTCAGACGCAAAAACGTTGGGATTTAAAACGTCGTTTGCGAATGAAAGGCCGGTATTAACATGAGCGCAAAAACAATCACCCTTATTATCCTTATCGCGATATTTATTTTTCTTGTCGCGGTAGACGGCAGAAGAAAGTTAAAAAAGAAAAGAGAACAAAAATAAACTTTTATTAAGGGTATAGCGAAAAACGGTTCTCGCTATACCCTTGATATATGAGCTGTCAATATTTGGTTGTATTGCGGTTATTCGCCGCGTTATGAGGTTTTTAGTTTAAGGTTCCGCAGGCAGACGCCGGCGCTTGATTCCGTGTTATTGCCGCTGTCGTAAACAAGTCCGAATACAAGGCAGTTTACCGGCAGTCCCCGCGCCTTGCAAGTTATATCCTGCTCCGGCACATAAACGGTTCCTCCCGTTTCGTCCGATATGCTGACGCGTATATGTTCTATCGACATGCCGTATGCCTCGTTGTACTCATTGGTTATTCCGACCGTAACATGAAGCCATTGGTTTTCATAATACGAGCTTTCATCATAACCTTCATTTGTGTACAAATAATTCATGAAGTCACTCTCATGAGGCAGCAAAGAACCGTCTATCCGGTTTTTATACAATCCAAAACCCGCTACCTCCGTTTCTCCGCTGAAAAGCGCAGTCCCGAAAACATCTCCCGCGCCTTTTATCTCGTTTATCTTTATGTCAAACTCGATACCGAGCGGAAACGATGTATTGGCAAAATTATATGTAAAGCTGTTTGTTCCGTCGTCCGTAAACATAATATATCGGTTATTGTTCCCGTCAATAACCGTTCGGAAGTCTCGGCATTGAATATTAGGAAATTCCGTCTCTCCCATAACGTTCAAAGTACTCGGCTTCATGCCGTCAAGACTTTCCCATAAAAACGCTTTCACGTTGTATCTTTCAAACGCGCCGCATTCCAAATCATCAAATACCACAGGCTTAGTCTCTACAATATCCTTGACCAATATTACTTCCTGCGTACTTATATCCGCGGCAAGCGTCCCTTTCTCATCGTATACGGCTATGATTAAGCGCGCCTTAGGCGGATGCTCAAAGTCCCCGTATTTACACGTGAGCGTCGGCGTGACGGTAAGATGACCGCTATCATTGATTTGCGCGTATATCGATAATTCGTTCCTCTCATCTTCAATGGCTGACGCGTCGGTGTGTAAACCGCAGTACACAAAAAAATCGGCTGCCGCGATAATTACGGCGCCCGCTATCAGCGCTGTAAGCTTTTTTCGCATGTTACAAACAACTCCCAAACACCGCAAATTTCCTACTCTGACACACAATGCGGAATTTTAAAGCCATCAGGCATTATTTTATTGCCATACTTTGTCATTTTTTAAATTATACCATATATTTTTGTTTAAATCAATATCTTATTGCAGAATAATATTATATCCTTTCTTTGCGTCATAACGGAAATTAATCATAACACAGCAATTATTATATTGTCTCCGTCCATTTTTTAAGCTCGTCTTTGGACGGTCTGCCGTTTAACATTCTTCCCTCCTTTATTTCAGCTCCCGATGAAACGGAACCTTTAAGCGCGTCTACGCAGCCGCCGAGACCGCTGCCGAAAAATACGCTACCAATGTTTTACTCATTATAATTGCCTCCTTATATTGACTGTATGTCATTTTTATATATTATAACATACGGCTGACGCGATGTCAATAGACTGTCGAAAAATATTGACATTATGTCAGAAATGTGTTAAAATAATTATGAAATATGAATTAAAGGAGAAAAATTTATGCCGAAAGGATCACCCGAATTAACCAACGCGCGCAGGGAGGAAATCATAAACGCCTGCGAAAAGCTGTACAAAACAATGAGCTTTAAGGAAATAACCATAAAGGAGATAGGCGGCGCGACCTCGTTTACGCGCACTTCAATCTACAACTATTTCCAGACGAAGGAGGAGATTTTTCTCGCGCTTATCGAGCGTGAATACAATCTCTGGTGCGGCGATCTGGAAAAGACGATGCAGAAAACAATGTCCATGACAACGGACGAGCTTGCCGATGCGCTCGCACGTTCACTGGAAAAACGTCCGCAGCTTTTGAAGCTGTTATCTATGAACCACTACGACATGGAGGAAAACAGCTCCCTCGACCGTCTGACGGATATAAAAGTCGCGTACAACCGCTCGATAAACACCGTGCGTGAGTTTGTGAAAAAGTATTTACCGCGCCTTACGGACGAGCAGCTTCATGAGTTTATATACCTGTTTTTCCCGTTCATGTTCGGTATATATCCGTATGCGGTCGTGACGGACAAGCAGCGGCAGGCTATGACGGACGCGGGTATGAATTATCCGAAAATGACGGTGTATGATATAACATACGGCTTCGTAAAGCGTTTGCTTGACAGTATTAAGTAATGGTTAAATCATGGTTAAACAGCGTGTCGTTTACGTACACAAGCCCGTACTTGTCGGCGAGTATCTGCGCCTGCTGTTCCTCCTCGGTCATGCCCGACACGTACCAGTAAATGCCGTAACGCTCATCGTATCGCCTGTAGTGCGGCGTGAACACAAGCGCCTGGTCGGTGTTTTTCATCGTAAATTCAAGCTTGCCTTCGGTCTTTACCATATTTTCATCGAGGTTGTTAAGCCAATCCTCGCGCGTGCCGTAATCGGAGTTGATTATAACGTACTCGTTCACGTCCGCCTTAGTTTTCGGCTTTCTGACCGCCATACCGTGGCTTTCCTCTGTCATGCTGTCCTTGCCCAAGCCTACGCTCAGTACCGTCGGTCCGTACTTGAACGCCGTTACGGTATCGTTATCCGCAAGCCCGTACGCGCGCATTTCCATTGGCATCGTAATTTCTATCTTGTCGCCCGCTTTCCACTCGCGCTCGATTGTGACGTAGCCCGCTGACTGCGTGTATGCGTAATTTTCGCCGTTTACCTTAATCGTCGGCGCGGACGCGCACCATTCGGGAACGCGCAGGACTATTTTCGCGCTCTGCGTATCGCCCGAAATCGGCTCGACAGTGATAGTTGATGTTTCGCCGTCGGGAAGAGTTGAGGTCTGAGTGAGCTTTATGTTGTTGTCCTTGTCTGTCAGAACGGAGCTTATATACTGATTTACAACTATTATGTTATCCTTTTTATAGTAAATGCTGTCCGTAAGCTTAGTAAAGCTTTCCATGCCCGAGCCGGTGCAGCACCAGAAATCGTTCCAGCGCGTCGAGAATACCTTAAAATAGCCCGTCGCCATTGGCTGGAAGTACATCGTCATGCCCGTTTCGTGATTTTGGCTTGATACAATGGCGTTGAGGAACGTACCCTCATAGTAGTCCTTGTATTTTTTCTCACCCGTAAGCTTGTAAAGCTCGCGCGAAAGCTTTAGCATATTGTACGTGTTGCACGTCTCGCAGTTTACGTTGTTGCGGTACGCGTTTTCGGTGTGCGCCGTGCGAAAATGCTCGTTCTCGCTGTTGCCGCCGGTGATGTATGAGTGGTCGTTTACGACTATGTCCCAAAAGTTTTCCGCAACCTTTAAGTAATATTCCCTGCCGTGCGCGCTGTCGGGAGCGTCCGTTTCGAGCCTGCCGTTCGTCGCGTCGATAGTCCTTACGCGGTTCAGCGCGCCGATGATTTTCGGGATCGTCGTGTTTGCGTGCTTGTTCGCGAGCACGTCGTTATGATTGTAAATGCTGTCAAACAGACTTATCTCGTCGAACATATGCGCCGCTTTCGCGTGGTTGGGGTCGCCTGTAAGCTTGTAAAGCTCATACAGCGCGTCGTTCATGCCGCCGTACTCGATATTTAATACACGATTTTGCATTGCCGTATCGTAATTTTTGACTCTGTTATACACCCATGTGCCGAGCGCGTCAGCTGTTTCGAGCGCCTTTTCATTGCCGGTGAGCTTATACGTGTCGACAAGTCCCGCGAGGATTTTATGCATCGTGTACCACGGCACCCACGCCTGCGTTGTGATATTCGTTTTGTTGCTCTCAACGTTGTCAAACTGCGTTTCACCCGTTACCACCTTGCCGCCGCTCCACGCGTTTGTAGTCGCGAACAGGCAGCCTTTCTTTACGGCGCTGCCGTTTACAGTCGTGTCCGCCTTTATCTGCGCTTCGTAAAGCGCGTCTATAAGGTCATTCGACATTTTAAGAAGTCCCGCGTCGCCGGTATTGTTGTAGCCCTGCGCGACAGCCGTCATGTAATGACCGACCGCGTGACCGGCGATAAGGCTCGTTTCCCAGCCCGGGTATGTATCGGAGGTCGATGACAGTCCCGCCGTGCGCCTAAAGCCCGACGCGAGCTTGTCAATGTCAAATTCGTTCAGATACGCCGCCATTTTCTCCGTGCCGTTTATGAGGTAATCGTCTTTCATTTCAACGTCCGTCATGCTGTAGTCGGAAAGCCCCGTAATTGACGGCGCGGCGAGAATTGTCACGTCGAACGTTTTTGTATAAACCGCGCCGCCGTTTTTGACCGCCGCGGTAAGCGTCACGCGCTTGTCGGCTTCGCCCTTTGCGGGCGCGGTCACTGTCATATCCGTACCGATTGCGGACGCGTCCGAACACGTCCATGTAATGTCGCTGCCGTTAGCGCCCTTTACGGGAAGCACCGCGCCGTCCGTAAGCTCGGTCGTGCCGAAATCAAGGTCGGCGCAGTCCTTGTAAGCGGCGGCCGTCACTTTGCTTATTTTCATCGCCTTTTCTCCTTTACATACTGTATTGACAATTTTCTTAATATGTATTATAATCTTAATATTAATCGAAAAAAATAGATTATATTCGGAATAATATGGAGAATTATCGTGAATGAGATCATCCTATCCAATATTTGCCCGCCTGTGCTTTCGGAGTGCGGACAGCTTGCCGCCGCCGAGCCGTTTTATCATATGGACAGAACAGCCGGTTTCAATGTTTTGATATACGTCACCGACGGCGCGATTTACGTCACGGAGGACGGAACGGATTACGCGGTCGGAGCCGGAGAAATGTTGTTTTTAAAAAGCGGGATACGCCATTACGGGCGAAGCGAAATACAAAAAGGCACGCGCTGGTATTATCTGCATTTTTGCGACAATATAAAAGAACCTAAATGTATGGATGAAAGCTGCTCCGCGCGGGCGTTCAAAAAAAGCGCGGCGCTGCCCAAAAAGCTTTCGGGGCTGAAAAACAGCCGTATCGAAAGAATGATAGAGAGATATATTGATTATTTTTACTCCGACGACCCGATGAAGCTGTGGAATATAAACGTCAGACTGTTTGAATTGCTTACGCAAATCGCGGTTTATAACGACTCGGAAGAACCGCACTTATCCGATAAAATATGCGTGTATCTGTCGGCGAATTACGCCAAACCGTTTTCAGCTGCGGCTCTGGAAAAGGAGTTTTATCTAAGCTACAAATATATGGCGGCGGTTTTTAAGCGCGAGAAAAATATGACAATGCAGCAGTACCATACAAGCGTGAGAATGAATAACGCGCGCCGTCTGCTGCGCTCAACGTTTATGTCTGTGTCGGAGGTTGCGGCGGCGGTCGGGTATTCGGACGCGCTTTATTTCAGCCGTATGTTCCGCGCGTCGGAGGGTATGTGTCCGAGCGCGTACCGTAAAACCGCCGTTGAAAGAATATAACAACAAAATCCGCAAATCCTGATAAGATTTGCGGATTTTATTTAAATCCAAAAAGATCAAGCGGAGTGCTGTCCGCAAGTAAAATCGCCTCTATGTTTAATGCCTTATTTGTCAAATTTCTGTATGTTTCGGTATAAATTATTTGATTTGATTCTCATACAGCGGTTCATTTGTGGTTTTATAAGCGTCCGTGAGGAATTTGCCGTACTCTATGTATGAATATTTTCCCGTTCTATTGTCCAAACGCAATTTCGCACAAAGCAATGTTACCTGATAGAGGAACGCTTTTTTGCGCGCCGGAACTCGGATAATGATGGTTTCCGTCTGACTTTTGGACCACTGATTTGTCAATGACGTGTTGAATCCAAATTTTACACCTGCCTTTACAACCTGGGCATCCATCTCAAAATTTATCTCGGTTGAAAGCGCTACTGCTGATTCCGTCATAAATCCGCTTGTAATACTCTTTGAGTATTCCGTCTCCGCTTCCGACTGCGTATTGTCGATAAAACCGACTTTCTGCACATCAGCCGAATAAAACACCATAACGTCCGCATGGTTCGCATCGTTCTCGCACGGCAGTGACTTTATAAACGTGTTCATGTCAGCCGGGGGACGTCTGTCAAACACTTCGACTTCCGAAATGATTTTAATCGAATCGCCGCACAGGCAATTCAATTCCTTATTTCTTCCAAGCGCCATTGCATAGTGCTTGTCAAGCACTGCGGCATCCGTATAAAGCAATGATCTTGAGTTTATTTCAATAATTGTTTCGTGGTAAGGATTGTTTTTCTTATCCTTATAATTACGTATTTGCATATGCCATTCGCAGGTAACCACACCAATTCCGTCACATTCGGCGGTTTCCGGATTATAATTTAAAAGAAGTGTGATAACACGGTTGTTTTTCGCGTTATAATCCTCAGAGAAAACGCTTTCATTTATAGCTGTCATCGCATTTGAAAAAACAGCCTCCAGCGTAGTCTCGTCAATGCCGTCAACCGTTGCCTCCGTACAAGCAATCGCCGCTTCGGTAAACATTGTTTTTATTGCATCAACAGTGCTAATTTGTTCTTTAATAATTTTGTCCGGCACCTCAGCATAAGGAAAATCCTCAACCTTTTCTTTCAAATAATTGAAATTTTCCCTATTCTGCAAAACCATTAGCTTCGCCGTAAACTGGCCGGTTTTACCCTCAGCCCACATGCCGTCCGCTTCTTTTACATAACGTTCTCCCAACAGTTCGTGCAAAGTACCTATATGATTTTTTCTTATCTTGACCAATTTGTCCTGCGGAATGCTCTCAACCTTTAACTCTCCGCAGTCCATATACACTCCGAAAGTTGTGAGACTGCCTATACCAATCTTTTCCGCAACCTCTTCAATGTTTTTCTTCAGCTTTTCGCCTCGCGTTTCGTCGCAATGCAAGCCGATATTGTTAAGCTGTTTTGTCAGTTTCTTCGAGTCGAGTTTGGTCGCTTCCGCTTTCTCTAACTGTATGGAAATTTTGTTGTTTTTCATTCCGTTCATTTTTCTTGCATCAGATACTACTAACATTTTTTATCTCCTTTATTTTTATTGTAATACCTACAATTTTTGCCGGCAATGTATTTATAGGTTTTACTATAATTACATTATACATTAATTGATG
>CANQQW010000021.1 GCA_947626075.1 uncultured Clostridia bacterium
TGCGCGACAGCGGCGGCGCTCATCTATGTGGGAATTATGATGATGAACTGCGCCAGAAGCATAGACTGGCTGAAAACGGAGGAGGCTGTTCCGGCGTTTCTGACTTTGGCGATGATGCCTATGACCTACAATATTTCTTACGGTATCGCTTTCGGCGTGATTTCTCATGTGCTTATCAGCGTGTTTATCGGAAAGGCAAGAAACGTAAAGATAGGAACATGGGTAATTGCGGCGCTCTTTGCCGTCATGTTCTTTGTGACGCATTAAGAACTGTCATGAAACAGAATATACAGACAGCACAAAAAAGAGCGGCTATGGTAAAATATTCCCATTTAAGCAATAAAACTGACATCGCATCTCAAGCGGTGTCAGTTTTTGTATACCGAACACCACGCGATAGCCGCGTGCTTTAAAAAGAAGCTAAAGCCATGTACTGCAAGTATCATATCGTATTTGCGCCGAAGTATCTTAAACCACGGCGAGGCAGCCGATATTGGAAATAAAGAAAGCAGAATCCGATATTATTGACTAAAGGGGTATTTTATGCTAAAATATATATACAAAAAATAAATCATATATATCTAAAATATAAAAAATATGTGATAAAATAATATATTATTTAAATCAGAAAGGCGAGGTTTTATGGCGACAAAAAAGAAAAAAACTTCAAGAAAAAGCGCCGCGAAAAACAAAAGAAAAAACTATTTGCCGACTTATATAATTACAATGATTATATTAACGCTGCTTGTAGCGGTGTTTATGTATGTTGAATACGGCGACGGAGGTATAGTAAATACGGCGGTAAAGAAGGCGTTATGCGGTATGTTCGGCATATGCGGCTTTTTTGTGCCGCTTCTTTTGGCGGGAGTGACCGCATATTTGGTCAAGACTAAAGACATTAAGAAATTTTGGATAAAATTCTTATTATCGTTTCTCGCGCTCGTAAACGTATGCGCGCTTATAAATCTGTCACTCGGCAATACAATACCGTTCGCGTTTGTGTACGGCTATGAGAATTTTGCCGGCGGCGGCTTCCTCGGCGCATGCGTGTCGGTATTTATGGAGAATATGGTGCAAAAGGCTGCGTCGTACATAATTTTGTCTCTGACGCTTATTTTACTTGCGAGCCTTATATCGGGAGTATCCATTTTTGCCGAATTGGCAAGAGCAATAAAGGGAATGTTCAATTCCGCAAAGGACAAGTACTATGAGTACGCCTCCGAGCGCGACCAACTTTCGGAGGAGGACGATCAGCCGTTCCGTAACAATGAGCGGCATTCGTCAAACCCGACATTAGACGCGGCGAATGACTTTGCGAAAGACGCCGAAAAGGAAATAAAAACAGCGGGTAAATCCGCCAAGAAAAAGGAAAAAGAACCGTTTTCAAACGGTATTGACGATGTGTTCGCAGAACCTGAGCTTGCGCGCGCTGAGAAAACGCCCGACGAGAAATTATCCGAAAAAGCGGAAAAGACAGAAGAAAAAATGGAGGAAAAGACGGGAAGCATATCCTCAAAGGAAAAGGAACAGTTTAACGATGAATTTAATAAAGCGATAGAAGCGCCGGCTATAAAATACACAAAACCGCCGCTTAGGCTGCTTGGCAGCGCGCCGGCAGTATCGGGTGACAAACGCGAGGAAATGCGTAGAACGGCGGAAAAACTTATATCCGTACTTGACGATTTCGGCGTAAAGGCTAAGCTTGTGCAGGTAACGCAGGGACCGACCGTTACACGTTATGAAATTTCACCCGATACGGGCGTAAAGCTCTCAAAAATAGTAGGACTCGCGGACGATATAGCGCTTAATCTCGCCGTATCGACCGTGCTTGTCGCGCCCGTGCCGGGTAAAGCGGCTGTGGGCGTGGAAATACCCAACAATAAAGTAAGTCCGGTTTCAATACGGGAAATGTTGGACTCTGACGCTTTCAAAAAGGCGAAATCCAAGCTGACGTTCGCGCTCGGAAAGGACATAGGAGGCAAGGTCGTCGTGGGCGACATAGCGAAAATGCCGCATCTGCTTATCGCGGGAGCCACAGGTTCGGGTAAAAGCGTGTGCATAAATACAATGATTATGAGCCTTTTGTACAAGGCGAAGCCGGACGAGGTTAAAATAATAATGGTAGACCCGAAAAGGGTGGAGCTGGGCGTGTACAACGGAATACCGCATCTGCTCGTGCCTGTTGTCACAGACCCGAAAAAGGCGGCGGGCGCGCTTAACTGGGCGGTAACCGAGATGATGCACCGCTATGACCTATTCACGGAAGCGGGTGTAAGACAGCTTGACTCCTACAACAAGCTAATGGACAAGGAAGGCGGCGAAAAGATACCGCAGCTTGTGATTATCATAGACGAGCTTGCCGATTTGATGATGGTAGCCGCAAAGGAGGTAGAGGACTATATCGTAAGACTTACTCAACTTGCCAGGGCGGCGGGTATATACCTTGTAATAGCGACGCAAAGACCCTCCGTAGACGTTATAACGGGACTTATAAAAGCGAATGTGCCGTCAAGAATAGCGCTTGCCGTATCAAGCCAAATAGACAGCCGTACCATAATTGATAAGGGCGGAGCCGAAAAGCTTTTGGGCAAGGGCGATATGCTGTATCACCCCGCGGGCGCAAGGTCGTCCACGCGTGTGCAGGGCGCGTTTGTGACGGATTCGGAAATAGAATCGGTGGTGAATTTCATAAAGGAAAATTCGGGAGTGACGCATTACAGCGAGGACTTGGAGGAAGAAATAGAGCGTCACGCCACAGGTGAGAACGGAGTTACGCCGGATACGGAGGACGACGGCGACCCGCTTCTTCATGAAGCGATAGAGCTTGCCGTAAGTCTCGGTAAAATCTCGACCTCGATGGTACAAAGACGTCTCGGCGTCGGCTATTCACGCGCGGGCAGGATTATAGACCAAATGGAGGCGCGCGGTATCATTTCGGGCGCTAACGGGTCAAAGCCGAGAGACGTGCTTGTAAGTCATGCGGATATTGCCGTAAGCGCCGGCGCGGAGGATAACGATGAGTACGACGGCGAATGATTTTCTCCCGATTTCAACGGAGGATATGAAAAAACGCGGCTGGGACAGCCTTGACTTTTTATATATTGTAGGAGACGCGTATGTTGACCATCCCAGCTTCGGACACGCGATAATATCGCGTGTGCTTGAAAAACAAGGCTATAGAGTGGGGATTTGCGCTTTGCCCGACTGGCGTTCGCTCGACGATTTTACGCGTATGGGCAGACCGAAGCTCGGCGTGCTTGTGTCGGCGGGAAATATTGACAGTATGGTAAATCATTACACCGTATCAAAAAAACGCAGGCATGACGATATGTACGCGCCGGGCGGTAAGTGGGGAATGCGTCCCGACAGAGCGACTATAGTGTACTGCAACCGTATAAAGGAAGCGTTCGGCTCAGATATGCCGATACTTATAGGAGGCGTGGAAGCGAGCCTCAGACGCTTTGCGCATTACGATTATTGGGATGACAAGATAAGACGCTCCATACTTTTTGACTCCCGTGCCGACATACTGATGTACGGAATGGGTGAAAAACAGATTGTTGAAATAGCGGACAGGCTTCGTGACGGCGAAAGCGTTAAGAATATTACGGATGTGCGCGGAACGTGCTATATTTCCTCGGAGTATGACGAAAATAGCTCCGTGCTGCTCCCAAGCTGTGAAGAATGTGCGGCGAGTAAGGAAAAGTACGCCGTATCGTGCAGACTGCAATATTACGAGCAAAACCCGTATATCGGAAAGACGCTTGTCCAAAAGCATGCCGACAGGTATCTTGTGCAGAACCCGCCGATGCCGCCGCTTACAACGCGGGAGCTTGACGAGGTGTACGCGCTGCCGTATATGAAAAATTACCACCCCGTATACGAAAAGGACGGCGGTATTCCCGCGATACGCGAGGTCAAATTTTCTCTCGCGGCGAACCGCGGCTGCTTTGGCAGCTGTAATTTTTGCGCGCTCGCGTTTCATCAGGGCAGGATAGTGACGTCGAGAAGCGATGAATCTTTGATTGCCGAAGCAGTGGAAATGACCAAAATGTCCGATTTTAAAGGATATATACACGACGTTGGCGGTCCCACCGCCAATTTCAGAGGACCCGCATGCAAAAAGCAGACGACCGTGGGCGCTTGCCGCGAGAGGCAATGCTTGTTTCCGGCACCGTGCAAAAATATGGAAATATCACATGAGAAATATCTCGCCCTGCTGCGCAAATTACGCGCGATAAAGGGCGTTAAGAAAGTATTTATACGCTCCGGCATACGTTTTGACTATCTTATAAACGACAAGGACGACACGTTTTTCCGCGAGCTTTGCGAGCATCATATAAGCGGTCAGTTAAAAGTCGCGCCGGAGCATATAAGCGACAATGTGCTTCGGTATATGGGAAAGCCGGAAAACAGCGTATACAATAAGTTTTCGGAAAAATTTTATAAGATAAACAAGCAGATAGGCAAAAGACAGTATTTAGTACCGTATTTAATGTCGAGCCACCCGGGAAGCACGCTGCGCGACGCGGTAAAACTCGCGGAGTACCTGCACGAGAATAATATAAATCCGCAGCAGGTACAGGATTTTTATCCGACGCCCGGGACTGTATCTACGTGTATGTTTTACACGGGACTTGACCCGTTCACGATGAAAAAGGTGTATGTGCCAAAGAGCGCAAAGGAAAAGGCTATGCAGAGAGCGCTCCTGCAGTACAAAAATCCCGACAATTACAAGCTCGTATACGACGCGCTGCAAAAAACGGGGCGTACCGACCTTATAGGTTACCAAAACAGATGTCTTATAAGACCGCCGAAAGGCGATATTTTATCTAATACAAGGAGGAAAGAAAATGGCAAAACTGCTCATGGGAAAGGAAGTCTCGGCAAAAATAAAGGCGGAGCTGAGAACAGAGGTAGAGGAACTGAAGAAAAAAGGAATAGTTCCGGGTCTCGCCGTAATCATCGTGGGTGAGGATCCCGCAAGCCGGGTGTACGTGCGAAATAAGGAGCGCGCGTGCGAGGAGTGCGGCATATACTCCGAGAAATACGCTCTGCCGGAGGAAACGACGCAGGAGGAATTACTTGGGCTTATAGACACCCTTAACAACAAAACAAGCATCTCGGGTATACTTGTGCAGCTCCCCGTGCCGAAGCATATAGACGAAAAAACGATTATTAACGCGATAGCGCCGAATAAGGATGTAGACGCGTTCCACCCCGTAAATGTGGGTAAAATTATGGTAGGCAATTACGATTTTCTTCCGTGTACGCCCGCCGGCGTTATGGAGCTTATAAAAGAGTCGGGAATTGACGTTGAGGGCAAGGAGTGCGTAGTTGTCGGCAGAAGCAATATTGTGGGCAAGCCGCAGGCTATGCTGTTGCTTCACCAAAACGGTACGGTCACAATTTGTCATTCAAAGACCAAGGATTTGGCGGCAAAGACGAAAAACGCGGATATACTTGTTGCGGCTGTCGGCATACCAAACTTCATCAAAGGCGGCATGATTAAAGAGGGCGCAGTCGTTATAGACGTGGGAATAAACAGACTTGAAAACAAGAAGCTGTGCGGCGACGTGGAATTTGAAACGGCTGAAAAAATTGCCGGCGCGATTACTCCCGTACCGGGCGGCGTAGGACCTATGACCATTGCCATGCTGATGAAAAATACCGTTAAAGCCGCGATTATAAATAAATCAAAGTAATGCGCGGCGCTTTTTCACGCGCCGGTACCAAGAATTTCTTTCCTAATAAAAAGAAAATTAAAACAATTGACTTGCAATATTAGACGGTATATAATATATATAATGCATTTACATGTCATTTATAGGTGAAATTTAGGACATTTTGACAGCGAAACATACTGTTTTTATTAAAAAAAACTCGCAAAATAACGGAGGAAAGTATGAAAAAGATATATGTATTTTTGCTTGTAACCGCGCTGTTATGCGTTCTCGCGGGCTGCGGCGAGGTTCAATCGCATACCGTAAAAATCGCCGTTATGGGAAATTCCGCCGATTTTTATCCGGGCTACAAGGAAGGAATAGAACGCGCCGTAAGCGATTTAAACAAGGAATACGCGGACAGCGGATATAATGTGGAATGTGAATTTTACGAAAATGTCGGAAGCTATGATGAAGGCTCCGCCACTGTTGATGCGATAGCCGCAGATAAAAGTCTTACGGCGGTAATCGCATCAACGGATATGGATATAAACAAAACCGCTGCATACGTTTTCGATAATGATAAAAAGCTGTTTATTGTGCCTTATTTTATCTATGACGACGTGTTTGAGGACAATAATTACAGTATGGTTTTTTCGCTATGTGATTCGGCTGAAAATGTTGGAGAGACGTTAAAACTCGCGGGCGAAAAAACAACGGCAAAACGCTGGGCGGTCTGCGCCGCTGACGGAAGCGGATTTGCGCAGGCGGAAATGAAAGGCTTTCTGCAATGCGAGACGGGTAGCTCAATGAAGGTGGTTGACTGCGTAAACATGTCAGCATTGGAAACAAATTTTGATGAAATTTACAAACGCTGGGAAACTCTCGGAGTCGAAGGAGTAATTATGTTTCCCGAGGCGGGCAAAGGCTTTGATGTGTTAAAAAAGCTTAAACAAAGAAATCCGAATCTTATATGTGGAGGCGACACCGCTTTTGACGACAGCACGCTGCTGCTGGGCGATAAAGAGTTATTGCGCGCGATGACCGGATTTATTATAGTTACAGAGATTGTGATTGACGACATGACGGAAGAAGAAAGTAATATACTTAAAGATATGAAAGAGGAATATACAAAGAATACAGGAAAAGAATTTGATTTATGGTATATTCAAGGATATAATGCCGTGAGAATTATCGCCGATACGGCAATTAAAAACGATACCGTAAACCCTGTGGAAATAGCGGAATTTTTACATAAAGACGGCTATGACGGCTTTATACGTGATTTCAGCTTTGACGAAAAAGGAGCGCAGAAGAAGCAGGTATATAAATACAATATATTAAACGCTGACGGAATCGGAGAAGAATTTGAGATAAAGAATTAGGGGGCAGTGATGAAGAATTTATTCAGAGAAGAAGCGATTGACAGCTTTTCCTCACATTCGGAAATAAACAAGGGCGTCCGTGCCGTAACCATTCGCACAATCTTTTTTGTCGCTTTCCTGTTTGTATGCGCGGCAGTGTTTGCGATATGGCTGTTTTTCGGAACGATTTATGAAACAGTTTCGGTGGAAGGTATAATATGGCCATCACAGATGGGCGGAGAGGTTTACTCTGTATCCGAAGGAATCCTATCAAAGACAACCGTGTCGGTAGGAAGCGATGTTAAATCGGGCGATATTTTGGCTGTCATTCCTCAGTCGGATATTCTCAAAAAAATAGAAAACGGAAAGGCAGGCTCGATTACGGACGAAGAGCTTCAAAAACTGTATGACGAGTATGACCTCGGTTCAATTATTCGTTCAAACATGGACGGATTTGTTACATATATCGCCGATGAAAACTCGTATATTACGGCAGGGGAAAAGATAGCCACGATTGTTCCTTACGACCAAAGCGGCGACAACAAAAAGCTTACCGCGTTCATTCCCGCCGAGAACGGAGGACTTATCTCTCTCGGCACGGAGGCGCAGGTGATGCCCGATTTCGCGCCGCGTGAAAAATACGGATACATAAAAGCATATATTTCGGATATTTCATCTTATCCCGTTACGGGACAGAGCATAAAGGAAACAAACAGCGAGCTGTTTTTACCTGCACTGGATGAAAGAGGAAGCTATTTACGTATAGAAATAACTCTTATGCCGGACGCACAATCGCAAAGCCGCTTGAAATGGTCAAATCCGAAAAGCGGAAACACCGACGTTGCAATGGGAACAATGTGCGGCGCGGATATAGTGATAAAAAAATGCCATCCTTACGAATGGTTGTTTTAGGAGGGCGCTATGGACAAGGTAAAAAAGATAACCCCGGTACTTCAAATGGAAATGACCGAATGCGGCGCGGCGTCACTGGCAATGATTTTATCTTACTACGGTAAAACGGTGACCCTCGAGGAGCTTAGACGCGAGTGCGGCGTTTCGCGAAACGGTGTCAATGCGAAGAATATCGTAAAAGCGGCAAAATTTCATAATTTAACTCCGCGAGCGCTGCGCGTAGGCATTGAGGACGTGAGAGAGCTGAAAATGCCGGCTGTTATACATTGGAATATGGATCATTTTCTTGTGCTTTGCGGATTTAACAAAAAGGGCGCGGTGCTTGCGGATCCCGCTTACGGTATAAGAACGGTATCCGAGCATGAATTCTCAAAATCGTTTACGGGAATTGCGATTGAGTTTACGCCCGACGCGGATTTCCAAAAGGATAAGGGCGGAAAAGCCGAAAATAATTATATAAGGTCATGCGTAAAGGCATTCTTGCCAAGTACGCTGTATTTTGTTTTGCTTGAAATATGCGCGCTTATCGGCAGCGCGGCGGTATTGTTTTTAAATTCGGTATTCATTGACAAAATCCTTATCAGCGGCAATACAAGCAATTTAAGGATTGTATTACAGGTAATTTTATGCGCGGGATTGATTACGGCGACGGCAATGGCGTTTGACATACATATCAAGCACCGTATCGGCAGACAGATTAATATACGTATCAATTCGGGATTTATAGAGCATTTATTAAGACTTCCGATAGAGTTTTTTGCGCAGCGAAGCGAGGGCGATTTGGCGAATCGTCAGAACACAAATATGGAGATGGGCGAGAATCTTGTTCGTATGCTCGCGCCCGTACCGGGATACATAATGCAGATAATAATGTATTTTATACTGATTGTAGCATTTGACGTGCACATCGCGTTGGTGGGAGTAGTCTGCTCGGCTGCAAACGTGTGCGCAATGGTGCTGAGCAAAAAGAAATACGAGATGCAAATGCGCACACACAGCCGAGATTTGGGCGCGCTTCAAGGCGATATTTCCAGAGCCATTGACCTGACGGAAACAATAAAATCCTGCGGTGCGGAGGACGCGATGTTTGTCCGACTTACCGCCGCGGGAACGCGGGCTGTGAATACAAAAACAGGTATTGATAAAACAGGAGAGCAAACGCGCAATCTGTTTTTATTTTTAAACGCGCTCGGCTCTGGAGCCGTACTGATTACCGGGGTATGGAAAATATTATCGGGAAGTCTTACAGCCGGTATTATTATAGCTATGCAGTCGCTTGTTGCCTCAATGCTTGAACCTTTGGGAAATTTCGTAAACGACGGAATAGAAATGCAGACGCTTAGGAGCGAAACAGCGCGTACTAACGACGTTATGCACTATGGCGAGGACGATAAGTTTCTTGACGACAACACGGAACATACGAAAAATATTGACGGAGATATATCGCTGAAAGATATTACATTCGGATATAATCCGCTTGACGCTCCGTTTATAAAAAATTTTAACCTGACCGTTAAAAAGGGAGGCAGCGTTGCTATTACCGGCAGCAGCGGCAGCGGCAAATCGACAATCGCCAAAATTATCGCGGGACTTTACCGCGAGGACGGAGGAACTGTATGCTTTGACGGTACGCCAAGAAATGAGATAAACCACTTCTATTTTTATTCAAAAACAGCCGTTGTAAGCCAAAATATAAGATTGTTTGAAGGAACTGTACTCGACAATATAACGATGTGGGACGACAGTATTCCCTATGACGAGGTGGTGGCGGCGGCGAAGGCGGCTTGTATTCACGACGACATAATAAGCCGAAAGGACGGTTACCGCGAAAAAGTGTACGAAAACGGCAAAAACTTTTCGGGCGGACAAAGACAGCGTATAGAAATCGCCCGCGCGCTCGTCAAAAAGCCGTCCGTCCTCATAATGGACGAGGCGACAAGCGCTCTTGACACAGACACCGAGGAAAAAGTTATGAATAATATAAAAGCGCTGGGAATTACGAGAATAATCGTCGCACACAGACTTTCAACCATTATGGACAGCGATGAAATTATTGTTATGAACGACGGAGAAATTGCCGAGCGCGGAAAGCATGATGAGCTTATGACCGCGAACGGCATATACAGCTCTCTGGTAAGGAGCGTGAGTTAAATGGCGGTAAACATAAAGGAAGAAAACGAGCGCATACAACAAAAAAATCGTACGGCTCGGCGAAAAATATATGAAAATATGGAGTCCGTCCTAAACGAAAAAACCGACTGCAACGGAATTAACGCTATACTGAAGTTCCTGAACGAGAAAGAACGCGTGAATACGGAGCTTTCACTGTCTGAACAGCTTCGCCACATAGAGGAAAAATTATTCATTAAAATACGTTATGTGGAACTTGACGAGGATTGGTACACGACGTCCGTAATTCCGATGCTTGTAAAAACGGTACAGGGGAATTGGGTCGCGGTAACGCCAAATGTCGACGGTACGTGCGATTATACCGATAACGGCAAAAAAACAAGGATAACGCGCAAAAACGCGGACTTATTCACCAAAAACGCGATGTATTTTTACAAACTGATGAAAAACGGAAAAATCACGATGCGTGATTTGATTTTGTTCATGGTAAAGTGCAGCGCCAAACGTGACAGAATTGCCGTGCTTACAACCGCTGCGCTCGCGACTTTCGCCGGAATGATGCTGCCGTGGGCGAACAGCTTTATATTTTCGGTAATTGTACCGTCCGGCGAGGCTTCCGGCACACCGGCTGCCGCCGCTCTCGTTTTCTCGGCGGTCATGCTTTCCGCGCTGCTGGGACTTTTGCGCTCGCTGATTTTGACGAACACGATGCTGCGCGCGACCACGTATGTGCAAAGCGCCGTATTTTCGCGTATGCTTTCGCTTAAACCGGATTTTTTCAAGAACGTAAAATCGGGTGAACTGTCACGTATGATAATGGAATTTTCTGATGTGACGCAGATAGTATCGGTGGAGAGTATAAGCGCCTGTATAGGCGTTATACTGTCTTTTGTCTACCTGATACAAATTTACATATACGCACCCGCTTTGTTCCCCTTGATAATCATAGTGACGATAATTCAAAACGCTATGATGGTTGCGGAGGGTATTTTACATGCAAGATGGATGAAAAATTATTCCAAGTCTCTGTCGGGAATGTCGGGCTTTTGCTATGAAATGTTTTCGGGCATCGAGCAAATAAAGCTAAATGGAGCCGAAACGCGCGTAATGCGCAAGTGGAGCGAACGTTACGCCGACGCTTCGCAAAAAGAGATTAAGCCGTTCCCGCTAAAATACGCCAACGTGATTTACAAACTGCTTAACGTATTCGCCACAGCCGCAATATTTCTATTCGGCGCGTCACTCAAAGCGCCGGACTATATCGCCTTTTCCGCCGCTTACGGGTCGTTTACGGCGGCGAGCGCGGGAGCGTCGGTAATTATACGAATGATAGCAAGCTTCCGCTCGTCGTATTCGCTTATAAAACCAATGCTCACCGCGGAATGTGAGGACTACGGTTCAAACAAAAAAAGACCCGACAAGCTTCGCGGCGACATAACTGTAACCGACGTGCATTTTCGTTACAGTAATGAAACTCCTTATATTTTAAAAGGACTGTCCATGCAGATTAAAGCGGGTGAAAGCGTCGGAATTATCGGCGCGTCCGGCTGCGGAAAATCGACGCTTATAAGATTGCTGCTCGGTTTTGAAACACCCGACGAGGGCAGTATATACATAGACGGCTTCGACCTGCGCGAGCTTGATTTAAAACACTGCCGCAAAAAGATAGGCGTTGTTCTGCAGAACTCGGGACTTATAGCGGGTGATATTTATTCAAATATCACGGTAACGAAGCCGAACGCAAGTATGGAAGAAGTGGAGAAAGCCGTGGAAACGGCGGGACTTAAAGACGACATTGCGGCGCTGCCGATGGGTCTGCATACGCCGGTAAGCGAGGAAAACTGTACGCTTTCGGGTGGACAGAGACAGAGGCTGCTTATTGCGCGCGCGATTATCAACAAGCCATCAATATTAATATTTGACGAGGCGACAAGCGCGCTTGACAACATCACGCAGGCCGAAATTATAGAAGCGATAGAGGGGCTTAAATGCACTAAAATCATAGTGGCACACAGGCTTTCCACGATTAAGAGCTGTGACAAAATCTTTGCCATGCAGAGCGGTGTAATTGCGCAGGAAGGCACGTTTAATGAGCTTAAAAACAGCGACGGATTACTCAAAAACTTCGCAAAAAGACAAATTACGGTATGATTTACACCCTAAAAAACAGTCTAATTTGCCTTAAATTACGGCTTTTGGACTGTTTTTTGGTTTGGAAAGAGTGCGAAATGGCAGAGTGTGAGGGTTTTTACGGCGTGGAGCGCGGGGTTTGGAGTGTATTTTTGGGGATAAGAGAGCGTGGAGAGGGGTGTGAGGGGATAGAGCGTGGTGCGGATTGTGGCGGGGGATGTGTGGGGGGAGAGAGCGTAAAAATCGTTTTATACGGCGTGAAATTACATAGCAATTCGACAAATTTATGATATAATAACCTTATAAGGTGTTACCAAAATCAAAGATTTTGACACCTTAAAGAACATTGTATCATACTTTGCGTGCCACGTTGCGGCACCGACTGCTTTGCAGTCTGCAAATATATGATATAATATACTTAACGTACTATATAGTAAAAAGCAAAAAAAATATAACACAAGGAGGGTGCCATGAAAAAGACAATTTCAAAATTCAAAAGGAGCATAAGCGTGATTCTGACCGCAGCGCTTATCGCTCCGGCAATCACATTACCCGTTCATGCGGAAGCTACGGATGTGTACATACCCGAGCTTGAAATGGAGGAGGGTATACTAAACAGCGACGTATTCTATCTCACCGCTTCGAGCGCACAGCTTAAAGAGGGCGCGAACGAGCGCTATCTTCTGCGCCTTGCGCGCGGCGGCGAGAGCGCTACGGATTCCACGGCTACTATTAAAATCGCGGATTTGAGCGCAAGATACGGCAAGGACTACACAATATCCGTCGTAGGCAGCGACGCGGAGGTAGACAATCCCTCGGACAATGAATCGCTTATCGAGCGAATGGAGGGGGAGGAGTACACCGAAACCGAATTAAAGACGGAGGAGGAGTATTCCGAAATGCTTGAAAACGACGAGGAGCTACAAAAAGCTACAGAGCAGGGCGTGCAGGACGTTATAGACTACCTCGAGGACGCAAGCGGAGTGCTCAGCACCGAAAATACGAACGAGGGGGAAGCAACTCCAACAGACGGAAGCGAAACGGTCAGCACCGATCCGCTTCAGCAGGCGCGCGCAACGTTCACCGGCGTTGAGGGCGAGCCGCAAAACGTCACCTCGACGACAGACACGATGCAGCAGATACAGCAGATGGCGAACGTTATGACGAACGCCGTTGTCGGCGCGACACTCAAGGTAGACTTCGCGGCGGGCGAAAGTGAAAAGTACATAGCCATTGACGTTAAGGACAACAACGACGGCGACGGTTACAGATACTTCTTCCTTATGCTCGGAGCGCCGGAGGGTACAACGACTAACAGCGCTTCTTCAAGCTGCTCACTGACAATCGTTGACGACGAGGAGCAGGCACCCGCAAAGGTGAGCTTTACGGAAAGCTCCTACGACGTTTCGGAGGACAGCGTGACGGTTGAAATCAAGCGCGACAGCGCGCTCAACACGATAAGCGCCGCACACCTCACCACGGAAAACGGAACGGCGCAGGCGGGACGCGACTTCTCACCCGTCGATATGGACGTTGTATTCCCGATGGGTATCGACACGCGCAAAATAGAAATACCCGTAAGACGCGAATACATAGCGGGAAGCGCGGACTTTAAGCTGAAGCTTACGGCGGACGAAATGTGCGAAATCGATGGCGGCGAGGCGACTGTCACTATAAACGGCACAATGGGAATAGCAGACGACGATGATGATATATCACTCATGGCAGTAACGGAAAGCTATAGCGTGAATGATATTGTGCTCGGCGATCCGCTTACACTTTCCAGTCCCGTAAAGACAGGCTCAAGCGACCACTCAAACTCCAGCAACTACTATGATACTAACGGAAAATATTATAACCTTATGTGGCAGGACAATGTCGGTGCGCCCAAATCGTGGTTTGTCTACTACAGCGGCACTACAGCCGCAAGCTGGACTTTGGATCCCGATTACAGAGGCGCGCATCTTTCGGGAGCGCAGCTGAGCTGGAAGAGAAACGGCAGCGATGCGAGAATAAATGTGGGCTTTGTCGGTTCCTACTCAACCGATGCCGATTGGAGCAGTTATGACGGCTCGATGGCATATGACACCACCGCCAATTTCGGAGGGAACAACTATGTAAAGGAAAACGTTTTCTGCGATTACTGGGATCCCAAACGAATTACGGTATGGAATGTAGGTCATTGCGAGGACTGCAACAACTTATATATAGAGAGCATAACGCCTATTTACAGACCGTTTATTGTAGATCTTAACGCATCGGATGACCTCAAATTCCTTAACGAGAACGGAAATCAGGTAGAGGGAAGAAAGGACGGTTTCTCGGATGCGACATATCTTGCTCTTTACGGCGCGGTAAACACGGACAACAATCAGGTAGTCCGTTTCGCTAAAGATGGCACCAACAGCATTACCGTTACGCAGACAGTCGGAGAAAATACAATAACTCCTTATACATATCTTAAAAGTTTATCTATTGTAAAGGACGGAAAAACAAAGAAAATCGCGACTTTCGGGGACGACGGCGACACTTCGCATACGGTTTCGATGACACCGAAATGGATATACGATAATACGGACTACATTAGTTTTGAAACAAACAACAACGGCGAAGGAATGAAAAACCAAACCGGTACGTTCGGTATGCGCGGAAGAATACAATTAAAGCCCGAGTTCGGTTACCGCAACGCCAAGGTTAGGATAAACGTACCCACAGGCAACCTCGGTTATCTTGTTTTAAGCGGCAGCGAAAAGAAAATCAACAGGACCACGGACTATACATATCACCGCGGTGACGTTATAAAAATTTCAGCCAAAATGTATGAGGATAACGAGGATTTTTACAAGGCAGTCGGCGTTAAAATAAAATATAAGATGAACGAGAGCGACACCAAGTGGCACGAGGACAAAACAGTATACTTTGACTCTAACGGCTACTTGTATCTCGACAGCAGTCAATATCACAGACTCCAGTACGGCTACTACGAGATAGAGCCTGTATTCCAAGCAAGAGACGGAGTATTGGCGCTCGACATCGCGGAATCGGATTTGTCAAAATTCGACACGAGCTACGGCTATCTCGCAGAAGCCGATCGCAGAGAGATAGAAAAGGATGGCGTAAAGTATTACGAGTACGCTTTGGAAACAGAGCCGTTAAACGGAAAAATCTACGCGATAGCCATTCGCATGGCGGCGAATGCCGGCGCAAACGTCTATCCCGTATGGAAAGATAACAAAAGCGGCGACAAGATATACTGCGGCGAGGTATTTTTCCATGAGGCAGGTCCGGAGCAGAACGACAACATAATAACACTGTCTTACGAAACGGACTCTATAAAGGACGCGTATCAGACGATAAAGGGCAGCGTGGTCACGCCAAGGTACAATATGCGTACAGGGCTTGTGGATATGCAAATGGGCAGCGCGATGCCCGCAAGTGAAGCGGTCGTAAACTTCGGCGGACAATTCGCCCTTGTAGGCGAGAACGGCGAATTTACGGTTCCGCCGTTTAGGGCGCTGGGCAACACATCGTCGCCGAACAAGAAGCGTTATGTCAGATACGTAATATCGCAAAATGAACAGGATCTTCTTCAAGAGGTCGAGCTCACAAACATGATGTATGAAGATAAGGAAATCATGATCGTGAACGAAACGGACGGCGCCAAGTCCACAAAAACAGTTCCCGTATATACGCAAAATGTGGGAGAACGACAGATAAACACGGCAAACGGCGGCATTATAGATCATATAAATGTCACGGTTGCCGACGCCGACAATGATGACGAGCAGCTTAGTAAAGGCAATATCGTCGTAATGAGTGGCGACAACGCTCTTGTAACGGCAAGTATGGCGGATGATTACACGTATACAAAGTATACGCATGATAAGCAGACGGGTAAGCCCGTGAGCACACCAAATACTGTCGAAAAAATCACAGGAATTGAATTTGTGGTGTACAATCCCAAGACATATAAGGAAACCGCCACGTATAAGGCGGATGAGAAAGAGGACGGCTCTTTCCAGGCAAAGATACCTCTTAACGAGGTACTGCCCGGCGAAACGCTTCTTATGAGAGTAACGACCGACCGTTCGCACGGAATAACGGGTATAACGGCGGAGCATTTGTCGGATTATTATGACGAGAAAAAGTTCACAGACGCTGACAGGGAAATCGTCGACAAACGCGAGGAGGAGCTTAATACGATGGTATATCCCACAGTTTACACGGGATTCAGCTTCATCGAAAACATGGAGAAAGTACTGCCTGTAATTCAGCACCTTGAATCGCCCGTAGACGTGAATTTCGACAGTCTTCCGTTCCTCGGCAATACGGCGATGAACTTTGACCTCCCGTTTGTATCGGTAGGCTCGATGAAAACGCCGACAGGTTACAGAATGTACGTGGGATTCAGTCCGCTGCAAATCGTCGACGCGGCAAAATCTCTGCACGCGACAAAGTTCGCGGGTGGTACGGGCGCGTACTTCCAGGATATGTTCCAAATAGGGCATCCGATACAGAGCTTTAAGGACGGTTTGGCAGCGTCGTATAAGGAAGCGTTTAAGAACGTGCCGGAGGATAATTTGACGGGCGGCTCGGCGCTCGGCGGACCGACGTGGAAAATGGATGTTCAGATAGGATTCTATCTTGACTTTACATACGCGAGAATCGTAGATCCGAATGTAGGCAGAAGCAACACGTCCGCCGTGCTGACCGGCGCGGGCGCTTATGTGGGCGTGAGCGCGGGATTCAAAATGACGTGGTACACGATTCTTCCCGTGGTGTTTATACCTGCGTACTTCGGTATCGAGATAAACGGTAACGTGCTCGGATTTATGGGTGCGCAGAGTAATATGAATGCAATGGATGTAACTTATGATAAGGCGAAAAACGCTACGATCACGTTTGAAAATTACCTCGGAGAGTTCCACGGCTCCGTTCAGATGGCTGTGTCCGTCGCGATATACGTCGGTATAGGTCTTGCAGGTACGATAGGTATACGCGGCGGAGGTACGTTTACCGCGATGGGTATGTGGTACCCGACGGATTCCGTTTCCGACTTCGGCGCGGATCTTACGTTTACGGCGGGAATTTGGATAGATTTGTTCCTGTTCACGGTACCGCTGCAGTATAAATTCCCGGATATAAAGTTCGGTTCGTTTAAGGAATACGAAGAAATGCCTCCGATACATCCGGAGGTGTCGGGCGACGACCAGGATGACGGCAATGACGAGGGCAACACAAACGCCGCTTCTCTCACGAGTGCGGAGGATAAGCCGTCGCTTACGGTGAGGGAGCCGTATTCGAAGAAGGACAGCAAGTGGCTGCCGGACGGTGATGCGTCGCTTATGTCGGCGTTCGGTGAAAAGACGACACAGACTATTGTTGAGAATGCGTATGAGCACCCAGACACGCAGCTTTTGAAGCTCGATGACGGAAGCGTGTTTATGGCGTTCATTGACAATGACACGTCGAGAGGTGATACGGAAAGAACTGTGCTCAAATACTCCGTATATAAGAACGGTAGGTGGAGTGAGCCTAAGGTCGTACAGGACGACGGTACAGCCGATTACCAGCCGAGCGTTTGCGTTGCGGGTGACGGTAAGGTTATGATTTCGTGGCTGTCACGCGACGGTGAAAACGGTACAACGACCGATAGCACAGAGTATCTGAAGGGTATGGAAGTGTATACGACGGATATTGACGTGGCAAGTGGTACGGTTGGTGAGATAACGCGTCTTACGAATGATGACTATTATGATTATACCCCGACAAGCGTCTATGACGAGGTAACGGGTGATAAGATGGTTTACTACGTAAAAACGTCCTCGTCGCGTACGGCGGAGGAGATGATAAACTCGTACATGAACGACTGCGTTGTGGTATATATGCTGTACTCGAAAGACAAGGGGTGGATGTTCAACGAGTATTACCCCGAAGAGCTGTCTGACAGTAACGGAAACGGAAGTACGGATGACGAGAAGCAAGAGCTTGTAAGTAACTGGCACGGTCAGAGGTTCTTGTCGTCGCCGCTGCCTGAGCTTGGTATGGACGTTCCGAATATATCAGACTTTACCGCAACGTCGTATAACGGTATAGCCGTGTACGCGTACACGATAGATCAGGATTCGTCAAATGACACAACGTTTGATAAGGAACTGTTTATTCAGTGCTATGACTTTGCGACGCATACGACGTATGTTCCGATAAGGCTGACGGACGACAGCGTAAGCGACGCTCTGCCGCAGTTTGTAAGGACAGAGGGTAAGACAGAGGATATACCTGACGGAGCAACCGAAATAACAAAGGCGGATATGGCGTCAACAAAGCTGTTCTGGTACAGAGATGAAAAAGAGGTTGACTACATCGATATATCGTCACTCGTAAAAGAGGGCGTCAATGACGACGGTACAATCAAGGAAGATTACTTAAAGAGCGCGGACGGCGGCGAGGTAAAGGGACTTGACTCGCTGTATTCGCACGTTGCCGTTCCGGCTGAAAATCCGAGTGCGTCGAGGTACATGGCTGACTTTAAGCCGGTTGTCGACGGCGATGATATTTACGTCGTTTGGACGCAGCCTGCGTCAACGAATGAAACTGACGAGGACGGTAATATCGTTCAGTGCCGCGAGGTATACGCGACAGCGCTTGTCCAGGACGAAAACGCCGCAGCTCCCTCAGAGGGTGAATCGGCGGACGGTGCGGGCTGTTCGTGGGCGTCGCCGTACAGGCTGACGAATACGAACGCGTTTACCGACGAACCGAATGCGGTAGTTGACAGTAACGGTAACCTTATGGTACTTTATAACAGCTTTAACCAAGAGCTTACGGGCGACAAGAATAACCCCGTCAAGATAACCGACTTCAATCTCATGGCTTCGTACATGGAGCCTTGCGGAGCAGTTGACGTTACGGATATACAAGCGCTTAACGAAACGCCTTTGCCCGGTGAAACGGTTGAGGTAAGAGCAGATGTTAAAAATAACGGTCTTACCTACGCCAACGGCTATGACTTAAAGGTATATGCGGCAAAGAACGGTCAGAAGCAAGGCGAACCTGTGTTTATAAATACAGAGGGAAGCGACAGCAAGCTGCTTCCGGGAAATACCGACACGTATATGTTCGAGTGGACGGTTCCCGAAAGCGGCGTGGACGGTATGAGCTTTATCGCCGAGGTGCAGGAGCACGGTATGGAAAACGTCTCAATCTACGAGAGTGAGAAGTTTGAGGAAAAGCCGGTATATACCGTTGACAACGTAGATTCGTATCAGGACGCCGGCGGCTACCACGTTAAATATAATATTACAAATACGGGTAACGCTCCGTCAAATTCGGGCGATAAGATGAACGTAATATTCAGCGGACCTTACGATATGGCGATAGGTTTAACGCCTGAGGAATGTGACTGGGGCAGTGCCGAGATAGGCGCGTTAGACGTGGACGAAACAGCGTCGTACAAGGTAGATTTGGACGTTATACCCGAAAAGTTTGACGAGATAGGCTTTGTTGACTGCCTGCTCATAGGCAAGGACAAGGAGGGTCACTTCAACACTGCCGGCGAAAACATACGTCTTTTGTCGGTAATGCCGACAACGCTTCTTTTGAACGGCGAAGAGTTCCCCGAGAAGATAGAGCTTACCGAGGGCGACACGATGGAGTTTAACATAACGTGCGAGCCAAGCTCGCTGAGTGAAGGCATGGACGCCCTCCTCGGTACGGACGATACTTCAATAGCGACGTTCAACGGCCCGACGCTTAAGGCGCTCAGTGAGGGTACGACAGTTATACACGGCAACGTAACGCCGTACGGTAACGCCATACCTGAAATAACCGTAACTGTAAAGCCGAAGAAGAGCGGTAAGACTCATTCGTCGTCATCATCATCTGGTGCTACACCAAAGCCTACAGAAGCTCCCGAAGCGACACCCGCTCCGTCGCCCGATGCCACGCAGTCACCAGACATACAAAGCGGAACGGTAACAGGGGAGACACATACGTATAACGACGTAGCTCCAAGCGACTGGTTCTCCGCGAGCGTGGAATATGCAACGGAAAAGGGCTACTTCTCGGGAGTAAGCGACACTGAATTTGAGCCTTACACGAATATAACGAGAGGTATGCTCATAACGGTAATAGGACGTATGGCGAAAGCCAATCCTGAGAGTACCGACATGACGTATACGGACGTAAACAAGAATATGTATTACGCTCCGTATATAGCGTGGGGAACAGAGAACGGAATAGTATCAGGTTACAGTGATACTGAGTTTGCTCCCGATGAACTCGTAACGCGTGAGCAGGTAGCTGCTATGCTGTATCGGTACGCGAAGTATATAAACGCGGACGTATCGGTAGGAGAGGAGACGAATATACTGAGCTACAAGGATGCCGACAAGATAAGCGAATATGCAATACCCGCGATACAGTGGGCATGCGGTTCGGGAATTATGAGCGGCTACACGGACGGAACGCTAAGACCGCAGAATAACGCGACGCGTGCCGAAGCGGCGGCGCTTACGGAGCGGTTTGACAATAAAATCAAATAAAGAAATATTAAGGAGGATATGAAAAATGAATAACGAGAAAGAGAACAAGAAGATTCAGGAAGTGGACTTGGAAGATTTGGAAAAGGTAACGGGCGGCGGCGCATTTGACAATGTGCCGCGCGTGCCGGAGCATAAAATTGACGATAATCTTAAAAGTAAAATCTGACAAGCGTAAAAACAGCCGCCCTGACGCGGCTTAGGACAGAAGAAGGACGATTGCAATCCGCAATCGTCCTTCTTCTTTTAATTACTTATTTTACAGCATTTTACTTGCCGCCGTAATCGGCGACATATCGCCAAGTCTGTTCCATATCATCAATTTTATCGAACCGACCGACACGTTTTCGGGTATGCTTATCGTCTTTTGGAACACAAAGCTCGTATCCGACAAATCAGCATCCGTTATAGTCATTGACGCGAGCGCGCCGCTTCTGTCGTACACCGCGAGGATTATATTCGCTATTATCGGCGTATCGCCGTCGGTACCTTCAACCTCATCAATCGTTAAGCTTGCGTCTATATCGCCGCTCATGTCGGCGCTGTCAACTTCATTTCCGTCGGGATCCGTAAACACCGCGTCGGCGGACACCTTTATATCGGGAGTTAATAGAGTGACCTTACCGTTTGATGCGCTTACTTCGCTGTACGCGCTTTGCGTAATAACAACCGCGCCGCCCGCCTCTATTTCATACTCACCGTCAGCCGCGCCGTCAAGCGCCTTGAACGCAATTCGGCATACCTCGCCGCTTTTTACCGCGTCACTGCCGTTATACAGTACCGTTACGCTGTTTTCACCGAGCGAAGTGAATATATCCGACGATGCCGCGCCGTCAGGCGATGAAATCGACGCATACGCGAGCGCTGTACTGTCAAACGTCAGAGTAAACTTATAATCGGTTATATCCTCACCGGCGGTTATATATATCGGCACGTAAACTGTATCGCCCGCCTTACCGCTCGCCGAACCGACCGAAAGATTAGCCGTGTTCGGCTCACGCTCCTTAACCGTGTAGCTTGCCTCGCATACTTCGCTTGACGCGTATCCCTCTTTAACGGCTATCGCTTTTACTGTTACATTATCGGTTATTACTATCGAACCGTTACAGAGCGCGCCGTTTTCACTTGACGGAACACTGCCGTCTGTCGTGTAGTAAATCTCAGCGCCGCTTGTCTCGCTTTGAAGCGTTACAACCGCGCCCGCTTCAACCTCGCCGCCATTGACGCTAAGCGTCGGCGTTGCCGCCGCAGCTACCGATATTTTACCGCTCGCGACGCGGCTTTGCTCCATACCGTCCTTAACCGCTATCGCCTTAACGACGGTCGCCGCCGTTACCTTAAACGGCTCCGCATACGGATTTGACGCTTCTGTCGGGACGCTGCCGTCCGTGGTATAATAAATTTTCGCCTCCGCTGACGCGCACGTAAGCGTTACCGTCTTACCGCCGTAATAACCGCTCGTTTCGATTACCGGCGTTGACACAGTACCTGTCGGAGCTGTTACTTCCTCGACCGTTACCGTAAATTCCGCCGTAAAACCGCCGTAAGAGACAGTAACCGTCTGCGTTCCTACCGTCTGCGCCGAATATCCTTGGACGCTGTACTCCGTTACTTGCGTTTCCGTACCGTTATTGTACATAGCGGTCACGACCATACCCGCCGTATCGAGACTGTCTCCTTTACTATAAAGACGCTTGTCGGGCTTTTTTGTAATCACAATACCCGTAAGCTCTTTCGCCATGACCGTTATACCAAACTCCGCCGTCTTACCGCCGTACTCGACAGTTACGCGTTTTGCCCCGACCTCCGAGGTGTCATAGCTCAATTTACATTCACTCGTAACGTCCGCCGTCGAATCATCCGAGTACACCGCTTCTACTTTAAGACCCGATACATCGAGCGTCATACCCTCCGTCACAGCGGTAACGGTCGGCTCGGAAACTATGCGCAGTTCCGTTACGACGAGCTTAGGTATAATTTCCGTTACAACGCCGTACTCCGACTTATACTCCTGCGAACCGTTACTTTCGGGCGTGGGCGGTACATATTTGCCCTTACTCCATACCGTACCGTCCGACAATTCCGCGACCTCCGCCGTGTCGGGGGAGGCATTGTCCTCACTTAGACAATTACGCTCCGCCGCGCCTTTTTCGCTCTGCGTCGGCTCGTCGGTAATTGTCCATTCGTCCCAGTTATGTGTTACTTTAAAATCATCCGTTACCGTTACCGACTTATAATTTCTCGTTTCCGCGAATACCGCCTTAACCGTGTACTCAGTACCCTCCGTCGGTTCGCCCGCCGCTGTCGGCTTTTCCTCGCCGTAATCGTCCGCATCTTTTACCGAATACGTGTACGTTACGTTTTCCGTGCCGTTCGTATCCGACGAGGGAACGGGCTGTACGCTGTCGTCGCCGCACTTGTAGTCATTCATTGTGACCGCCGCGCTGCCGTTTGCCTGCGTTATATTGACCGCTTCCGAAAGATTTACATTATCCGCGCTGCTATCTGCGCTGTAATACCCTGCGTCCTCGCCGCCTATCTCAATTTCGGTAAGATTTACCGTTTCGTAGCTGTCAACATCCGCCGCCGCGACATTACCGACCGCCGTAAGCGTAACATTGTCCTCATCGTTGTTTGTCGGCGTGAGCGTCACATCTACCAGCGTTGTTTGGTTATACTCTCTGTCCGCCGCCGTTACATCATACGTAAGCGGCTTTTTATTCATCGTAACGGTAATCGAATTGTTTTCGCTTCCGTTTAAATTTACGCTTCCGCCGTACTCCGCGCGGATTGTGTTCGCGCCGATTTCAAATGTCTTGTCAGCCGTTATTGTGAGTGTCGCCGTACCGCTGTCGCTAAACGGACCGGCGTATGAAACCGTTTCCGAGCCGAGAGATGTTTCTCCAATGTAGAAATCTACCGTATCAACCGCCGCGCTTATGCTGAGCGTCCTTGACGGCGACTTTTCCACCGTCGCGGTAAGCGTAAGCGTATCACCGTATATTACCTCACCGCCGTCCGACGTAACCGACGAATCGGCTTTTTTAATCGTAACGTCAACCTTTTGCGGCTCGCTGTCATTGTGGTTACCGTCGCCCTCGACCATGTACCAAACCTCGTAGTCTTTCGCCTCGGTACCCGTCGGAATATCTGCGCTGTACTCGCCGCCCTGTTCCGTGGCGTATTTAAGCGTACCGTCCTCTGTTTCACCCGTTACAAGCGCCTGCGCTTCGCCTGTGAACGTTAAATCATTTACCGTTACAACCGCGCTCGGCTCCGCCTTTTCTATTTTTATATTTTGAATTTCCACAGGCTCCGTGTCTTTATGGTTTTTGTCGCCCTTAACCTTGTACCAAACCGAATACGTACCCGCGTCCGTTTCCGTGGGAATCTCGGACGAATAGCTTTCATTGTCCTTGCTGTACTGCATCTCGCCGTCCGATGTTTTACCCGCTGTGACAAGTTCCAGTGCCTCGCCTGTATACTTCAAATCCTTTGCTGTCGGAGCGCTCTCTACGCTTGACGCGGCTTTTTTAATCTCAACGCCCTCAACCTGCTTCGGTTCTGTATTATTATGGTTACTGTCACCGACTACCTTGTACCAAACCTCGTACGTATCCGCATCTTTGCCTTTCGGAATATCTACGCTGTACTCGCCGTTCTCTGACGTGGCGTACTGAATTGTACCGTCCTCTGTTTCACCCGTTACAAGCTCCTGCTCATTGCCCGTGTACGTTAAATCCTTTGCCGTCACCGTCGCGCTCGGCTCGGCTTTCGCTATGCTCACCTTAACCGTGAGCGTCACATTGTCCGTGCCGTAGCTGTCAACGTTCATAAGCGAATACTGCGGCTCTTTTTCCTTAGCCGTAATCGTAATCGTATGTTCGCCCGCGTTAAGCCCTGGTTGTACTGTCAGCGTATTCTCGCTTATACTTGCATCTGTGTCGCCTTGCTCGCTGACTTCGTATGTAAACTTGCCCTCAGCCTCAACGCTTTCGTTTGCGTAATCCATATAAGTGTCCAAATCCGCCGTGATCGCCTCTTCGTAGCCGTAAGTTTCGGTCAGCGTGATGTCACTGTCACCGCCGAAGTGATCGCGTCCGACGGCGTACACCGTCATATCCTCCGTAACGGTTGTATTCTCGTCAAACGTTTCACCTCCGGCGTTCTCTGTCTTTGACCAATTCTTAAACGTATAATTATCCTTTGTAGGTTCACTCGGCAGCGTCACCTTTCCGTTCGGATTTGTATACTTCGCGTCGTACTCCGCTTTATCCTTCGTCGAGAACGTAACTTTCAGTACCTTAGCGCCCGCGGCACTCGTCAGCACGGGGTATGTGTCCGCTTCTTCGCCGAGGTTTTGTCCCCATACCTGTGTATCGGGCGCGTCCTGACCTTTCTGCAAAAGCCACGTTACCGCACCGGATTTAAATTCGTCCTCGGTTTTTGACTCTGTTTTTTCCACCGTGCCGCCGCTTTCTGAAGTTCCAATGCCTTTTAAGCCATCTTTTTCAAGATAATAACAATTTTTTACTGTAGCCGCACTGCCGTTTTGCCCTGCAATGGCACCGGAATAACTAAAGCTGGAAGAATGATCAGTAATTACGCTTGTGTTATAGCAGTTTTCTATTTGTGCAGTGTTAAGGCCCGCGATACCGCCTATATAGCGAGAGTCACCAATGCTGCCCGCGCTTATGCTTATATAGAGAGTTCCACCAATGCTGCCCGAATTATAGCAGTTCTCTATTTTACCGGAATTACTTCCGGCAATGCCTCCACTGGAAGCAGCACTCGAAGTACATATTATATTAGCGCCGTTATAAGAACATATTATCGTTCCTTTATTTTGTCCGGCGATACCGCCGCTGTTATCACCTGCGGTAACGGAGCCCTCAACTCCGAGATTTTTAACTGTTCCCGCCTCGGCTATATATCCGAATAAACCTTGATAATTTTCTCCGGTATTTATATAAAGTCCGCTTATTTTATGACCGTCACCGTCGAATGTGCCTTGAAATTTATTGCTTTCCGTTCCGATAGGCGTCCATCGACTTGTATCGCTGCCTTCAAGATTTATATCCGCCGTCAGCTTAAAATGTTCGCCGCTGCCGCCGCCTCCGTTAATATAATCGCGTATTTTTTCAAGCGTCGCTTTGTCGGGAATCGTATACGGCATATCTGCCGTGCCGTCGCCGCCCTCCGGTGCAGCGGTGAGTATAGGTCTTTCGAGGAAAGAAGAATCCTCCCATGCACTGCCCGAGCCGCCGTTAAGTGACGATGCAAGCGATTTAAATTCATCGGCATTCTTTGCCGTAGTCGTATCTTCAGAGTATTCATCTGTCTTGCCGACACCGGCATCCGCTGTATTCGTGAGGTAATAGCAGTTTGTTGCGGTACCATTTAGATTACCCACAATGCTGCCGACATTGCTACTGCCGTTTATCGTGCCTGTGTTATAGCAGTTTTGTATCGTAGCGCTATTTATACCGGCAATACCGCCCGTTCCGTCAAATTCTTCCGAAGAGCTGCTTGTAATATTGCCCGTGTTATAACAGTTTTCTATAGTTCCGCTGTCATTCATTCCCGCAATACCGCCAATCGTAGTGCTTCCGATGATAGTTACGCTGCTGTAACAATTTTGTATTGTGCCGTAGTTCGCTCCCGCGATGCCGCCGATAGCGGAGAGAAAATCATCCACGCTATCATCTATAGTTCCGCTGACACCGAGATTTTTTACCGTGCCGCCCTCGCCGACAGCTCCAAATAAGCCGATGCAAAAATTGTACGAGGAGCCTATATACAGCCCTTTTACCGTATGACCGTTTCCGTCAAATGTGCCTTTAAACCGATTTGGAGACGTATCACCTATAGGAGTCCACGATCCATTTCCCTCTTCGCCGCCGCTCTTACCCTCGCCGTATGTGCCGGACATATCAATATCCGCCGTAAGCTCAAAATACTCGCCCTCTGCGTCGTTTTCATAAGCATAAGTGCTAAGCTCTTCAAGGTCGCTAAGGTTTGCGATTATGTAAGGATTTTCCGCGCTGCCCGCGCCGCCCGAGCCCGTAAACTCCGCCGCGTGCGCGTTCAAAGAAAACGCGCTCGTCATGGAAAACACCATCGCAAGCGCAACTGTCAAACTCACAATTTTTCTTTTCATTAGCCATTCCTCCATAAAGTCAATTTTTTCCATCTTCCGCCACCCACCTCGTACGACATGCCACCCTCTCCCCGTAGGGGACGGCGCCCTCGACATCCCGCCTCTCGTAGGGGCGGTCATTGGCCGCCCTTTAGGCCCCCTTGTCAAAGGGGGCTGGCGCGCGTAGCGCGACTGGGGGATTCCTGCCCGTCCTCCACACAACATTCCTACTGTAATTATACCACAAACACCCCAAAATCTCAACATCACCCCTCTGACTTTTACGAACCAAAACCTGACTTTCCCGCCCCCCAATCTCCGCCCACGCCGCTCAACGTCTTCTCTCGTAGGGGCGGTCATTGGCCGCCCGCCAATCTCCCAACCTCGTAGGGGCGGTCATTGGCCGCCCTTTAGGCCCCCTTGTCAAAGGGGGCTGGCGCGCGTAGCGCGACTGGGGGATTCCTGCCCGTCCTCCACACAACATTCCTACTGTAATTATACCACAAACACCCCCAAAATCTCAACATCACCCCTCTGACTTTTACGAACCAAAACCTGACTTTCCCGCCCCTATCTTAACCTAATTCCCGCCAATCTCCCGCCTCTCGTACGGCACGCCGCCTTGCTACGGCGTCTGTTCGCAAGCGAACACGCCTACAACACGCTTCGCGTGTTGTTCACCTCGCCGTCGCGCCTATAGCCTCCCTTGTCAAAGGGAGGGGGACCGGCGCAGCCGGTGGAGGGATTCCTACCTAATTCCCGTCTTTCCCGCCTCTCTGTAGGGTGGGCTGCCCTCAGCCCACCGAAAACAACGGATATAAGGCAATGTCCAACCTCGTAGGGGACGG
>CANQQW010000022.1 GCA_947626075.1 uncultured Clostridia bacterium
TTGCCAAAACACCTTTTAATTTTCGAAAAACCCAGTATTTATGCGGTGTTCAGCCGTTTCGTACATCATTCCCACTCTATCGTCGCAGGCGGTTTCGAGGTGATGTCGTAGACGAGGCGGTTGACGTGTTTGACCTCGTTCACAATTCTGTTCGACGCTTTTTCGAGCACATCATACGGTATTCTTGCCCAATCGGCGGTCATGAAGTCGGTGGTGGTCACTGCGCGCAGCGCCAGCGTATAATCATACGTACGCCCGTCTCCCATTACGCCGACGCTTCGCATATCGGTAATCACCGCGAAATACTGATTTATGCTGCGCTCCAGTCCCGCGTTCGCAATCTCCTCGCGGAAAATCGCGTCCGCGTCGCGAAGTATCTCAAGCTTATCCTCCGTAATCTCGCCGATTACCCTTACCGCCAAGCCGGGACCCGGGAACGGCTGCCGCCATACAAATTTTTCCGGCAAGCCCAATTCTATTCCCAATTGACGAACCTCGTCCTTAAACAAATCGCGCAGCGGCTCAACGATTTCCTTGAAGTCAACATGCTCCGGCAAGCCGCCGACGTTGTGGTGGCTCTTTATTGTCGCCGCGTCGCCCGCGCCCGACTCAATCACATCGGGGTAAATTGTGCCTTGCACAAGAAAATCCACCTTACCGATTTTCTTCGCCTCCGCCTCAAAAACGCGGATAAATTCCTCACCTATTATCTTACGCTTTTTTTCAGGCTCGGTCACGCCCGCGAGCTTGTCCAAAAATCTATCCTGCGCATTCGCGCGCACCAAATTTATGTCGAATTGCTTTCTGAACAGCGTTTCAACCTCGTCGCCCTCGTTTTTCCTGAGCAAGCCGTTATCAACGAACACGCACGTAAGCTGCTTGCCGACCGCCTTATGCAGCATTACCGCCGCCACCGACGAATCCACGCCGCCCGACAGCGCGCAAAGCACCTTACCGCCGCCTATTTTCTCTCTTAGCGCCTCAATCGAGCGCTTTGCAAAATCGCTCATTACCCAGTCGCCCTTGCAGCCGCAGACATTATACAAGAAATTATGCAGCATTTTCTGTCCCTCGACGGTGTGATTTACCTCGGGGTGAAACTGCACCGCGTACAGATTTTTTTCCGTATTCTCGTAAGCCGCGCACGGACACGCGTCCGAATATGCGGTAACGGCAAAGCCTTCCGGCAGCTTGTCTATGTAATCGGTATGGCTCATCCAGCAGACCGTGTTTTGGCTTACTCCCTTGAATAATTTACTGTCCCCGACCGTAACCTCCGTCTTACCGTACTCGCGCGTAGGCGCTTTAGCCACATGACCGCCGAGACTGTATGCCATAAGCTGTGAGCCGTAGCAAATACCCAGAATCGGTACGCCAAGCTCGAATATTGCATTATCGTAATGCGGCGAGCTTTCGTCGTACACGCTGTTGGGACCGCCGGTGAAAATAATTCCCGCGGGATTTTTCTCCTTAATTTTATCAATGCCGTTCTTATATGACATGACCTCGCAGTACACATTGCACTCGCGCACACGGCGCGCTATAAGCTGATTGTACTGACCGCCGAAGTCAAGCACGATTACCGTTTCGTTTCGCATAAATCCATCCTCCGTATTTAGTGTGTTAATTGTAACATAACCCGCCGCCGTTTTCAACAGCTTTTTGGGTATTATTTTACTGTCCCCAATAATTCGGGCGGTATCTTTTTATCTTTAAAATAATACTCCCTGTCACGCTCACCGATTTCACGCATCACTCTGCACGGATTTCCGACCGCGACGACATTTGACGGAATATCTTTCGTCACGACGCTGCCCGCGCCTATCACGGTATTATCGCCTATCGTGACTCCCGGCACAATTACCGCTCCCGCGCCGATCCAGCAGTTTTTGCCTATATGTACCGGTGAATTATATTGATACCCCTGCTCGCGAAGCTCGGGCAAAATCGGGTGTCCCGCCGACGCTACCGTGACGTTCGGCGCGAACATCGTACAGTCTCCGACGTAAATATACGTGTCGTCCACAAGAGTGAGGTTAAAATTCGCGTAAACGTTTTTCCCGAAATGGACATTCCTGCCCGCCCAGCTCGCGTGGAGCGGCGGCTCAATGTAGCAGCCCTCGCCAAACTCCGCGAACATTTCTTTAAGCATTTTTGTACGCTTGTCAAGCTCGGACGGACGCGTCGCGTTAAACTCATACAGCATTTCAAGCCGCTTTATCTGCTCGTCCATAATTTCCTTTTCCAACGGCAGGTACAAATCCCCGCAGTGCAGTAATTTATCCAAATCCATTTTACTGTCCCCTTTTCCTTATTTTACTGTCCCCATTATTTTTTACTTTCAAGAATTATCGTTACGGGTCCGTCGTTTGTAAGACTTACTTTCATATCCGCGCCGAACTTACCAGTTTCCGTATGTATACCCTTACCGCGTATATATGCCACAAATTTCTCGTACATCGCGTTTGCGCCCTCAGGCTCCATCGCGTCACCGAAATACGGACGCCTGCCGTGCGAGCAGTCGCCGTACAGCGTAAACTGAGATATTACAAGCACGCTCCCGCCCACGTCCGTGAGACTTAAATTCATTTTACCGTTTTCGTCGGAAAATACGCGTAAGTTTACAATTTTATCCGCGATATACCGCATATCTGTCTCCGTATCGCCGTTACCTACTCCGAGAAGTACCAGAAACCCGCCGTTTACCGCGCCGCACGTTTTACCGTCTGTTTCCACCCGCGCATCCGTCACGCGCTGTACTACCGCTCTCATACCTCGTACCCGCTTTCCTCTATTGTAATTTGCAGTGCTTCCCATTCCTCGAGAAGCGCGTCCGCTTTACTCTGAAGCGCCGTTATTTTATCCGTAATCTCACTCGCCTGTACATAATCGGCAGCCACCTCCGGATTTTCAAGCTCCGCGCTAAGACTTGCAATCTCGCTTTCCGTTTCGGATATTTCCTCCTCGACTTTCGCGAAACGATTAAGCGTCTTGCGTTTTTCCGCCTCGGCGCGTCTTTGCTCCTTGTAATCACGCGCCCCGCTGCTTTCCTTTTTTTCCTCCCTCACAGCCGCGCGCGGCGTAAAGCTGTCGTAACTGCCCAAGTGACTTACGATACCGTCCGCGTTAAGATACAAAATCCTGTCCGCTATCTTGTTTATAAAATACCTGTCGTGCGACACGATAAGCATTGTGCCGTCGTACTCGGCGAGCGCGTTTTCAAGCGCCTCCCGCGACTCTATATCAAGGTGATTCGTCGGTTCGTCCATGATAAGGAAATTCACTCTTTTAAGCATCAGCTTTACAAGCTCCGCTCTCGCTCTTTCACCGCCCGACAGCTTATGTATCTCCTTAAAAACGTCCTCGCCTCGGAACAAAAATACCGCGAGCGCGTTACGTATTTCCGTCTGCGTCATGTCCGGGTACTCGTCCCATACCTCGTCTATTACCGTTTTATCCATGTTCAGACTTTCCCGAAGCTGGTCGTAATAGCCGATACTGATATTGGCTCCGATTTTGTAGCCGCCCTCGGTCGGCTCGTAAGCGCCGGTTATTATCTTTAAAAGCGTGGTCTTGCCGCACCCATTGGGACCCAAAAGGAACACCTTTTCGCCCTTTTTTATATACATATCGACATTCTTAAAAAGCGGCGCGCCGCCGAAGGACATACCGAGCTTTTCCGTTTCCAAAACGTCCTGACCGCCGCCCGGAGCCGCCTTAAAGGAGAATGTTATATCCTCCCTTGCCGCCTGCGGCTGTACGAGAGACTTTTCCAAACGCTCTATGGATTTCATTTTATTGTCTATTACCCTGTAATTGCGTCTTTGGTTCCAGCGCCGCTGCTGCTCGATAACGCCCTCAAGACGCTCGATTTCCCGCGCGGTGTTCTCATACGCGCGCTCCTCGCTTTTTCTTTCCACATCGCGCTGCGCCGCGTACGCGCTGTAATTACCGTTATACGAGCGGAACCTCCCCGCGTCAAGCTCAAACGTCTTGTTCGTCACCTTGTCGAGAAAATACCTGTCATGCGAAATTACTATAAACGCGCCGTTATAGCTCTTTAAAAAATCCTCCAGCCACTCCGCCGACTCTATATCGAGATGATTCGTCGGCTCGTCGAGCAAAAGCAGATTCGCGTCCGACAAAAGTATTTTCGCCAAAGCCACGCGCGTTTTCTGACCGCCCGAAAGGCTGTCTGCGCATTGGTCAAGCTCGTCCTCCTTAAAGCCCAGACCCGTAAGGGTGCTTTTTACCTTTGACCTGTAATAAAAGCCGTCGGCGGCGGCAAACTTTTCCTGCATTGCCGTCTGCTTACGGATAAGCGAAGCAATGTCGCCCGTGCCGTTTTCTATATCGAACCGCACCTCGTCAAGCTGCTCTTCAAGCTCCGTCACGTCCGAAAACACCGTCAGCGTTTCTTCAAATATACTCTTTCTGCTGCCGCTTACGGTGTACTGGTCAAGGTACCCGATTTTAAGCTCCTTATTCTTAAAAAGCTCGCCCTCGTCAAAGTCCGTATCGCCGGTAATTATCTTAAAAAGAGTTGACTTACCCGCGCCGTTCACGCCGACAAAGCCTATCTTGTCGGCGCTGTCAACGCTGAACGACACGTTCTCGAACAGCGTCTCGTCGAGGAACATTTTTTTGAGATTGCTTCCGTTAAGCAGTATCATAATTACTCCTATGCTTAATAAGTTTTCATATTATCTATCATATCAAGTATTTCGTAGCCGTAATTTATATTGGGACACCATCTGCCGCCAAGCTGCTCCACATACTTGACCGTACCCGCCCACGCTATGGTCTTTACTACGTAATATCTGTCATGCACGTCTCCTATCGGCGCGAGACCGACATACGCGCTCATATGGTTGAAGTGCGCCCGCACTCCGTCCTCGGGCGTGGCAAAAGTCTCGTGGTCCTCGGTTCTGTCGCCCTGCGGGTTTTTGACCTTTATTCCCGCCCAGTTATTCATTTCCGGGAGCACCGCGCCGCCGTATTTGCCGTAGCCGGTTTCCTTGCCCGCCTGAGCGTACATAACCTCGGGACGTATTCCAAACTGCTCACCGTAGTACCAGTAAAACGGAGCGACATCTATATATCTCTGCGCCGCGCCCTTGTCTCTCGCCCATGCGAGCGCCTGTTCGAGAGTTACCTCGGCGCCGCCGATTATCGGAGTCTTGTCCGCGTCGGGATTTATCACGCGGTAAAGAAAACAGCAGGCTTCCGCGCGCGTCAGTAAGTCCTTTGGGCGTATATTGCCGTTATCTCCGAGCATATACAGGTTTGTCACCGCCGTTTCAAGCAGATTTTTGTACGCGTCGTCCACGGCGGAAGCGTCGTTAAAATTGTAACTCGTAACCGAGTAACTGTCAGCCGCGCGAGCGCCCGAAGCCTTTACCAGCGTCGCGGCAAATTCCTCGCGCGTAACGTATTCCCCGCCGTTAAACTGCGCGCCCCTTTTCGGCATACTGTCCTGAATGGAAAGCGCGTACGAATAGAACCAGTCGGTCGTATTCACGTCGTCAAACGCCGAAGCGGTATTTCCCCCAAGCGCGAAAGCGTCCGTAAATATGCGTGACATCTGCGCTCTCGTGAGGCTGGCGCCAAGGTCGAGATTGCCGTTCTCGTCGCCCGATATGATACCGTTATTTAAACAATACTCAACGCTTTCCGCCGCCCACGGGTACTGCGTCCGCCAATCCTGCGCCGCATTCGCCGGCACGGCGGCTATGCACAGGGCAGCCGTTAAAATCAGCGAAATAATTTTTTTCATGTCTTATCATTCCTCAGTAATATAAATTTTGTATTTATATATTATATATCAATTTACCGCCGATTTCAACAGCATACTTTAATTTATTTACAAATTTTCCGCCTTGGCGGTATTCCGTCCGTAGAAAAGCATACGGAAGAAGTCGCGCACTATAAGCCCTATTCCCTTTTTCTCGACCGCGGCAGCCGCGTTCACGTCAATTTCCGCTATTACCCCGTCTTGGCTGCTTATCCTGATTATGCCTATCTTCTCTCCCGCCTCAAGCGGCGCTGTGATTTCATCATTCATAATCACTTCCGTCGTGACGTTTTCCTCGCTGCCCTTTTTCACAAGCGTCGAGAAGCTGTCGCCCGCGACGGCGCTTACCTCGCTTTCAACGCCCTTTTCCACCGCGATTTTGTCCACCTCGTCGCCGGCGGTAACGATAGTGTTCACGCTGTAGTTTGCAAAGCCGTAATCAAGCAGCGCTTTAGCCGAGGAGAAACGCAGCGCGGATGTCGGAGCGCCCAGCACAACGGCTATAAGCTGCATATCCCCGCGTTTAGCGCTTGCCGAAAGACAGCACAGCGCCTTTGACGTGGAGCCTGTCTTAAGTCCGTTGGCGCCGTCGTAAAAGCGTATCAGCTTATTCGTGTTCGCAAGCTGGAACTTACCGCCTCGGAGCGTGTCCATCCAGATTGAGGTATAATTAAATATAGTCTTATGCTTTATAAGCTCCCGCGACATAATGGCAACGTCGCGCGCGCTTGAATAATGGTCGTCCGCGTCAAGACCGTTTGTATTGACAAAGTGAGTGTTCTCCATACCCAGCTCCTGAGCCCTCGCGTTCATCATATCCACAAACGCGCTCTCGCTGCCCGCAAGGTACTCCGCCATAGCGACGCAGCCGTCGTTCGCGCTCGCTACCGCTATGCCCTTTAGCATATCGTTTACGCTGAGTGTTTCACCCGTTTCGAGGAACATCGTGCTTCCGCCGTAGCTCATGGCGTTTTCACTGACCGTAACCATGTCGTCAAGCGTTATCTTACCGCTGTCTACCGCCTCCATAATAAGAAGCATCGTCATAACCTTTGTCACGCTCGCTATCGGCAGCCGCTCGTCGGGATTGCTCTCGTAAAGCACATTGCCGCTCTCCTCCTCCATGAGCAGAGCCGCCTTCGCGTCGATACCGAGATCCGCCGCCGCGCTCTCCTGTTTTTCGACCGTATTTTCCGCCGCCGCGTCTTGGATAGGCTCCGCTTTGGCGCAAAGTCCGTGCGTCAGGAAGCACGCGCACATAAAAAAGCATATTATTTTCTTCATACTTAGAACTCCTTTCACAAAGTCTGTATGAGTTTATAATATGCTTTTTATTGTTTTCTATTCACTTTAGTGGAAATTTATGCTCGCGGGTGAGCCTTCGCGTAAACGTCTTTCAGCTTGCTGTTGAGCGCTCTCGAATACACCTGCGTTGAGGAAATATCGGCATGTCCCATCATTTCCTGTATCGAGTGGAGGTCGGCTCCGTTTTCCAAAAGATGCGCCGCGAACGAGTGGCGCAAAGTGTGCGGAGTCATCTCCGCCTGTATTCCCGCCTTGTTCCTGTAGTACTTTATCAGCTTCCAAAAGCCCTGGCGCGAAAGTCTTTGTCCGCCGCAGTTCACGAATAACGCTTTCTCGTCCTCGTTTTTTATCATATATTCTCTCACGTTATTCATATAATCTTCAAGCGCTTCCTTAGCCTTGTTGCCTATCGGAATTATGCGCTCCTTTTTCCCGCCCCTGCATCTTATAAAGCTCATGGGCAGATTTATATCGTTCATGTCGAGGTTTATAAGCTCGCTCACGCGTATGCCCGTGGCGTAAAGAAGCTCCAGCATAGCCTTGTCGCGTATACCCTTGTTGTCCGTCGTTTCCGGCTGCTCCAAAAGCCTTTCGACCTCGCTTCCCGAAAGTATCTGAGGCATCTTTTTCTCAACGTGGGGCGCTTCGAGATTTGACGTGGGATTTGACGCCACTTTCCCGTTCTGCATCATAAAAAGATAGAAAGACCTGAGTGACGCGAGCGTTCTCGATACTGTCGAGGTCGCCTTGCCCTTTTTCTGCAATGACATAAGATATGTCAATATTGTAGTCTTTGTCGCCTTTGCCGCGTCCTGTATACCGCTTTCGCTTAGGTATGTAATATACTGCGTTACATCCCTCTTGTACGACTCTACCGTATTGCTCGATTTATGCCGTACATTCGCCATAAAGCTGGTATATTCCTCCACGTATGTATTCATTTGTTATGTGCCTCCCCGTTTTACCATTCGTTTACATATATTTCAGAAATATTTCATTTGTATTTCAGTAATGTTATTATATCACAAATTTTTGATTTGTAAATACCTATTTTTCTATCAGTATGACCTCAAAACGTAATTTTATACCATTTTTTAACATTTATTACTTATTTTGGAACTGTAAGTGCCATAAATGTTGTAGTCAAGTACCCCTCAGTGAACGATGCGGCACAAAATATAGAAATCGTTAAAAACAGAAAAAAAATATAAGAAAAAATTAATTTTTTTTGTTTTTTATTCGGATTTAACGAAAAACGCAGGCTTACAGCCGAAAGCATCAAAAGCGCGGGTACGGTTATAAGTACCGTCGGCATGGTGGAAAGCATTATAAGCATTCCCCGCGCGCCGTAGAATTTAAAGAAAGACGCGGCTGTAAAGCCCATGATAAATCCCTTGCGCAGAAGCAAAGCGCCCGTGCCTGCGCAGCCGAACCTAAAAAAGCCCATGACAAATATTATTCCCGCGCTTATAAGATTTGAAGCGAGCGAATTTTTAAATACCGCGGCGTTGTTTCTGTTTTCGGCAAACGACGCGAAGAAGCGCGACAAATATTCTTTTATCCCCTCGCCCATATCCACGCTGTTTTTCGCGAGGTACATACTGCCCGCCGTCACTCCGAGCGCGAGCAGCAAAAGCGCCGCCGCGTAGACGAGCGCGTTTCTTTTTCCGCCTTCCCGTATTACTTCTTTCTCCATGTCCCACACCTCCATTTAATAACTATTCAAAAAAATATGTTTTATTCGCCGTAATTAGGGGTTTTTTAAGCATTTTTCTTTACATTTCACGTCCGTTTTGATATAATTTTAATAGATTTTAGAAACAAATAATAGGAGGAAACGTTATGAATAAAGCATTAAAAAGGCTTATTTGCCCTCTTGTCACGGTATCCATGCTGTGCGGTACGCTGCCTGTTTTCGCGGCGGACTTGCCCACAGACGGGCTTCTTATGAGCATTACCTTTGATGAAAAAGGCACAGGCACAGGCTCATTTGACGCGTCTTTCGGCGGCACCGTAACCGAACACGGCTCCGTCTCGTATACCGACAGCTACGACGGAAACAGCAAGGCTCTCAGCATATCGACCAACAGCGCGGACAACTACCTTGAGCTCCCGAAAGGCATCCTCGCGGGAAGCGACGCGGCAACCGCCGCGTTTTGGATCAAGCCCGGTACGCGCTGGGCGTTCTTTACAACTCCCGTTTCCGGCGAACAAACCTACGAGTACGAAAAATACCTCGGTCTGCTCGCGTCCCCGTCATCGCTTCAGGCGGAAAGATTTAACAATGACGGCACGCGCTTAAGCACCGTCACATCGAACGGCACGTACATGGACTGGCAGTACGTTGCCGTGACGTATACGGCGAGCGGCACGAATATGTATGTAAACGGCAGGCTCGTTTCTTCCGATACGGCGGCTGTGGACGTTAAATCACTCTTTACCGACGACGCTGCGGCGTGGATAGGTCACGCGAACTGGGGTACGGGCGAGGGCTTTTCCGGCACGATGGACGATTTCCGTCTGTACGGCAGAGCGCTGAGCGAGGACGAGATACAAGCGCTTAGCGCGGCGGCTGTCGAGCGTGAAACGCAGAATACCATAGACAAGGAAAACCGTCTCGTTATCGACACGCAGTTTTACACCGCGTCCGACCTCGGTTTTACATGGGAGGAAAACAAGGAAAACGGCACGATAACGGCGAAGGTCAATAACAACGGAGGCGCGTCGGTCATAGCCGCCGCGTACTCGGACGGCGTTCTCAAAAAAGCCGTCCACGCAAAGCTTGACAGCGGCTCGGGCACGGTAAAATCACCGCGCACATCCGACAGCGACATCGTGAAGGTGTTTATTTACGACGCTGCCGATGGACTTAGGCAATCGGAAATTAAAAAGACGTTTCAATATTCCGGCGGTGAAAATGTTTTATTGCGCGCAAAAATTACGAACTACCTGCCCGACGAAAGAACGGTAAGCGTTTCCGTTATACCGTGCGGCGCGGACGGCAGTGAGGGTGAGGCGATGACCGCCGCGGAGGACTTTACCATCTCTCCCGCCGAAAGCGAGAGCATCGAAAGACTTTTGCAGACGGACGCGAGCGTGTCCTGTTACCGCGTAGTCGTTACGGACAAGACAAGCGGTAAGTCGTATGACGGAGGATATTTGCCGAAGGCGAACGTATCGTTCCCCGAAGCCTCTCCCCCCGACACGGACGCGACCACGTTCGGCGCGCATGATCCGACTGTGTTTAAGGATCCCGTAAGCGGAAATTACTACGCGTATTCATCACATAATCTCGTGTACGAGTCGTCAGACCTAATACATTGGAAAGAGTACGACTACACCTCGACCTACAGCGACGCGAACCTCACCGCTCCCTCCGAAGCGCAGCCGAGCGCGTCCAATAATACGGGTATAGCCATAACAATTCCGCAGACTGCGTATGACTTCATAAAAAATAATTACCCCGATACTCAGCCCAACGGCACATACTGGGCGCCCGATGTACTGTACAAGGAAGGCGACGAGTATCCGTATTGGTTCTACCTCTCAATCTCGTGCGGTTTGGGCGGAAGAAACTCGGTAATAAGTCTTGTAAAGGCAAAGTCGCCGTTGCTTTGGGGCGGCGAAACGCGGGACTGCGGCGTGGTACTCGCGAGCGTTGAGAACAAAGACTACAACACAAACGCGATCGACGCGAATATCTTTACCGATACGGACGGTAAAACCTACTTAATATGGGGCTCGTTCTGGAGGGGTATCCATATGGCGGAGCTTGACGCTTCCACCGGCAGGCTTTCCGGCGTTGACTATACCTCGGACGAAACAATACTTGAAAGCTGTAAGAGCTTCGGCGCAAGAATGTATTCAACTCCCGCCGGTGTTGTCGGTCCCGAGGGTCCGTTCACGGTATACAATCCCGACAACGGCTGCCGCTATATGTTCACGTCATACGGCTGGCTCGGCACAAACTACAATATAAGAGTAGCGAGAACGGACAAGACATTCTCGGAAATTCTTGCGGGTTCGTCGCACAGATTTTTGCAGGACCAGCAGGGCAGACTTGTTGGCACGACATACGCCGACCAAGTTAAAGAAGGCGGTACGCTTGACGAGCTTTGGGGCTACAAGATGTCCGGCTCGTTCCGTTTGGGCGACGGTATCGAGTACGTAGGCAGCGGTCACAACAGCGTACTGCGCGACGACGACGGAAGCTGGTATCTTGTTCAGCACTGCCGCAAAATACCCGACGCCGCCGCGTATTTACAGGTGAAGAAAATACTTTGGACAAAGGACGGCTGGCCCGTAATCTCACCGCTCGTATACGCGGGCGAAAAGGAACAGCAAATCCCGAAAGAAATGCTGTACGGCACATGGGATTTGGCAAGTATAGGTCACACAATCTTGGACGAGGGAGTTACCGACGTGAGCAAAAGCGGCGCGTACAAGGGCAGCGACTTACCCGTACATTCGTCGGAGATAATTTTACAGAAAGACGGTATCATAGGCGGCGGCGACGCGGGTACGCTTGGTAAGTGGACGTACGACGGCGACCACACCGTCACACTTACGTTTGATACGGACGGTGACGCGGATAATTACGAATTTTATAAAAGCGGCGACGTAATGACGCTGTTCGTGCTTACCGGCTACGATAAAGACCGCAGAGAAAGTGCGGTCGTAATGACGGGTACAGACCAAAATTCGGTCGCGAGCTTCGCCAAAAAAAGCAGCGCCACAGCTCAAAGCACCGTACATATGAACCGCGTCGCGACGACAGCGGTAACTCTTAAAAAGAGTACAGGCGGTAATCCCGTTCTCGGCTTCGGCGAGAATGACGATACGCTTTACGCGGGAGATCCCGCCGCGTTCGCGGACGGCGATACGGTATACATAATAGCCGGTCATGACACCTCCACAAGCGAGGGGTATGTAATGCCCGAATGGGTTGCGTACTCATCTAAGGATATGAAGAAATGGAAGTACGAGGGCGTAGTTATGGAGGAAAACTCCATAGACTGGGTAAACGACAACGTTTCGGCGTGGGCAAGTCAGGCTGTTAAGTATAACGGCAAGTACTATCTGTACTACTGCGCTGAGACAAAGCACGACTTATACGGCGGTAAATCAATCGGAGTGGCTGTCTCGGACTCCCCCACAGGTCCGTATGCCGACATCGGCGAGCCGCTTGTTACGGGAAGCTTTACGCCGGACTCAAGCACATGGAACGACATTGACCCGACGGTGTGGGTTGAAACGGTAAATAACACCGAGCACCGCTACCTGTGCTGGGGTAACAGCAAACTCTTTATATGCGAGCTTAATGAAGATATGGTTTCCGTAAAGGATATTGACGGTAACGGTACAATAGAAATGGGTACGGATATTGTTGAGCAGACTATAGCGGACGCGCCCGACGTATTCACGGAAGCGCCGTGGATTTACAGGCAAAAAGATAAAAGCGGCAAGCCGACGGGTAAATACTACTTGTTCTACGCTATGGGCTGGCGCGAGCAAATGGCGTACGCCACGGCGGACAGTCTTGTGAACGCCGACGGTACTCTTAACACCGAATGGACGTACGGCGGCACGCTTATGCCGCCTACGGCTACGTCGAACACCAACCACCCGTCGGTAATAGATTTCAAAAACAAGACGTATTTCATCTACCACAACGGTTCTCTTCCGTGGGGCAGCGGCTTCAGAAGAAGCGTATGCGCGGCGGAGCTTACAATAAACAAAGACGGTACGATCGACCCGATACCCGAAACGTCAACCGGGCTTACGGGTACCGTGTCAACAATTATGTGCGGTTCTAAAACCGTCTGCCATGAAAGCTTTATAAATCCGTCGGACGACAGTTCTTATCCGTTAAAGCGTTCGGTATACGCGGGCGAGGCGTCGGACGCGTCCGACGCGGAGTGGGAAATTGAAAACGGAAAGTATGACGCGGATAACGAGAATTACGTTTCGATACAGGCTGTGAATAAACCGGGCTTGTACATATGCACAAGCGGACGCAGCGTAATTCTGACGCAGCAAGATACTCTTGACGAAAGTCTTGCAAAGCGTATGACGTTTAAAACGGTCAAAGGTATAGGCGGCACGCGCAACGCGGTATCCTTTGAAAGCGCGGCAAAGCCGGGCTTCTTCCTGACTGTCGATAAATCAAAGCTTACTCTTACGGACGGCGCGGACGCTAAAAACTGCGAGTTCACACTTAAATAAAAACATAAAAATACAGCGGTCAAAATGATATTGACCCCAAAAGTCAGCGCTTTTGGATGTGCGTATCAAGACCGCTGTATTTTTTATTTACTTACTTTATTACTCTTACTTTTATAACGTCGCTGATAGCTTCGAGCTTCGATACAATTTCGTCCGTGATTTCGTGGTCGGTATTGATAATCGTGTACGCAAGCTTGCCCTTTGACTTGTTGATCATGTCCGAAATGTTTACGCTTGAAAGTACCTCTGTGAACTTAGCGATAACATTCGGAATATTCTGATGTGCGATTGTAATTCTGCCCACGCTCGCCTCGGGAAGCGAACAGTTGGGGAAATTTACGGAGTTTAGTATGTTGCCGTTTTCAAGGTAGTCCGCAAGCTCCTGCGCCGCCATAACCGCGCAGTTATCCTCCGACTCCTCCGTTGAAGCGCCCAAATGCGGTATGTTTATAATGCCTTTCTGATTAACCGTTTCGCTGTCCGCGAAGTCAACAACGTACTTCTTAACCTTACCCTCCGCGATAGCTTTCTTTATATCGTCATTATTTACCAGTCCGCCTCTCGCAAAGTTAAGTATTACCACTCCGTCCTTCATCTGAGCTATGGTCTCCGCGTTTATTGTATTTCTCGTAGAGTCCATAAGAGGAACGTGAATCGTAACGTAATCCGATACGGCGTAAACCTCATCGGGAGTGTTTGCCTTCTTGACGTGTCTTGACAGCTTTAACGCCGAATCAACCGACAAGTATGGGTCGTATCCGATAACGTCCATACCGAGCGCGGTAGCCGCGTTGGCGACAAGGATTCCTATCGCGCCCAGACCGATTATACCGAGCGTTTTACCCTTTATTTCGCTGCCCGCAAAGTTGGACTTGCCCTTTTCAACCTGCTTATCAACGTCGCTGCCCGTAAGCGTGTTAGCCCACTCAACGCCGCCTATAATGTCTCTTGACGCAAGCAGCATACCGGCTATAACAAGTTCCTTAACCGCATTGGCGTTGGCGCCCGGCGTATTGAATACCACTATTCCCTTTTCGCTGCACTTGTCGATGGGGATGTTGTTTGTACCCGCGCCCGCTCTTGCGACAGCCTTCAGGTTTGCGGGCAATTCCATATCGTGCATCTTGAAGCTTCTTAAAATGATACCGTCCGCGTCCGTGTTTACATCATCGGTAATGCTGTAACCGCTGCCAAGCTGGTCAAGTCCGCACTTGGCTATTTTGTTTAACGTAAGAATATTAAACATATTTTATCTCTCCTATTATTAATGTATTTAAGGCTCCCATGTTAGGGGAGCTGCCGTGCTTGCACGACTGAGGTTTTATTGCGGGCGAATGCGGTTCGCCCCTACGTTTTTTATTTGTTTTCCGCCTCGAATTTTTTCATAAACTCAACGAGTTTGGTAACGCCCTCCACAGGCATAGCGTTATATATACTCGCTCTCATACCGCCTACGGTTCTGTGACCCTTTAAGTTTACAAAGCCGGCAGCCTTAGCTTCCGCTACGAATTTGGCGTCCAGTTCCTCATTTCCCGTAACGAACGGCGCGTTCATAAGCGAGCGGTCCTCCGGGACAACCGTACCTTTAAAAAGCGCGGAAGAGTCAAGGTAATCGTAAAGTATCTTAGCCTTTGCCTCGTTAATCTTCTGAAGCTCCGCGATACCGCCCTTAGACTTAATCCACTCGAGCACGAGCTTTAACACATATATACCGTAGGTCGGCGGGGTGTTGTACATTGAGCCGTTGTCCGCGTGTGTCTTATAATTAAGCATTGTCGGCGTAATGTCCATAGCGTTTCCGAGCAAGTCCTCGCGCGCGATTACAAGCGTCACGCCCGCGGGACCGAGGTTCTTCTGCGCGCCGGCAAACAAAAGTCCGAACTTTGTAACATCAATCACTTCAGACATCGCGCATGACGAAATATCGGCAACCAAAACAGCGTCCGTTTCTGGAAGCTTCGTATAGCGCGTACCGTAAATCGTATTGTTATAGCAAATATAGAAGTAGTCGGCGTCACTTGAAAATGTTGACTTATCAAGCTTGGGGATATAAGAGAACGTCTTGTCTGCCGATGACGCAACCTTATTTACGGTGATGTATCTTTCGGCTTCCTGCGCCGCTTTTTTCGCCCACTGACCGGTTATAACGTAATCAGCTTTCTTGTTCTTATTCGCAAGGTTTAACGGTATCATTGCAAACTGCGTCGAACCGCCGCCCTGAAGAAACATTACCTTATAGTTGTCAGGCACGTTCATAAGCTCTCTGACAAGCGCCTCTGCGCTGTCTATAATATCCTGAAAATCCTTGGAACGATGGCTCATCTCCATAACGGACATACCGCTTGCGCCGTATTCAAGCATTTCGTTCTGCGCCTTCTTTAAAACTTCTTCGGGAAGCATTGACGGCCCTGCTGAAAAGTTATAAACTCTACTCATTATTTTTTCCTCCAAACATAAAATCTACATTAAATTATATTATATATCAAATTTTTGTAAGCGTCAATAGAATTTAATAAAGAGTTAGTAAAATTTTGGCGGATTTTTCCCGTTTTTTTATATCATTTTGTATAATTTTTCAACGCAAAAGCTATTGCCCACGCTATTTTTGACTGGTATTTTTCGTCGTTAAGCCTCGCTTCTTCCTCAGGATTTGACAGAAATCCGCACTCTACAAGTATTGACGGTACAGTCGGATTTTTCATGAGAAACAGCCGCTCGTCGGCGGTCTTGACAGCGTGTACCTCAGCTCCCGTCACCTTTGCGATTTCTTCCTGTATCGCCGCGGCGATTTCCTCCGCGTCCGGGTGTGATTTATCATAGAAAACATGCAGTCCCTGTACGTTTTTGTCGCTGAAAGAATTCATGTGTATGCTTATGAATAAATCCGCGCCGCTGTCACTTATAATTTTCAATCGTTTGTTCATGTCAGATACTTTCATTTCGCGTATCGTTTTGGCGTTCTCGTCCTGCAATCCGCTGTCTCCATCGCGCGTCATTACAACCGACGCGCCGCGTCCCTCAAGTACCTCGCGCGTTTTCTGCGCTATCGCGAGATTTACGTCTTTCTCCTGAGTGCCGTTTACGCCCACCGCACCGCCATCCGGTGCGCCGTGTCCCGCGTCGAGCACTACTTTTAAATTTTTGTCCGCAAATGTTTGACGGCTTTCGCATTTTGTTATACCGAAAAATACCGACGCAAGCGCTATAGCCGCAAGCAGCGCCGCCGCAAGCTGCTTTTTCATAATAATCATAATATACCCTCCCAGATTCAAGCATATTAAATCATATTAAAAAAGCAGCGTTTTAATATCTTTTTCACGATTTTTTACGCTAAAACGGAGCTATAAAGCTTCATAATTCCCGTTTTAATTCGCAACAACTTATTCTTTAACAAATTTACTTATACGTTTGAGCGCCGCGCGTCCTTCGGGAACGGCGGACAGAATAGCCCAGTCGTGGCACATGCCCTCTCCCGCGTGTACCTCTAAGCTTGCGCCGCACTTTTTTATATTTTCAATCAGCTTATCCATGTGCGGAGCAAACATTTCCGCCGTTCCGTAATACAAGAGTATAGGCGGGAAATCCGTGTAGTCTATGTACTCGGCGTTCATGCGCGGACTTGAAAGCGGTATGTTGTTTCCCCAGTATTTGCCTGACATTTCAATAATAAATTCGGAGAGAAGAGCGTCGTTTTTCTTCGCGGTTATGTATGCTTCATCGTTTTTATCCGTGCCGGTCACAGGCGAAATCAGCACAACGCCGCGCGGTTTGTTTTGCGCGGCGGCGGTGATACGCGCGGCTATAAGCGCTCCCGCGCTGTCCCCTATCACCGTTATTTTTTTGGATGTGTGGTTTTTTTCGATTAAATTGTATGCTTTTAACACCCATTTTGCCGAAATATCGGCATTTTCTTCGGGCGCGAGCGGGTAAAATGGGAAATATACCGCGCTATTTGTACTTTTTGCAAGCTTTTCGGCAAATCTGTAATGCAATACGGTCGGCGCGAACATACCGCCGCCGCCGTGAATAAAAAGCACCGCGCTATCGCTGCCTAAATCGCCGCAAGTCAAGCAAAACAGCGGTTTTCCGTCTATCATTGTCTTTTTTATGCTGAGGCGTTTATACATAAATTCGGGTAAATCCAAGGGACGCTCGTTTTCCTTTATATACTTGATAAATTCCTCCTCACCCGTGTCAAAATGGTGCTTAAGCCCCGTTTTTCTTATGATTTTGTCGATTATTTTGTAAGTAAAGCTCATCTTTTTTCCTCTTATTTTGATATATTTTTATATAAAATTTACGCAAATTCGTTTATATTATAACATTTTTCATTGATATATTCAATATAATCTCTTTATTTGAGCATCAATGTATAATTTAATTTTTATTTTACCCCTAACTATTGACAAAAAACCATAAATAAGAGATAATATTTAGGATAAGTTAATTTTACACAACATCGGAAAGGAAAGGTTTTGTTTATGAAGAAAAGAGACGATATACACAAGGTCCTGATAATCGGCTCGGGTCCTATTATTATCGGTCAGGCGTGCGAGTTTGACTACTCCGGCACACAGGCGTGCAAGGCGCTGCGCAAGCTCGGCTACGAGATAGTTCTCGTCAACTCGAATCCCGCGACCATTATGACCGACCCCGAAACGGCTGACGTTACATACATCGAGCCGCTGAACCTTGAAAGATTGACGCAGATAATCGAAAAGGAACGCCCCGACGCGCTTTTGCCGAATCTTGGCGGACAGTCGGGCTTAAATCTCTGCTCGGAGCTTGCGAACGCCGGCGTTTTGGATAAGTACGGCGTTAAGGTCATAGGCGTTCAGGTTGACGCTATCGACCGCGGCGAGGACAGAATAGAATTTAAGAAAACCATGAACAGCCTCGGAATTGAGATGGCTCGAAGCGAGGTCGCATATTCCGTTGACGAGGCGCTTAAAATCGCGGACAAGCTCGGGTACCCCGTTGTGCTGCGTCCGGCGTACACTATGGGCGGCGCAGGCGGCGGTCTTGTTTACAATACGGAGGAATTAAAGGTCGTCTGCGAGCGCGGCTTGCAGGCGAGCCTTGTCGGACAGGTTCTCGTTGAGGAATCGGTTCTCGGCTGGGAGGAGCTTGAATTGGAGGTCGTAAGAGACTCCAAAAACAACATGATCACAGTCTGCTTTATAGAGAACATAGACCCGCTCGGAGTTCACACGGGAGATTCATTCTGCTCGGCTCCTATGCTCACAATTCCCGAGGACGTTCAGAAAGAATTGCAGAGACAGGCGTATAAAATCGTTGAAGCGATAGAGGTTATCGGCGGAACGAACGTGCAGTTCGCGAGAAATCCCGAGGACGGGCGCGTTATCGTAATCGAAATAAATCCGCGCACGTCGCGCTCGTCGGCGCTCGCTTCAAAGGCTACAGGTTTCCCAATCGCTCTCGTTTCGGCTATGCTCGCGGCAGGCTTGGATCTATCCGATATTGAGTGCGGCAAGTACGGCACGCTTGACAAATACTATCCCGACGGCGACTATGTTGTTATCAAGTTCGCGCGCTGGGCGTTTGAGAAGTTTAAGGGCGCGCAGGACAAGCTCGGCACACAGATGCGCGCCGTGGGCGAGGTAATGAGCATAGGCAAGACGTATAAGGAGGCGTTTCAGAAGGCTATAAGAAGCCTTGAGATAGGGCGCTACGGTTTGGGCGGCGCGAAAGATTTCGCCGAGAAATCAAAGGATGAGCTTTTGAAAATGCTTGTATATCCGTCAAGCGAAAGACAGTTCATCATGTACGAGGCACTAAGAAAAGGCGCGACCGTTGAGGAATTATGGGATTTGACAAAGATAAAGCATTATTTTATCGAGCAGATGAAAGAGCTTGTCGAGGAGGAAGAAGCGCTTAAAGCATATAAGGGCAGCGTTCCGCCCGCGGACGCGCTTAAGCAGGCGAAAAAGAACGGCTTCTCGGACAGATATTTGAGCGGTCTTTTGGGCGTTACGGAGGAAGAAATCAGGAACGCGCGCATCGCGGCGGGCATTACCGAAGCGTGGGAGGGCGTTCACGTAAGCGGCACAAAGGATGCGGCTTACTACTATTCTTCATACAACATGAAAGACGAAAGCAAGGCTTCGGACAAGCCGAAAATTATGATATTGGGCGGCGGTCCAAACAGAATAGGACAGGGTATCGAATTCGACTACTGCTGCGTTCACGCGGCTAAAGCCCTGAAGCAGCTCGGCTTTGAAACGATAATCGTAAACTGCAATCCCGAGACGGTCTCAACCGACTACGATACTTCGGACAAGCTCTATTTTGAGCCGCTGACGCTGGAGGACGTTTTAAGCATACATGAAAAGGAAAAGCCGCTCGGCGTAATCGCGCAGTTCGGCGGTCAGACACCGCTCAATTTGGCGGCGGAATTAAAGAAAAACGGCGTAAACATTTTGGGTACTACGCCGGAAACGATAGATTTGGCGGAGGACAGAGATTTGTTCCGCGCGATGATGGACAAGCTCGGTATTCCGATGCCGGAGTCGGGTATGGCGGTCGACATTCATGAAGCGCTTGAAATCGCGGAGAAGATAGGATACCCCGTAATGGTCCGTCCGTCGTATGTGCTCGGCGGACGCGGCATGGAGGTAGTCCACGACGCGGAAAGCCTTAAAATCTATATGAACGCGGCTGTTGGCGTAACGCCCGACAGACCGATCCTTATCGACCGTTTCTTAAATCACGCGGTAGAGTGCGAGGCGGACGCTATTTCCGACGGCGAGAACGTGTTTGTTCCGGCTGTTATGGAGCATATCGAGCTTGCGGGAGTTCACAGCGGCGATTCCGCCTGCATATTGCCTTCGATGCATATTCCCGCCGAAAACGTCGAGACAATCAAGGAATATACGCGCAAAATAGCGCGCGAAATGAACGTTCGCGGACTGATGAATATGCAGTACGCAATCGAGGACGGCAAGGTATACGTACTCGAAGCGAATCCGCGCGCGTCAAGAACGGTGCCGCTCGTGTCTAAGGTGTGCAACATCAGAATGGTGCCGCTCGCGACTGACATAATCACGTCGCCGATAACAAAGAGACCGTCGCCCGTGGCTGGTTTAAAGGAAAAGAAAATTCCGCACTACGGTGTTAAGGAAGCGGTGTTCCCATTCAATATGTTCCAAGAGGTCGACCCGATTTTAGGTCCCGAAATGCGCTCGACGGGTGAAGTCCTTGGTATGGCGGCGGACTTCGGAGAGGCATTTGGCAAGTCGCAGGAGGCTACGCAGACAAGGCTTCCCGTTTCGGGTAAGGTGCTTATCAGCGTAAATGACCGCGACAAAGAAGAAATGATCGAGGTCGCGAAAGGCTTCCATGATTTGGGCTTTGAGATAATCGCGACGAAAGGAAGCGCGGACTTCATTAACTCACGCGGCATACCCGCGAAGGCTGTCGCAAAGCTCGGCGAGGGCAGACCTAATGTGCTTGACGTAATCACGAACGGCGAGGTTACTATGGTCATAAACACTCCGACCGACAAAAAAGGCGCGGCGGACGACAGCTATATAAGAAAAGGCGTTATCAAGGGCAGGATCCCGTACATGACGACAATCGCGGCGGCGAAAGCGTCTGTCGCCGGAATAAAGGCTATTCAAAGCGGCGACAACGGCGTTAAGTCATTGCAGAAATTTCACAGTGAAATAAAATAATTAAAACAAAAAAAGCGGCGCTGCCGCTTTTTTTGTTTCGTTCTTTATCTGCCGAGCGCCGCTCTCAGCTCTTTCGCCGTTTCCTCCATTTCGGATATGTTCGCGTCGGTCATTAAAGACTTAATCGTTACGGTTTTGTCCACAACGGTAATGTCTTTCATGGCTTCAAGCGACTCACGTATGCGCTTAGCCGCCATAGGTCCCCATGAGCCGTTTTCGATTATGGCAGCCGTTCTGCTTCGGTACGTCTTGGACTTTAAATGCGCGAGAAAATCTTCCATGCACGGGAACAGTCCGCCGTCGTATGTCGCGCAGGCAAACACGATACCGTCGTAACGGAACGCGTCCTCAATCGCCTCCGCCATATCGTCGCGCGACAAATCGAATACGGAAACTTTTTCCTCACCCTGCGCTTTTAGTATTTCCGCCATTTTCTCGGCTGCCGCCGCAGTGTTGCCGTGGATCGACGCGTAGGCAATCGTTATGCCCTTGTTCTCAGGCTCGTACTTGCTCCACGTGTCGTACTTTCCTATATAGTGTTCAAGGTTTTCCGTCAGGATAGGTCCGTGGAGCGGACAAATAATCTCAATGTCAAGCGCCGCCGCTTTTTTAAGAAGCGACTGTACTTGAGCGCCGTACTTGCCTACGATATTGAAATAATATCTGCGCGCCTCGCAGTCCCAGTCCTCGTCGGCGTCGAGCGCTCCGAATTTGCCGAAGCCGTCCGCTGAAAAAAGCGCCTTGTCCTTTTTATCGTATGTTACCATTACTTCAGGCCAGTGTACCATAGGCGCCATAAAGAATACAAGCGTGTGCGCGCCCGTGTTAAGCTCGTCGCCCTCTTTGACCGTCACCTGTCTGTCAGCAAAATCATTGCCGAAGAACTGAGGCAGCATGGCGAATGTTTTCGCGTTGCCCACAAGCTTAGCTCCGGGGTACTTTTCGGCAAATCTCTCGATGTTCGCCGCGTGGTCGGGTTCAAGATGCGAAATCACAAGGTAGTCCGGCTTTCTGCCGCCGAGAATCTTCTCAAGGTTTGAAAACCACTCCTCCGACGCTCTCTTGTCAACCGTGTCCATTACCGTAATCTTGTCATCAATGATGACATAGGAGTTGTACGAAATACCGTTCGGCACAACGTACTGGCTCTCAAAGAGGTCAAGCGTCTTGTCGTCAACTCCCGCGTAAATAATCGTGTCTGTTACTTTTGTGTTCATTTGTATCAATACCTTTCTGTAAAATATTTTATAACGTTACCCCGTCCTTAAAGATTGAAATTTCGCGGTAACCGTTTTTTTCGTTGTTCGTCTTTTCGCCGCTCGCGACGGAGAGTATGTAGTCAACAAATTCCTCCGTCAAGTCCGCGCCGCCTATAATAGGTCCGGCGTTAAAGTCTATCCAGTGCGGCTTTTTCTCAGCAAGCGGAGTATTTGCCGCGACCTTTACCGTAGGCACGGGCGCGCCCACAGGTGTGCCGCGTCCCGTCGAGAACAAAATCATGTGGCAGCCCGACGCGGTGAGGTTCGTGACGGCTACAATGTCGTTGCCGGGTCCTGTCAGGAGGTTAAGTCCCTTGTTTTTAACGTGCTCGCCTATGTTTATAACGTCAGATACGTTCGCGCTGCCCGACTTCTGCACGCAGCCGAGCGACTTGTCCTCCAGCGTCGTTATGCCGCCCTTTTTGTTGCCCGGGGACGGGTTCTCGTACACGACCTGTCCGTGACGCGTGAAGTAGTCCTTGAAGTCGTTTATGAGGCGGACGGTTTTATTAAACACTTCCTCGCTGACACAGCGGTTCATAAGTATGGTCTCCGCGCCAAACATCTCGGGTACCTCCGTCAGAACAGTGCTCGCGCCCATAGCGATTAGCGCGTCGGACGCGCGTCCTATTAGGGGGTTCGCGGTAAGTCCCGAAAAACCGTCGCTGCCGCCGCATTTTAAGCCTATTACAAGCTCGTCCGCGCCGCATTCTTCGCGCTTGAATTTTTTGGAATACTCCACAAGCTCGCCGATAAGCTCCATACCCTTTTCAATCTCGTCGTCGTAGTCCTGCGCCGACATGAATTTTACGCGCTCGTCGTCCGTCTCGCCCAAGCAAGCGCGGAACACGGGTATGTTGTTGTTTTCGCAGCCCAGTCCGAGCACGAGTACGCCGGCGGCGTTGGGGTGGTTCACGAGTCCTTTTAGGATAGTCTGCGTCGTTTTTTGGTCGTCGCCGAGCTGCGAGCAGCCGTACGGGTGTACGAAATTAAATATGCCGCCGCACTCGTCCGCGTATTTTTTGTTTGCTTCGCGCGCGAGTATTTCAGATGTTTTGTTCACGCAGCCGACGGTGTTTACTATCCATATCTCGTTGCGTATGCCGACGCTGCCGTCTGCGCGGCGGTAGCCGAGGAAGGTTTTGGTATTTCGTGGTTTTAGTGTCCCTAACTTTGGCACATACGTGTATTTTAGTGTCCCCTCGAGGTTGGTTTTTACGTTGTGGGTGTGGACATGTTCGCCCTTTTTTATGTCGCACGCGGCGTGACCTATGCTGTAGCCGTACTTTATGATATCGTCGCCCTTTTTTATGTCGCAAAGCGCGGTTTTGTGTCCCCGCATTTCGCCGTCGAGCATTACGGCTACGTTGTCATTTTCGTTTATTTTAAGAGTTCTCATTACAATATTTCCTTTAACACTTCGCGAACGCCCTTTGCTTCCATTTCGGCGATGTACTTTTCCACACTCGGCAGAAGGTACGTCAGATCCTCGTCCCAGTAATCGGCGCGCTTTAATATTTCAGCCGCCGACTCGGTTTTCATAAACGCCGTGATTTCCGCGTCGTCGTTCGCCTCGTCGGTGCGGTAGAACATTATGAGCGCGGCAAGCGCGAACACGAGCCGCTTCGGTTCTTTGCCGTAACGCTTTATATACTCCTGTATGCTCGGCAGCACGCGCACCTTGAATTTCGATACGGAATTAAGCGCGATACTCAATAGATAGTGCTTTATAAATGGATTTTTGAAGCGCTCAATTACGTTGTTCGCGAACGCGCAAAGCTCCTCTTTCGGGAGGTCGAGCGTCGGTATGATTTCTTCGAATATGCCGTCATGCACGAATTTGTATGTGTCCGCGTCGTTCATCATTTCACCGACCGTTTCAAGTCCCATAAGCCGCGCCGCAAGCACCGACATGGTGTGCGCGCCGTTTAGTATGCGGACCTTGCGCTTTTTGTACGGCGTAACGTCGTCCGTCCACAGCACGTTGAGACCGATCCTGTGAAACGGGATCTCCTCCGCGTACTTTTTGTCGCCCTCTATTACCCAGAGGTGGAATATTTCGGCGGTGTCTATAACGTTGTCGCGGTAACCATAGCTCTTTTCCATTTCCGCCGCAGTGTCACGCGGATAGCCGGTCACAATTCTGTCAACGAGCGTGTTCGTGAAGTGGTTTTCCTCGTTCACCCACTTTACAAACTCGTCGCCGTAACCCCAGTCGGACGCGTATTTTAAAACGCACTCCTTGAGGTTGTCGCCGTTTTTGTCTATAAGCTCACACGGCAGCAGCACAAAGCCGTTAAGTCCCGCGTCGAACCGCTTTTTCATAAACATCGCGAGCCGCCCGGGGAACGTAGCATTGTTAAAGTCGTCCGCGCTGTCGCCCTGTCTGTACTCTATACCCGCCTCGGTGGTGTTCGACACGATAAAGCGAAGGTCGGGATTTAACGCGCACGAGAAAAACTCATCCGTTTGCTCGTACGGGTTAATGCAGCGCGTCACGCAGTCGACGACGCGCGTTTCCTCCGTCGCCTTGCCGCCCGACAGTCCGCGCAGGTAGAGCGTATAAAGTCCGTCCTGCGCGTTTATCATATCGCCGAGTCCCTGCGGGAGCGGCTGCGCAACGACAACGCCGTAGTCGCCGCCGTTTTCCTTGTTGAGACGGTCAATCATCCAGTCAACAAAGCCGCGCAGGAAGTTGCCTTCGCCGAATTGCAGCACACGCTCCGTGTGCTTCGGGATGGATGGGGTGCGTTTTAGTAGTTCCATGGTTTGGTTTCTCCTTTTTGGTGGGTGGTGGTTGAGATGTGCCAATGCGGGACGTCGGGGGCGCCGTCCCCTACACCCGTAATTGTAAAATTGTGCGCCGTAGGGGCGGCCAATGACCGCCCCTACGGTGTCGTTGCCGCCGATGTGTCGTGGACACGGGCGGCCGCAAGGGTCGCCCCTACGCCCGTGTTTACACTCCCATATCAAAATATCTTACCGCGTTATTATAGCAAATATTTTGTACGATCGTGCCGAGGGTATCGTAGTCCTGCGGGAATTCGCCGTTTTCTACCCACGTGCCGAGCAGGTTACACATTATGCGTCTGAAATACTCGTGGCGCGTGTACGAGAGGAAGCTGCGCGAGTCGGTGAGCATACCGACAAAGCGGCTCAGCGCGCCGAGGTTCGCGAGCGCCTTCATCTGCTCCGTCATGCCGTCGCGCTGGTCGTTGAACCACCAGCCGGAGCCGAACTGTATCTTGCCCGCCGTCTCGCTCGACTGGAAGTTGCCGAGCATCGTCGCAAGGACGTAGTTGTCCTTCGGGTTCAGCGTGTAGAGTATCGTTTTGGGGAGGTTGTCATTTTTATCCATCGAGTTGAGCAGCGCGCTCAAATTCGTCGCTATCTCGTAATCGGCGATAGAGTCAAAACCCGAGTCCGGACCGAGCTTTGTGAACATGCGCGAATTGTTGTCCCGAAGCGCACCGATGTGAAGCTGCATCGTCCAGCCGAGCTCCTTGTACTTTTTGCCCAGATCCTTAAGCAAGCCGGTCTTGTACGCTGCGGCCTCGTCCTTTGTGACCATTTCGCCGCGTATAGCCTTATCAAAAGCATTGGCAAAAACATCGTCGGGACTGTAAGCCGTGCTGTACGGCACGCCGTCAAGCGCGTGGTCGCTTATGCGGCAGCCCGCTGCGTGGAAAAATTCGATGCGCTCGTACGCCGCGTTTATCAAATCGTCATACGTTCTTATCCCTTTTCCGCACACATATGCGAGCCTTTCCAAATGCAGCGGAAACGCGTCCTTTTCTATGTTTAGGAGAGAGTCTGGGCGATACGCGGGATAAACCTTTGCTTTTATGTGTCCCTTTTCCGCTATTTTTTTGTGCCATTCGAGACTGTCGGCGGGGTCGTCAGTCGTGCATATTACCGCGACGTTCGAGGAATTTATGAGCGTTGACGGACTCATTTTAGTGTCCCTTATCACAGCGTTGCACTTTTCCCATATTGCGTCGCACGTCTTTTCCGTCACGATTTCCTCAACGCCGAAGTAACGCTTCAATTCGAGGTGCGTCCAGTGGTAGAGCGGATTACCGACGGCATACTGCAAACATGAGCAAAACGCCTTGAATTTATCGTAATCGCTCGCGCCGCCCGTTATGTATTCCTCGTCAATGCCGTTCGAGCGCATGTACCGCCACTTGTAATGGTCGCCGCCGAGAAAAATCTCGGTAATGTTCTTAAACGGCTTATCCTCATACATCATCTGCGGGGAAAGGTGGCAGTGGTAATCGAATATCGGCATGTCCGCCGCGTAGTCGTGGTAGAGCTTTTTCGCGGTGTCGTTTGAAAGCATGAAGTCCTTGTCCATAAACGGTTTCATATTTATCCTCCCAATCAGAAATACATCTTCAAATATTTTTTCGTGTTGTTAATCATCTCGTCAAACAGCTTGCGCGCGTCGTCAAGCGGAAGCTCGACGTTCGCGTCGTTCGCGAAGCACGCGAACACGCCGTCAAGGTCGCGCGCGAGAGCCGCGTCAAGCACTCTGTCCTGCTCGCCCGACACTCGGCTTATGAGCGGATATATTTCCTCGGGGATATTTCCCGCGAACACAGGCGTTAAGGAGTTTGCGCGGAACACCGCGTTCGTTTCAACTACCGCGCCTATGGGTAAATTCGGTATCTGTCCTCGGTTCGGTATGTTGACGTTCGTAACGAGCTCCCTCAGTCCCAGAAGCGCCCGCATCTGCTGCACTCCCTCCTCGCCCGTTTCGCGTATCTCAAATTTTTCCTCGTTCTTATACAGACGCTCGCTGCGCTCCAATCGGCGCTTTAAATCCTCCTTGCGCCATTTTACCGTTGTGAGACCGAAGCCCCACTTTTCGACCGTTTCGGGATCCTTTAGGTACCACTTACCGGGGCAAAATTCCGCAAGATGTCTGTCACCGGCGGCGGCGATGTAGCCGCAGCGCAGGAACAGGTCGAACTTTACTTTCTCGCGGCTGAAAAAGGACTTGTTCATCCAGTTTTTATCCGCCGCGTCGCCGTAGCCCGTATCCTTGTACTTCTCGGCAAACTCGCGGTATATCGGGAATATGTCTATGTCCTTGTACTGCGCGCTTGTGAGCCATGTGAAGTGGTTCACGCCGACTACGTTTACCTTTATTTCCTCGCGCTTTACGTCCTTTATGCCGCATATATCGTCAAGAGCCGCCGCCAATAGCTTTTGTGTGCCAAATACCTCGTGGCAGCAGCCGAACGCCTTTATCTCGG